>NZ_JAJAUY010000003.1 GCF_020532625.1 Streptomyces antimicrobicus | reverse complement strand
AGCCGCTCGCGTTCGGCGGCCGCCGCGCGGTCCGCCCGGACCCCGGTCCACAGCAGCAGGTACGCCACGAACAGCACGATCACGGTGCCCGCCGTCAGGCACACCTCGCTGAAGGTCCGCACCGCCAGCCGTACGGCGCGGGCCCGCCGCTCAGGGGCTGGGGCTGCTGCTCTCCACGGGCTTCGCATAGTGGAGGTCCACTGTGCCCGAGTACCCCGGCACAGTCACCGCCTTGTGCTCGTCGACTTTCCAGCCGAGCCCGTAGGCGTTGACGTAGAGCTGGTAGTTCTGGATCGCCGGGGAGGCCGCGAGGGCCTTCTTCAGCGCGGCCGGGTCGCCGACCGCCGTCACCTTGTACGGCGGCGAGTAGACCCGGCCCTGGAGGATCAAGGTGTTGCCCACGCAGCGCACGGCGCTGGTGGAGATCAGCCGCTGGTCCATGACCTGGATGCCGCGGGCGCCGCCCTGCCAGAGGGCGTTCACGACGGCCTGGAGGTCCTGCTGGTGGATCACCAGGTCGTTGGGCTGGGGCTCGGGCACGTTGGGGATGCGGGCGGTGGCGTTCGGCGGGGCGTCGTTGAGGGTGACGGTCAGGCCCTTGCCGGCCAGCTGCTCGGTGCCCGCGAGATCGCGCAGCGCGGCCAGCTTGGCGTCCTCGGCGCGGGTGCTGCCGTCGTCCCGGTCGGCCAGGGCGTCGACCTGGTGGCGGACGGTGGCGGTGCTGCGCTCCAGCTCGGCGTTGTTCTGGCTGCGCTCCAGGATCAGGTCCGACAACTTCAGCAGCGAGGTGTCGGTCCGGATGTTCGTACCCTTGGAGGTGTTGAAGCTCGTGACGAAGATGAGTCCGGCGAGCGCGAACACGCCCGCGGTCAGCAGTCGGGCCGGCCGCAGCGAAAGGCCCCGTCGACGGGGACCCACGGAGGAGTCGTCGGAATTGCTCAACGTACCCTTCTCCTTCGGCGCCACTGAACCACTACGCTAACGGACGCCCGGGGCAGGCAAGGTCCCCAGCGCATCGACAGGAGAGACCCTCGTGCCGAAGTCACGTATCCGCAAGAAGGACGACTACACCCCGCCGCCGTCCAGGCAGGCGCAGGCGATCAGGCTGACCAACCGCAGCTGGGTCGCACCGGTGATGTTGGCGCTCTTCTTCATCGGTCTTGCCTGGATTGTCGTCTTTTACGTGACCGACACCCAAATGCCGATCGAATCCCTCGGCAATTGGAACATCGTGGTCGGTTTCGGCTTCATCGCCGCCGGCTTCGGCGTCTCCACCCAGTGGAAGTAGGGCGCTCCGCGCCCACTTCTGCACATACTTATCCACAGCCCTGTCCACAGCTGAGGACAAAACTCAGAAGATCTGTGGATAAGTATGTGAGCGGCTTCCGGTTGACGCCGGTACGGTGATCAGGTGAGCTCGGCCGTCCGCATCAGGACGGCCGCCACCACCAGCACGAACACGGCGCCGCAGGCACCCCAGGCGGCCCCCGCGCCGGCCCGCCCCGATGCCGTTCCGGTCCGGAACATTCCCGCTCCGATCAGGACACCGGTGAGCAGCCCGCCCACATGGAGCTCCCAGGACACCGACCAGGCCCCCTCGCCGCCGCGCGGGAGGAAGCTCAGCAGCAGGAGCACCGCCACCAGCACGGCCACCGGCCGCAGGTCCTCGCGCGCCGCCCGCATCTGCACGACCAAGGCGCCCAGGAGCCCGAAGACGGCGCCGGAGGCGCCCAGCGTCGGCACGTTCGGCTCCGTCACCACGTACGCCAGCGCGCTCCCGCCCAGCCCCGAGAGCAGGTAGAGGGCCAGGAACCGGGCCCGGCCCAGCGCGGCCTCCAGCGGCCCGCCCAGGAACCACAGGCCGATCATGTTGCTCGCCAGGTGCCACCACTCCTGGTGCAGGAACACCGAGGTCAGCAGCCGGTGGTACTCCCCGGTGGCCACCCCGTGGACCGGGCCGCCGAGCGTCTCGGCGTAGCGGCCCAGCAACTCGCCCGGCCGCAGCAGGCCCGGCGCCGCCAGGACCGCGAGGAAGACGGCCGTGTTCAGCGCGACCAGGGCCTTGGTGACCAGGCGCGGGTCCCGCGCGGAGCGGGACCCGGTGTCCGGGGCGGCGGCGCCGCTGTCCATCGCGGAAGGGCCCGGATCAGCGCTTCTCGACGACCACGGACCGGATGACGACGTCCTCCAGCGGACGCTCGGTGCGCCGGTTGGTCGCGAGGCCGGCGATCTCGTCGACGACCTTGCGGCTGGCCGGGTCGGTGACCTCGCCGAAGATGGTGTGCTTGCGGGTGAGCCAGGCGGTCGGCGCGACGGTGATGAAGAACTGGGAGCCGTTGGTCCCGGGGCCCGCGTTGGCCATCGCCACCAGGTAGGGCTTGGTGAAGGCCAGGTCCGGGTGGAACTCGTCGGCGAACTCGTAGCCCGGACCGCCCGTGCCGTTGCCCAGCGGGTCACCGCCCTGGATCATGAATCCGCTGATGACCCGGTGGAAGACCGTGCCGTCGTAGAGCGGCTCGGTGGTCTTCTGCCCGTCCGTGGGCCGGGTCCATTCGCGCTCGCCCGTCGCCAGCTCCACGAAGTTGCGGACCGTCTTCGGCGCGTGGAACGGCAGAAGTTCGATCTCGATGTCGCCGTGGTTGGTCTTCAGAGTGGCGTAAAGCTTCTGGGCCACGAATCTGCCTTCCTCGTCATCACTGTCGGTCCCAGATCCTCGCACGGTGTGCTGCACCCCGGAGAAATCCAGGAGAAAACGGCCACCCGTATGCCCTGTCACGCATGCCGGTCGGCGCCCCGCCAGGCATGATCCGACAAAGGGTGGAAAGGTGAACTGTGTCCGCCACCGAGAAGGAGGATCCTGTGACCCCCAAGGACAGCGTGCGCGCGGCAGCGGAGAGTGCGAGGGAGACGGCGCGGCACGCAGCGGACGCGATGGCACCGTACGCGGGCAGCGTCAAGGGCGCCGCCGTGCACTACGCGCACGAGGCGAACGAGCGTCTCGCCCCGATGGTCGCCCACGCCGCGCACGAGGCGTCGCGGCAGGCGCGCACCGCGTACGACACCCATCTGCATCCCCGGATGAGGGCGGCGCGCGCGCACGTGCCGCCGAACGTCGACCATGCGGCGACCCGGGCGGCCTGCCGCACGCGTGAGGCGGTCCGGCATGCCGCCGCCGTCACGCAACCACGCCTGGAGCACGCTCTGGCCGTGGCCCAGCCGATGGCGGAGGAGGCCGCGTCCCGTTCGACGGCGGCCCTGGCGGCGCTGCGCGGCCAGGTCTCCGCGCACGAGGTCGAGAAGCTGATGCGCGGACGGGCGCGGCGCGCCCGGGCCGGTCGGGTGGTCAAGGGGATCGCCCTGGTCGGCCTGCTGGCCGGTGCGGCGTACCTGGCCTGGAGGTGGTGGGACCAGCAGTCCAACCCGGACTGGCTGGTGGAGCCCCCGGCGGCCACGGAGGTCCCGTCCCGGGACGCCGCCGAGTCGAACTTCGACGAGGAGCTGGCCGCCAAGGAACGCGAGGCGTCCAGCTCGGCGGACGACCAGCAGCAGTAAGGCCACCCCGGAGAAGAGCCCGGATCCGCGGCGGCGGTCCGGGCCCTTCGACGTGTCCGGGGCCCGGCGCGGGCGCGGGGCCCGGCGCGGGCGCGGGGCTCCCGGCGGGCGCGGCGGGCGGGGCCCGCGGTCGGCAGAGCCCGGCCGGCAGGCGGCGGGCCGGAGTGGGCGGCCCGGTGTTTCACGTGAAACACCCCCCGTCCGGGGCCGGTTCGCTGGTGACGGGCCCGGGCCAGAGAAATGAAAAACACCCCTCCTGGACGCGTTTCCGCAGGCCAGGAGGGGTGTTCACAGTGGAGCTTAGGGGAGTCGAACCCCTGACATCTGCCATGCAAAGACAGCGCTCTACCAACTGAGCTAAAGCCCCGAGAAGTGGACGTGACCGGCCCCTTCGAAGGGGTGGCCACTTCCGCAGACCAGAGTACCGGGTACACCCCCTCATCGAGCAAAATGATAGGGACTCCCGCCGTGCGACCACTCTCCGTAAGATGCTCGCGAGGTTCGCACCAGCGAAGGGGAGTACCAAGAGTGGACGCAGTTCAGCAAGAGGCCACGGCCAGAGCCAGAGAACTTCAGCGCAGCTGGTACGGGGAGCCGCTCGGGGCCCTCTTCCGCCGGCTCATAGATGATCTCGGACTGAACCAGGCCCGCCTCGCTGCCGTCCTCGGCCTGTCGGCGCCCATGCTGTCCCAGCTGATGAGCGGCCAGCGCGCCAAGATCGGCAACCCGGCCGTGGTCCAGCGCGTCCAGGCCCTCCAGGAGCTCGCCGGCCAGGTCGCCGACGGCAGCGTCAGCGCCGCGGAGGCCACCGACCGGATGGACGAGATCAAGAAGACCCAGGGGGGTTCCGTCCTCAGCAACAACGGCCAGCCGGCCACGAGTTCGGGGGCGCCCACGGTCAAGCGCGTGGTCCGTGAGATCCAGTCCCTGCTGCGGTCGGTCGCCGCGGCCGGCGACATCATCGACGCGGCGGACACCCTCGCTCCCACCCACCCGGAACTCGCCGAGTTCCTCCGGGTCTACGGGGCGGGCCGCACCGCCGAAGCGGTGGCCCACTACGAGGCCCACCAGAACTGACCGCGGACCGGGGGGAAACGGGGGAACGGCCTCCCGCACGCTGCTGCATCTCGTACGGGAACAGGCCCTTCGGATCGACCACCCGCACGTGCCGGCCCCGGCCGGCCGGGCGGCGGACGACGACAAGGTCCTGTTCACCATGGACGGGTCGCCGGGCCTCGCCGGGCGGCTCACCGAGACCGACCACGGGGTGGGCACGCCCCGTTGAACCGCCCTCGGAGCAACTGGCGCACAAGCTCCCGGACTTCTGCGCCGCCCCTTCGCCGTCGGCCTGCTGGGGCACTACCGCACCCCGGCCGCGCCCGGGCCCCTCGAAAGCGCCCCGCGCCCCTGTGGGACGTCGCGGCGAACCTGCCGCTCCCGAACCCCGCCGCTTCGCTTCCGCACCGCCACCGGGGCGCACAAGGCCCTCGCCGAGGCCGTCCGAACGCCGCCCCGGCCCCTTCCCTCCTCGGCCGCACCGCGTCGGCCGGGTCCGGCCCCCGATCCGCCCTGCCGACGGCGTCCGCGCAGCACGAAGCCCCGGCCGCTACGGCAGCCGGGGCTTCGTCACACTCGGAGCTTTCGGTCTCACACACCGGAACCCGAGGGCACGGAGTCGGTGGCCTCCGTCCACAGGTCCTGCTCGGCGCGGTCCGCCTGGATCTGGCGGTACACGAGGAGCCCGCCGATGGCGGCCAGTGCGACCAGGAGAAGCTTCTTCACCGCGCGACCTCGTCTTTCGTTGACGTAGGGGACTTCTGGGGCCCAACAATACACACCGATCGATACCGTTCGGTTATCTGGGATCGACCTGTAAGGACCAACGGAAACGGCCCGGCGGAAGTTCCTCCGCCGGGCCGTGACCTGTGCTGTGGGGCTAACAGGATTTGAACCTGTGGCCTCATCCTTATCAGGGATGCGCTCTAACCAACTGAGCTATAGCCCCGCCGCGCTGCGCGCTGACTCCTGAAGGTTAGCGCACAGACCCGGGAGTTCCCAAATCGCAGGTCACGGGGCTACTCGTCCTCGGCGAGGGTGAGCTCCACACCGCCGACGAAGCCCGCCGACAGGTTGTAGATGAACGCCCCCAGCGTGGCCAGGGCCGTCGCCAGGACCACGTCGATGACCGCGATCACCGACGTGAAGATCAGCACGCGCGGCAGCGAAAGGAACGACTGCAGGTCGAAGCCGTTGGACTCGTTGGAGCCGGTCGCCTCGCTGATGGTGCCGCCGACGGTCTCGAAGACCCCCATGGCGTCCATGACCATCCACAGCACCGCCGCCGCCACGATGGTGCAGATGCCCAGCGCGATCGACAGCAGGAAGCTGACCTTCATCACCGACCACGGGTCGGCCTTGGCCACCCGCAGTCGGGCCTTGCGCGTCCGGGGCGCCGTACGGGCCGCCGGACGCGGCTGGCGCTGCGCCCCCGGCCCGGCCGGCGCCGCGTACGCCTGCGGCGGGTGGTAGGGCTGCGCGGCGTGCCGGTCCTGGCCGTCGTCCGTGCCCGGCTGCTGCACCCCTCGGGTGTCCGTCACCGTTGTCGTCGCCCCCTGGGAGTCCGCGGCGGGGCCACGGGCACCCTTCGCTCCAGTCTTGGCCGATCCGGCGCCCGTGGCTCCACTCACGCTGTGCTCCTACTGCTCCCCGGCCGAGGACTCCGTGCCCTCGGCGGCCTCGTTGGCCTGTCCCTCGACCTGTCCCTCGACCGCCTCGGGCTCGTCGCCCTCCTCGGCCTCCTGACCGGCCTCGGCGTTGCGGGCGATGCCGACGACGGCGTCCCGCTTGCCCAGGTTGATCAGCTGGACGCCCATGGTGTCACGGCCGGTCTCCCTGACTTCGTTGACTCGCGTACGGATCACACCACCGCCGAGGGTGATGGCGAGGATCTCGTCGCTCTCGTCCACGACCAGCGCACCGACCAGCGAGCCCCGGTCCTCCACGATCTTGGCGGCCTTGATGCCCAGACCGCCGCGGCCCTGGACCCGGTACTCGTCGACCGGCGTGCGCTTGGCGTAGCCGCCGTCGGTCGCGGTGAACACGAACGTACCCGGACGGACAACGCTCATGGACAGCAGTTCGTCACCCTCGCGGAAGCTCATGCCCTTCACACCGGAGGTGGCCCGGCCCATCGGGCGCAGCGCGTCGTCGGTCGCGGTGAAGCGGATCGACTGCGCCTTCTTGCTGATGAGCAGCAGGTCGTCCTCGGCGGACACCAGCTCGGCGCCGATCAGCTCGTCGTCGCTGCCGTCCTCCCGCTCGCGCAGGTTGATGGCGATGACGCCGCCCGACCGGGGCGAGTCGTAGTCCTTCAGCGCGGTCTTCTTCACCAGACCCGCCTTGGTGGCCAGGATCAGGTACGGGGCCGCCTCGTAGTCGCGGATCGCCAGGATCTCGGCGATCTGCTCGTCCGGCTGGAAGGCCAGCAGGTTGGCCACGTGCTGACCGCGGGCGTCGCGGCCGGCGTCGGGCAGCTCGTAGGCCTTGGCCCGGTAGACCCGGCCCTTGTTGGTGAAGAACAGCAGCCAGTGGTGGGTGGTGGAGACGAAGAAGTGGTCGACGATGTCGTCTTCCTTCAGCTTCGTGCCGCGCACGCCCTTGCCGCCGCGCCGCTGGGAGCGGTAGTCGTCGGTCTTGGTGCGCTTGACGTAGCCGCCGCGGGTGATCGTGACGACGATGTCCTCTTCGGCGATCAGGTCCTCGATGGACATGTCACCGTCGAACGGCACCAGCTTCGAGCGCCGGTCGTCGCCGAACTTCTCGACGATCGCCGCCAGCTCCTCGCTGACGATGGCGCGCTGCTTCTCCGGCGAGGCCAGGATCGCGTTGTACTCGTTGATCTTCGCCTGGAGCTCGTCGTGCTCGGCGACGATCTTCTGCCGCTCCAGGGCCGCCAGGCGGCGGAGCTGCATCTCCAGGATCGCGTTGGCCTGGATCTCGTCGATCTGCAGCAGGCCCATCAGGCCCTCGCGGGCGACCTCGACGGTCTCGCTGCGCCGGATGAGCGCGATGACCTCGTCGATCGCGTCCAGCGCCTTGAGCAGACCGCGCAGGATGTGGGCCCGCTCCTCGGCCTTGCGCAGGCGGAACCTGGTGCGCCGGACGATGACCTCGATCTGGTGGTGCACCCAGTGGCGGATGAACGCGTCCAGCGAGAGCGTGCGCGGTACGCCGTCCACCAGCGCGAGCATGTTCGCGCCGAAGTTCGTCTGGAGGTCGGTGTGCTTGTACAGGTTGTTCAGCACGACCTTGGCGACGGCGTCCCGCTTGAGGACGATCACCAGGCGCTGGCCCGTACGGGAGGAGGTCTCGTCGCGGACGTCGGCGATGCCGCCGATCTTGCCGTCCTTGACCAGGTCGGCGATCTTCTGCGCGAGGTTGTCCGGGTTGACCTGGTAAGGAAGCTCCGTGACCACCAGGCACTGGCGGTTCTGGATCTCCTCGACCTCGACCACCGCGCGCATCGTGATGGAGCCGCGGCCGGTGCGGTAGGCCTCCTCGATGCCCTTCTTGCCCACCACCAGCGCGCCGGTGGGGAAGTCCGGGCCCTTGATCCGCTCGATCAGCGCGTCCAGCAGGTCCTCGTGCGAGGCGTCCGGGTTGGCCAGGTACCACTGGGCGCCCTCGGCGACCTCGCGGAGGTTGTGCGGCGGGATGTTGGTGGCCATGCCGACCGCGATGCCGGCGGAGCCGTTGACGAGCAGGTTCGGGAAGCGCGCCGGCAGGACCGTCGGCTCCTGGTTGCGGCCGTCGTAGTTGTCCGTGAAGTCGACGGTCTCCTCGTCGATGTCGCGGACCATCTCCATCGACAGCGGCGCCATCTTGCACTCGGTGTAGCGCATGGCGGCGGCCGGGTCGTTGCCCGGGGAGCCGAAGTTGCCGTTGGAGTCGACCAGCGGCATCCGCATCGACCACGGCTGGGCGAGGCGCACCAGGGCGTCGTAGATGGAGGAGTCGCCGTGCGGGTGGTACGTACCCATGACGTCGCCGACGACGCGGGCGCACTTGTAGAAGCCCTTCTCGGGCCGGTACCCGCCGTCGTACATCGCGTACAGCACACGGCGGTGGACCGGCTTGAGGCCGTCGCGGACGTCGGGCAGCGCGCGGGAGACGATGACGGACATCGCGTAGTCGAGGTAGGAGCGCTGCATCTCCGTCTCGAGCCCGACGGGCTCGATCCGCAGCTGCTGCTCCTCCTCGGCGGGCTCGGCGGCTTCGGTCGTGGTGGGGGTGTTCTCGTCGGCCATTGCTGGTCTTCAAGTCCTTTCAGGCGGTCAGCGACGGACCGACTCAGATGTCGAGGAAGCGGACGTCCTTGGCGTTGCGCTGGATGAAGGAGCGCCGGGCCTCGACGTCCTCACCCATCAGCACCGAGAACAGGTCGTCGGCCTGGGCCGCGTCGTCCAGCGTGACCTGGCCGAGCACGCGGTGGTCCACGTCCATCGTGGTGACGCGCAGCTCCTCGGCGTTCATCTCGCCCAGACCCTTGAAGCGCTGGATCGAGTCTTCCTTGATCCGCTTGCCGTTCTGCTTGCCGAGCTCGACGAGCGCGTCGCGCTCGCGGTCCGAGTACGCGTACTCGAAGTCGTCGCGACCCCACTTGATCTTGTACAGCGGCGGCCGGGACAGGTAGACGTGTCCCGCCTCGACCAGCGGGCGCATGAAGCGGAAGAGGAACGTCAGCAGCAGCGTGTTGATGTGCTGGCCGTCGACGTCGGCGTCCGCCATCAGGATGATCTTGTGGTAGCGGAGCTTCTCGATGTCGAAGTCCTCGTGCACACCGGTGCCGAAGGCGCTGATCAGCGCCTGGATCTCGGTGTTCTGGAGGATCTTGTCGATGCGCGCCTTCTCGACGTTCAGGATCTTGCCGCGGATCGGCAGGATGGCCTGGTACATCGGGTTGCGGCCGGACTTGGCCGAGCCGCCGGCGGAGTCACCCTCGACGATGAAGATCTCGCACTTGGCCGGGTCGTTCGACTGGCAGTCGGACAGCTTGCCCGGCAGGGACGCGCTCTCCAGCAGGCCCTTGCGGCGGGTCAGGTCGCGCGCCTTGCGGGCCGCGACGCGGGCCGTGGCCGCCTGGATGGCCTTGCGGACGATGTCCGCGGCCTCGTTGGGGTTGCGGTCGAACCAGTCGGACAGGTGCTCGTGGGCCACCTTCTGCACGAAGGTCTTGGCCTCCGTGTTGCCCAGCTTGTCCTTGGTCTGGCCCTCGAACTGCGGCTCGGCCAGCTTGACCGAGATGATCGCGGTCAGGCCCTCGCGGATGTCGTCACCGGTGAGGTTGTCGTCCTTCTCGCGCAGCAGCTTCTTCTCGCGCGCGTACTTGTTCACCAGACCCGTCAGCGCGGCGCGGAAGCCCTCCTCGTGGGTACCGCCGCCGTGCGTGTGGATGGTGTTGGCGAAGGAGTAGACACCCTCGGTGTACTGGGAGTTCCACTGCATCGCCAGCTCGACCGAGAGCATCCGCTCCTTGTCCTCGGCCTCGATGCCGATGACGGTGGGGTGGATGAGCTCGCCCTTGCGCGAGTTCAGGTACTTCACGAAGTCGACGATGCCGCCCTCGTAGTGGTACGTGACGGTGCGCGCCTGCTGCTCCTCGGCCTCCGCGTCGGGGTCGTCCGCACCGACCGTGGCCTTGGCCGACTCGCGCTCGTCGGTCAGGACGATGGTCAGGCCCTTGTTGAGGAAGGCCATCTCCTGGAAGCGGCGCGAGAGCGTCTCGAACGAGTACTCGGTCGTCTCGAAGATGTCGCCGTCGGCCCAGAACGTCACGGACGTGCCGGTCTCGTCGGTCGGCTCGTTGCGGGCGAGGGCCGCGGTGGGCTCGCCCATCTTGTAGTCCTGGGTCCAGCGGTAGCCGTCGGTCTTGATCTCGACGGAGACCTTGCTGGACAGGGCGTTCACGACGGAGACGCCCACGCCGTGCAGACCGCCGGAGACGGCGTAGCCGCCGCCGCCGAACTTGCCGCCCGCGTGCAGGACCGTCAGCACGACCTCGACGGCGGGCTTGCCCTGCGCGGGGACGATGCCGACGGGGATGCCTCGGCCGTTGTCCACCACGCGCACGCCGCCGTCGGCGAGGATCGTGACGTCGATCTTGTCCGCGTGGCCGGCCAGCGCCTCGTCCACCGCGTTGTCGACGACCTCGTACACCAGGTGGTGCAGGCCGCGCTCACCGGTGGATCCGATGTACATGCCGGGCCGCTTGCGGACCGCCTCCAGGCCTTCCAGGACCTGGATCGCACTTGCGTCGTAGTTGTTCTGGTTGGAGTCGCCGGAATCGGCCACGAAGCGCCCTTTCTGGCACAGCGCAGACCGTCAATCCCAGGCGGCGCGAGTGGCCCGGCGGGAACGGCTGCGTCGATCTGCGTTGTCGGTGTTGCTCGGCGATCCCGCAAGCGGGCGGGACTTACCACCAGTCTACCGGTAGCGCTGACATGAATGGGGGTTTGCCGGTACCTGAGTCCGCATGTGCCGCCCTGAACCTCCCTCTCCCGACTCCCCATATTCAGGACGGGGCTCCAAGAGGCTCACGCGGGCATTGAGCGCTTCGGCCTGTCAACCTCCGGCTACCGTGAGGGACACCACTGGCCGGAAGGCGACGGGAGGGCTCCGAAGCCCGCCCCGGCGGGGGCCGCGACCGGCGCCGGGCGGGGCCGCGGGCCGGGCCCACCGGGACAGCGAACGAGCCCACGGTGGGGGCCGGGCCCACCGGGGAAGGGGCGGGGGCCCACCGGCGGCGGTGCCCCGGGTCCAGTGCCGTCGGCCGCGGGTGCGTCAGCCCCAGGTGTCACCCGGGCCCGAGCTGCCCGGGGCGCGCAGCGGCCCGTACCGGCGCGGCCGGCCGCCCGGCCCCTGCACCTTGATCAGCCGTACGGTGCCCTGGCCCAGCTCCTTGTTCAGCCGGGCCACCAGCTGCGGGGCGAGCAGCTTCAGCTGCGCCGCCCACGCCGACGAATCGCACCGCACCACGAGCTCACGGTCCTCGTAGCGCTCCGGTTCGCAGTGCGCGGCGATCTCCGGCCCCACGATCTGCGGCCAGCGCTCCATCACGCCCGCGTCCGCGAGCGGCATCTCCCAGCCCCGCTCGGTGCGCAGCCGCTCCAGCGCCGCCATGAGCGGCATCGGGTCGCGGGCGTCGGCCCGGGCCCCCGAGCGCAGCCCCGGATGCTGCGCGCGCTTCTTCCCGCCCGCGCCGGCCGCCAGGCCCCGGGCGCGGGCCTGCTCCCGGGCCGCCGCCAGCGCCTGGCGCGCCAGGTCCACGCCCGAGGGCTCGGGCGCCTTGCGCGGCTCGCCCTCGTCGCCCTTCACCATCGGGTCACCTCACCACCGGACACCCCGAACCGGGCGCCCGCCAGCACCCCCGGCACGTCGTCGTCCACCGCGGCCGTCACCAGCACCTGCTCGCCCCCGGCCACCAGCTCCGCCAGCCGCTCCCGGCGCCGCGCGTCCAGCTCGGCGAAGACGTCGTCCAGGATCAGCACCGGCTCGGCGCCCTCCGTGCGCAGCAGCTCGTACGAGGCCAGCCGCAGCGCCAGCGCGTACGACCAGGACTCGCCGTGGCTCGCGTACCCCTTGGCCGGCAGCTCCCCGAGCCCCAGCAGCACGTCGTCGCGGTGCGGCCCGACCAGCGTCACGCCCCGCTCGATCTCCTGCTTGCGCGCCTCGCCCAGCGCCCCGAGCAGCGCCTCGTAGAGCTCCTCGCGGCTGACCGCCCCGGCCGCGGACGCGCTCCCCCTGTACGTCAGCCCGATCGGTCCGCCGCCCGGCGCCAGCTGCTCGTACGCCTTGTCGGCGAGCGGCTCCAGGGTCCTGAGCAGGTCCAGCCGCTGCGCCAGCAGCTCCGCGCCGGCCCGGGCCAGGTGCTGGTCCCACACGTCCAGTGTGGACAGGTCCATGGACCTGCCGCCGTGCCGGCGGGCCATCGCCGCCGACTTCAGCAGGGTGTTGCGCTGCTTGAGCACCCGCTCGTAGTCCGAGCGCACGCCCGCCATCCGCGGCGTGCGCGCCGTGATCAGCTCGTCCAGGAACCGCCGGCGTTCCCCGGGGTCGCCCTTGACCAGCGCCAGGTCCTCCGGCGCGAACAGCACCGTGCGGACGATGCCCAGTACGTCACGCGGCCTGACCTGCGAGGACCGGTTGATCCGGGCCCGGTTGGCCCGGCCCGGGTTCAGCTCCAACTCCACGAGCTGCTGGCGTTCGCCCTGGGTGACGGCCGCCCGGACGACGGCGCGGTCGGCGCCCATGCGCACCAGCGGGGCGTCCGAGGACACCCGGTGGCTGCCCAGCGTGGCCAGATAGCCGACCGCCTCGACGAGGTTGGTCTTGCCCTGGCCGTTGGGCCCGACGAAGGCCGTGACGCCCGGGTCGAGCGGTACCTCGGCCCGGGCGTACGAGCGGAAGTCGGCCAACGACAGATGCGTGACGTGCATGACGGACGCCGACCTCCCCCGGCCCTACGAACTGCTCTGCTGCTTCTTGCTGGGTTACTTGGTCTCGACCGCGTGGCCGCCGAACTGGTTGCGCAGCGCGGCGATCATCTTCATCTGCGGCGAGTCGTCCTGGCGCGAGGCGAACCGCGCGAACAGCGAGGCGGTGATCGCCGGCAGCGGCACGGCGTGGTCGATCGCGGCCTCCACCGTCCAGCGGCCCTCGCCCGAGTCCTGCGCGTAGCCCTTGAGCTTGTCCAGGTGCTCGTCCTCGTCCAGCGCGTTGACCGCCAGGTCCAGCAGCCAGGAACGGATGACCGTGCCCTCCTGCCAGGACCGGAAGACCTCGCGCACGTCGGTGACCGAGTCCACCTTCTCCAGCAGCTCCCAGCCCTCGGCGTAGGCCTGCATCATGGCGTACTCGATGCCGTTGTGGACCATCTTGGCGAAGTGGCCCGCGCCCACCTTGCCGGCGTGCACGGAGCCGAAGTCGCCCTCCGGCTTCAGCGCGTCGAAGATCGGCTGGACCGCCGCCACGTGCTCCTTGTCACCGCCGTACATGAGCGCGTAGCCGTTCTCCAGGCCCCACACACCGCCGGAGACGCCGCAGTCGACGAAGCCGATCCCCTTGGCCGCGAGCTCGGCGGCGTGCTTCTCGTCGTCGGTCCAGCGGGAGTTGCCGCCGTCCACGACGACGTCGCCCGGGGAGAGCAGGTCCGCCAGCTCGTCGATGGTGGACTGGGTCGGCGCGCCGGCCGGGACCATCACCCACACCACGCGCGGCGCCTGGAGGTTGTCCACAAGCTCCGACAGGCTGTGGACGTCGGCGACGTCCGGGTTGCGGTCGTATCCGATGACGGTGTGGCCTGCGCGGCGGATGCGCTCGCGCATGTTGCCGCCCATCTTGCCGAGACCGACGAGACCGAGCTCCATCAGGTGGTTCCTTAAGCGTTGTGGCGAAACTTCGTGGCGGTACTTCCGGTACTTCCCGGTCCGAGCCTACGCCGGGCACCGCCGCGAAGCCTTCAGGCCCGGCCCCGCGGACTGCGAGACCGGGCCTGACCTGCGATGACGGCAGGATCAGCCGGAGAGGCGGACCGGCATGATGAGGTACTTGTAGGCCTCGTCCGCCTCGGCGTCCACGGCCGGGCGGCCGCTGAGCAGCGCCGGCTTGGTGGACGTCGTGAACGACAGCTGCGCGGCCGGCGAGTCGATCGCGCTCAGGCCGTCCAGCAGGAAGGTCGGGTTGAAGGCGATCGAGATGTCGTCGCCCTCCAGCTTGGCGTCGACGCGCTCCACAGCCTGTGCATCGTCGGAGGAACCGGCCTCCAGGATCAGCACGCCCTGCTCGAAGCTCAGGCGGACCGGGGTGTTGCGCTCGGCGACCAGGGCCACACGCTTGACGGCCTCGACGAACGGGGCGGTCTCGATCACGGCGACGGAGTTGAACTCGGTCGGGAACAGCGTGCGGTACTTGGGCAGGTCGCCCTCGAGCAGGCGGGTCGTGGTGCGGCGGCCGGCGCCCTCGAAGCCGATCAGGCCCTCACCGGCGCCGGAGCCCGACAGCGCCAGGGTGACCGTGTCACCGCTGGTCAGGGACTTGGCGGTGTCCAGCAGCGTCTTGGCGGGCACCAGGGCGACGGCGGAGGCGTCCGGGTTCTCCGGCTTCCACAGGAACTCGCGGACCGCGAAGCGGTAGCGGTCGGTGGAGGCCAGCGTGACCCGGTCGCCCTCGATCTCGATGCGCACACCGGTCAGCACCGGCAGCGTGTCGTCGCGGCCGGCGGCGATGGCGACCTGGGCGGCAGCGGCGGCGAAGACCTCGCCGGAGACGGTGCCGGTGGCGGTGGGCATCTGGGGCAGCGCCGGGTACTCCTCCACCGGCAGGGTGTGGAGGGTGAAGCGGGAGGAGCCGCAGACCACGGTCGCCCGTACACCGTCTGTGGAAATCTCCACCGGTCGGTTCGGCAGGGCGCGGCAGATGTCGGCGAGCAGCCGGCCGGAGACCAGGACGGTGCCGTCCTCCTCCACGTCCGCCTCGACCGAGACGCGGGCGGAGACCTCGTAGTCGAAGCCGGAGAGGCTGAGCGTGCCGTCCTCCGCCTTCAGGAGGAGGCCCGCGAGAACGGGCACCGGCGGCCGGGCCGGGAGGCTACGGGCCGCCCACGCCACCGCCTCCGCGAGTACATCGCGCTCTACCCGGATCTTCACCGGTACCGCCTCCTGCTGTTGCTGGCCTTCGTCGTCGGCTCGATGCCGGAGACCAGTCTGACGTACGGCACCGACACCGCGTGCGGCTGGCGGTCAAGTCGTGAGCGAGGTGCCGGGGAGGCCCTCCGACGGACTTGTGCACAGGCCCTGCTTGAAAACGGAAACCGGCCTAACTGTCCATGGGGGTAGTAGTAGGGCCTGTGGATACCGTGGATAACCCCGTTTTCGCAGGTCACCGGCCACATTTTGTCCACTGCCCCTGTGGGCGGCGCCGGTGGACAACCGGGGTGTGCTGTGGAGAACAGAAAGTTCTGCACAGGCTGTCCCCAGGACACCCGGATTGCTCCACAGGTGTGTCCCCAGTTTTCCCCCAGTGCTCCACAGCCCAAACGTTCACATCCGTGTGACGCCTTTCACTCCGAGCGGTGAGGAGACGGGTGACGTTGCCGAACAGTGGACAAGGCTGTGGAGTGAGGGCCTCATCCTGTGCACAGGGACCCGAAACCTGTGGGCGAGCGGTGGACAGAGCCCGTGGACAGACCTGTGGACAAAAGATCGTCCACAGCCTGTGGATCATCGTCGCGCACAAATCCACAGCCAGCTGACCTGCGAGGATGATCCATCAACAGGAGTCCCTGTGGACAGTTTGTGGGTGGCCGCGGCAGTCCCCACCCTGTGGACGGAAGAAAGTCGCCCAATCTGTGGATGAGTTGGCTCCGCGGGGGCGTATTCGAACAGGTCAGGGGCGTGCGACCGGCTTCGCGCGCCCCGCCGCCCGGCCCACGCCCCCTGCGAAACGTCCGATTCGTCGCCCGGCGGGGACGACGAAGGGCGCCCCCGGAGTCCGGGGAGCGCCCTTGCGGTGCCCTTGGAGTGCCGTGCGGGTCCCGCCCGGGAGGAGCGTCCCCGGGCCGGCCGTCAGCCGTTCTTGATGCGGTTGGTCAGCTCGGTGACCTGGTTGTAGATGGAGCGCCGCTCGGCCATCAGCGCGCGGATCTTGCGGTCCGCGTGCATCACGGTGGTGTGGTCGCGGCCGCCGAACTGCGCGCCGATCTTGGGCAGCGAGAGGTCCGTGAGCTCCCGGCACAGGTACATCGCGATCTGGCGCGCGGTGACCAGCACCCGGCTGCGCGAGGAGCCGCACAGGTCGTCCACGGTCAGACCGAAGTAGTCCGCCGTCGCCGCCATGATGTCCGTCGCCGTGATCTCGGGAGCGGTGTCCTCACCGCCCGGGATCAGGTTCTTCAGGACGTCCTCGGTCAGCCCGAGGTCCACCGGCTGCCGGTTGAGGCTGGCGAACGCGGTGACCCGGATCAGGGCGCCCTCCAGCTCGCGGATGTTGCGCGAGATCCGCGAGGCGATGAACTCCAGCACCTCCGGCGGGGCGTTCAGCTGCTCCTGCACCGCCTTCTTGCGCAGGATCGCGATCCGGGTCTCCAGCTCGGGCGGCTGGACGTCCGTGATCAGACCCCACTCGAAGCGGTTGCGCAGCCGGTCCTCCAGGGTGACCAGCTGCTTGGGCGGCCGGTCCGACGACAGCACGATCTGCTTGTTCGCGTTGTGGAGCGTGTTGAAGGTGTGGAAGAACTCCTCCTGCGTCGACTCCTTGCTCGCGAGGAACTGGATGTCGTCGACGAGCAGGATGTCCATCTCGCGGTAGCGCTTGCGGAAGGCGTCGCCCTTGCCGTCGCGGATCGAGTTGATGAACTCGTTGGTGAACTCCTCCGAGCTCACGTACCGCACCCGGGTGCCCGGGTACAGGCTCCGCGCGTAGTGCCCGATCGCGTGCAGCAGGTGGGTCTTGCCCAGACCGGACTCGCCGTAGATGAACAGCGGGTTGTAGGCCTTGGCCGGCGCCTCGGCCACCGCCACCGCCGCGGCGTGCGCGAAGCGGTTGGAGGCACCGATGACGAAGGTGTCGAACAGGTACTTCGGGTTCAGCCGCGCGGTCGGCTCCAGCGGGCCCGACGAGGAGCCGCCCGCGGGCGCGCCGGGCGGGGCGGAGCGGCCCGGCGCGGGCAGCGGAGCGGAGTCGTAGGCCGGCTGCTGGTCGTAGGAGGGCTGCTCGTACGAGGGCTTCGGGTCGTACGGGGACGGCTCGTACGCCTTGGGCTCGTAGCCGTTCTGCGCTTCGTACGACGGCTCGTACCCGCCGGGCCCGTCCTGCTGGAGGTAGCCCGGCTGCGGCGTCGCGTAGGGGTCCCGCTCGGGGAAGCCGAGCCGCTGCTGCTGCCAGCCGTAGTCGTCGCTCTGGCCGCCGCGGGGCCAGGCGCCGGGCTCCGGGCGCGGCTGCTGGTAGTCCGGGTAGGCCGGGCGGGCCGTGGGCATCATGTCGTCGCCGGGGCCGGTGTGGCCGCCCGGACGCTGGCCGCCGTAGGGCTCGTAGCCGTCGCGGGAGGCGCCGGTCGGCGGGGCCGGCGGCGCGGGCTCGCCGGCGGAGTCGTCCACGGTGATGGCGATCCGGATGGGGCGGCCGCACTCACGGCTGAGGGTGTCGCTGATCAGCGGCGCGAGCCGGCCCTCCAGGACCCGCTTGCCCCACTCGTTGGGGACGGCGAGCAGGGCGGTGTCCGCCACCAGCGCCAGGGGCTGGCAGCGCTCGACCCACTGCTTGTCCTTGGGTTCGATGCCTTGCTGACCCTCCCCGAGGAGCTTCTCCAGCACTCGTGGCCACACTGCGGCAAGATCGGCAGGTACGTCAGCCACAGAGCACGCTCTCTCACAGGGGTCCCACGAAGGTGTGGTTCTTATGGGACGGTCGGGACAAAAAATCCGGGGTCAGGCAACGGTAGTCAGCGCGACGGGTACGGTTCAAGTCGTTGTCCACAGCCTGTGCACAGCGGACCCCCGTGACCACTCGGTTTGACCGGATGGCGTAGTCCCGCGTACCGTAACCAGGTCGAGTTGTCGATGGCTGCTGCCGCCTGCCTACCGATGGGCGAAGATCACTCAAATGTGATCGTTTAGCGGTGTCCACTCGGGCGACCTCGCGAGTTCCTCGTGGGCGCACGGTGACAGCCAGGCGATGTCACGCCACTAACGATTCATTTCTGGAGCCCCCGAGTGAGCAAGCGCACCTTCCAGCCGAACAACCGTCGTCGCGCCAAGACCCACGGCTTCCGTCTGCGTATGCGTACCCGCGCCGGCCGCGCCATCCTGGCTGCTCGCCGTGGCAAGGGTCGCGCCCGCCTGTCCGCCTGATCCGAACAGGATCATGACGTCGTGCTGTCTCCCGATCATCGGCTGAGGCGGCGCGAGGACTTCGCGACTGCGGTACGCCGAGGCCGCCGGGCTGGTCGCCCGCTCCTCGTCGTCCACCTACGCACCAGCGGTGCAACGGACCCGCACGGGCCGGGGGAGGAAGCTCCCCCGACGCGTGCGGGTTTCGTCGTCAGCAAGGCGGTAGGAAGCGCTGTCGTCCGCAACCGGGTCAAGCGCAGACTCCGCCACCTGGTCCGCGATCGGCTGAGCCGGCTCCCCGCCGGTAGCCTGGTGGTGGTACGGGCGCTGCCCGGTGCGGGTGACGCCGGCCATGAGGATCTGGCCCGGGACCTGGATGCCGCCCTGGAGCGGCTGCTGGGAGGCGTGGGTCGATGAAGTACCCGCTGCTCGCTTTGATCAAGCTGTACCAGTGGACGATCAGTCCGCTGCTCGGGCCGGTGTGCCGGTACTACCCCTCGTGCTCGCACTACGGGTACACGGCCATCGACCGGCATGGTGCGGTGAAGGGAACGGTCCTGACCGCCTGGCGGATCCTGCGGTGCAACCCGTGGTCGCCCGGCGGTGTGGACCATGTCCCACCTCGTAAACGCCCGCGTTGGCACGAGCAGCTGCGCAGTGCGTTGCGTCGACCTCGCAATGCTCAAGGAGCCTGATTAGTGGACACGATTGCCAGTCTGTTCAGCTTTATCACCACACCCGTCTCGTGGGTCATCGTCCAGTTCCACACGCTGTACGGGGCGATCTTCGGGGCGGACAGTGGGTGGGCCTGGGGCCTGTCCATCGTGTCCCTGGTGATCCTGATCCGGATCTGCCTGATCCCGCTCTTCGTGAAGCAGATCAAGGCGACGCGTGGCATGCAGGCGCTCCAGCCGAAGATGAAGGCGATCCAGGAGCGCTACAAGAACGACAAGCAGCGTCAGTCCGAAGAGATGATGAAGCTGTACAAGGAGACGGGTACCAACCCGCTCTCCTCGTGCCTTCCCATCCTGGCGCAGTCGCCGTTCTTCTTCGCGCTCTACCACGTGCTGGCGAGCATCGCCAACGGTAAGACCGTCGGCGTCATCGACGAGTCTCTGCTGGCCAGTGCGCGGCAGGCCCACATCTTCGGGGCTCCCCTCGCGGCCAAGTTCATGGACAGCCCGGAGAAGGTCGCGTCCCTGGACGCCTCCCTCACGGACGTCCGGATCGTCACCGCGGTCATGATCGTCCTGATGTCGCTGTCGCAGTTCTACACGCAGCGCCAGCTGATGCAGAAGAACGTCGACCTCACGGTCAAGACGCCGTTCATGCAGCAGCAGAAGATGCTCATGTACATCTTCCCGGTGATCTTCGCCGTGATGGGCATCAACTTCCCCGTCGGTGTCCTCGTCTACTGGCTGACCACGAACGTCTGGACCATGGGCCAGCAGATGTACGTGATCAACCAGAACCCGACGCCGGGCAGCAAGGCGCAGGACCAGTACCTGACCCGACTGCTCAAGCACATCACCTCGCACGGCGAGGTCCGCGGCCGGGGCAAGAAGAAGGTCGTCGCCGCGATCGTCGCCAAGGGCCCGGACCGCAACGACAACGAGCGCAAGTTCATCTCCGCGCTCACCAAGCAGGGCCTGGCCGCGCAGGCGGACGGCTCCGTGATCAAGAGTGCTGTGGCCACGGCGGACGCGGATGCGGCGAGCGGTGGCAGCGCCGCCAAGCGGCAGCAGCCGAAGAGGCAGAGCAAGTCGCAGCGCCAGACGCCCACCAAGCCCTCGTCCAAGAAGTAAGTAAGGAGTCCATCCCGTGACGGAAGGCACCACCTCCGCCGCCGCTGAGGGTGGCGACACCCTGACCCGCCTGGAGCAGGAGGGTGAGATCGCGGCCGACTACCTCGAGGGGCTGCTGGACATCGCCGACCTGGACGGCGACATCGACATGGACGTCGAGGCCGACCGTGCCTCCGTGTCGATCATCAGCGACTCCTCGGCACGTGAGCTGCAGAAGCTCGTGGGCCGGGACGGCGAGGTTCTCGAAGCCCTGCAGGAGCTGACGCGGCTCGCCGTGCACCGGGAGACCGGTGACCGTAGCCGGCTGATGCTCGACATCGCCGGGTACCGGGCGAAGAAGCGCGAGGAGCTCGCGGCGATCGGCGCGCAGGCGGCGGCCGACGTCAAGGCGTCGGGCGAGCCGGTGAAGCTGGCCCCGATGACGCCGTTCGAGCGCAAGGTCGTCCACGACGCCGTGGCGGCCGCCGGTCTGCGCAGTGAATCGGAAGGCGAGGAGCCGCAGCGCTTCGTCGTTGTGCTCCCGGCCTGACCGGCAAGCAGAAGTGTGGTCGGCCCCGTCTGTCTCGCAGGCGGGGCCGAAGTTTGTCAGCCTGACATCAACAGCTAGGTCTTACAGCGGTACGGAAGGACGGTCCCCGTGACGGAGGCAGCAGCGGAGCTTCCCTCGGCCCCCGAGGAAGCACGCGCGGTATTCGGTGAGCACTTCCCGGAAGCTGTCCGGTACGCCGAGCTGCTGGCGGACGCGGGAGTCAAGCGCGGCCTGATCGGCCCGCGCGAGGTGCCCCGGCTGTGGGAGCGGCACCTGCTGAACTGCGCCGTGCTCTCCGAGGCGGTGCCGGAGGGCGTCACGGTCTGCGACGTCGGCTCGGGCGCCGGGCTGCCCGGTATCCCGCTGGCGCTGGTCCGTCCGGACCTGAAGATCACCCTGTTGGAGCCGCTGCTGCGGCGGACCACCTTCCTCCAGGAAGCCGTGGAGCTGCTCGGGCTCGACCATGTGACCGTGGTGCGTGGCCGCGCCGAGGAGATGCTCGGCAAGCTTCCGCCCGTGCATGTCGTCACCGCCCGCGCGGTGGCTCCGCTGGACCGGCTGGCCGGCTGGGGCGTTCCCCTGCTGCGCCCGTACGGCGAGATGCTGGCGCTCAAGGGCGACACGGCCGAGGAGGAGCTCGCCCAGGCCAAGACCGCGCTGACCAAGCTCGGTGTGGTGAAGACCTCGGTGCTCCACGTCGGTGAGGGTGTGGTCGACCCGCTGTCCACGCTGGTGCGGGTCGAGGTCGGGGAGAGCCCCGGCGGGGTGAGGTTTGCGGCCAAGCGGGCCAAGGCGGCTCGCGCGGGACGCGTACGTCGGCGTCGTTGATCCGATACGCCCGTTATAGGTATGGATTTCGGAGTGTCGTAGCGGGCTGAACTGCCCGCGCGTGCATCGTGTTTCACGTGAAACGTCGCTCTCTGCTGCACGGAATCATCAGCCGCGGTCGTGCGGCTACGCCCCTGCGTCAGCGCAAGGACGCGGGGGTGACGGAGTTGTCCACAGCGGTGGATTCATCCACAGGAGTTCGGGCCCCGCTGGTTCACGACCCCGAAGGCATGGCAGGCTCTGTTCATCGCGAGCCAGCTGTCGAGGAGAGTGAATCCGTGCGGTCCGACGCCAACCTTGCGGGGCCCCTGGCCGATCCGGTCCCCGGTCCCCGCTCCGAGTCGGTGGTCGGCGATGTTTCACGTGAAACATCGCCTGCTCCGGCCGACAACGACACCCCCATCGGCCGGGCCGCCCAGTTGGCCGTGGAAGCGCTGGGCCGGGCCGGCGAAGGCCTGCCCCGCCCGGCCCAGACCCGGGTCATGGTGGTGGCCAACCAGAAGGGCGGCGTCGGTAAGACGACGACGACCGTGAACCTGGCCGCCTCGCTGGCCCTGCACGGTGCCCGGGTCCTGGTCATCGACCTCGACCCGCAGGGCAATGCCTCCACGGCGCTGGGCATCGACCACCACGCCGAGGTGCCCTCGATCTACGACGTCCTCGTCGACAGCCGTCCGCTGCTGGAGGTCGTCCAGCCGGTGCCCGACGTCGAAGGGCTCTTCTGCGCCCCCGCCACGATCGACCTGGCGGGCGCCGAGATCGAGCTGGTCTCGCTGGTGGCCCGGGAGAGCCGGCTCCAGCGCGCGATCCAGTCGTACGAGCAGCCCCTCGACTACATCCTCATCGACTGCCCGCCGTCGCTGGGTCTGCTGACGGTCAACGCGCTCGTGGCGGGCGCGGAGGTGCTGATCCCGATCCAGTGCGAGTACTACGCCCTGGAGGGCCTGGGCCAGCTCCTGCGGAACGTCGACCTGGTGCGGGCCCACCTCAACCCGTCCTTGCATGTGTCGACGATTCTGCTCACCATGTACGACGGCCGGACCCGGCTGGCCTCGCAGGTGGCCGAGGAGGTCCGCAGCCACTTCGGCGACGAGGTCCTGCGGACGAGCATCCCGCGTTCGGTGCGCATCTCCGAGGCGCCCAGCTACGGGCAGACGGTGCTCACCTATGACCCGGGTTCCAGCGGCTCGCTCTCCTACCTGGAGGCGGCGCGGGAGATCGCGCTGCGCGGAGTCGGTATCCAGTACGACGCCCGGAACGCCCATAGGGGCGGCGCGGGCATGAACAGCACGCAGAACATGGCGGAGGGGATCCAGTGAGTGAGCGACGTAGGGGTCTGGGGCGGGGGCTCGGCGCGCTGATTCCGGCCGCTCCGCAGGAGAGGACGCCGGCAGCGGCGGGCGCGGGGTCCACCTCCCCGTCGGCCGTACCGGTGCTGACGTCGGACCGGGGCATCGCGGCGGCCAAGCTGACCTCGCCCGCCCCGGTGGGAGCGCCTCAGGTGCCGGTCGACGACGTGGCCCGTGAGACGGCGCACGCCGCGGCCGCGACCGAGGTGCAGGCGGTGGCCGGCGCGGTGTTCGCCGAGCTGCCCCTGGACGCGATCACCCCCAACCCGCGCCAGCCGCGGGAGGTGTTCGACGAGGACGCCTTGGCCGAGCTGATCACCTCCATCCAGGAGGTGGGCCTGCTCCAGCCGGTGGTGGTGCGGCAGTCGGGCCCGGACCGCTACGAGCTCATCATGGGTGAGCGCCGCTGGCGGGCATGCCGTGAGGCGGGCCTGGAGCGCATTCCCGCCATCATCCGGGCGACGGACGACGAGAAGCTGCTCCTGGACGCGCTCCTGGAGAACCTCCACCGGGCTCAGTTGAACCCGTTGGAGGAGGCGGCCGCGTACGACCAGCTGCTCCAGGACTTCAACTGCACGCACGACGAGCTGGCCGACCGCATCGGGCGCTCCCGCCCCCAGGTGACCAACACGCTGCGGCTGCTGAAGCTGTCGGCGCCGGTCCAGCGGCGGGTGGCCGCGGGTGTGCTGTCGGCCGGGCATGCGCGGGCCCTGCTGTCCGTGGACGACTCGGCGGAGCAGGACCGGCTGGCGCACCGGATCGTGGCCGAGGGCCTGTCGGTGCGGGCGGTCGAAGAGATCGTCAAGCTGATGGAGTCCGAGCCGACCGGTCCGGCCCGGGCCAAGGGGCCGCGTGCGGGAGCCCGGGTCTCGCCGGCGCTGTCGGAGCTCGCCTCCCGGCTGTCGGACCGGTTCGAGACGCGGGTGAAGGTCGATCTGGGCCAGAAGAAGGGCAAGATCACCGTCGAGTTCGCCTCGATGGAGGACCTGGAGCGGATCCTGACCACGCTGGCGCCGGGCGAGGGCCGGGTGCTGGAGCAGGGGACCGCTCAGGGCTGAGTCGGGCCGTCGTCCTGGGGCGGGTCGTGCCGGTGGTCAACCGGTGCGGCCCGCCCTTTGCCCTTATACGATGCGCTCATGGGTCGTCGGCTGGTACCGCTCACGCTGGACAACCTCCAGGACCTGCCCAGTCGTTGCCGGTCCTGCGTCTTCTGGGAGCTGGACCCGGTCAGCGGTGAGGCGGCCGTCAAGGCGGGCACCGGTGAGATGGAGAAGGAGTCCTGGATCTCCGCCGTGCTCCTGGAGTGGGGCTCGTGCGGCCGGGTGGTCTATGTCGACGACATCCCCGTGGGCTTCGTGCTGTACGCGCCGCCGGCCTATGTGGCGCGCTCCATGTCCTTCCCGACCAGCCCCGTGTCCCCGGACGCCGTGCAGCTGATCACGGCGATGATCGTGCCGGGCTACCAGGGGCAGGGCTTGGGTCGGGTGATGGTGCAGACGGTCGCGAAGGATCTGCTGCGGCGCGGGTTCAAGGCCATCGAGGCCTTCGGCGAGGCGCGTTGGGAGGGGCCGCACTGCCTGCTGCCGGCGGAGCATCTGCTGGCGGTGGGCTTCAAGACCGTGCGCCCGCACCCGGTGCATCCACGGCTGCGACTGGAGCTGCGCTCGACGCTGTCATGGAAGGAAGACGTGGAGCTGGCCCTGGACCGGCTGCTGGGAGCCGCCCGCAAGGAGCCGGCGCTCCGGCCGCTCTGAGAAACAGGCGGGGCCGCCCCCTCGAAAGGGGCGGCCCCGCCTCATGTTCAGCTGCCGTCGGCTCAGGCCTTGGCCTGGATGAACGGGTCGAGGTCGCGCAGGATGGCGGCCTTCGGCTTGGCACCGACGAGGGTCTTGACCACGTCGCCGCCCTGGTACACGTTCAGGGTCGGGATGGACATGACGCCGTACCGGGCGGCCGTCTCCGGGTTCTGGTCGATGTTGAGCTTGACGATTTCGATCTGGTCGCCGTGCTCAGCCGCGATGGCCTCCAGGGACGGAGCGATCTGGCGGCACGGGCCGCACCACTCCGCCCAGAAGTCGACGAGGACGGGCTTGTCGCTCTTGAGGACGACCTCGTCGAAGTCTGCGTCGGTGACGTTCTTCAGGGTGCCGGCCACAGCGGCCTCCTTCTTCTTACTGCGGGGTGTGTGGGGAGCCGTCCGGACAGGGTCCGGGCGGAAGGTCAGACAGTCGCCGCGGCGTGCTCGGCGTCGGTGAGGGCGGCGAGGAAGCGCTCGGCGTCGAGGGCTGCGGAGCAGCCGGTGCCCGCCGCCGTGATGGCCTGACGGTACGTGTGGTCGACGACGTCGCCCGCGCCGAACACGCCGGTCAGGTTGGTACGGGTGGAGGGCGCCTCCACCTTGAGGTAACCCTCGGCGTCGAGCTCCAGCTGGCCCTTGAAGAGCTCCGTGCGCGGGTCGTGGCCGACGGCGATGAACAGGCCGGTCACGGGCAGCTCGGAGGTCTCGCCGGTCTTGGTGTTGCGCAGGGTGAGGCCGGTGAGCTTCTGCTCGCCGTGGATCTCGGCGACCTCGCTGTCCCAGGCGAACTTGATCTTCGGGTCGGCGAAGGCGCGGTCCTGCATGGCCTTGGAGGCGCGCAGGCTGTCACGGCGGTGGACGATGGTGACGGACTTGGCGAAGCGCGAGAGGAAAGTGGCCTCCTCCATCGCGGTGTCACCGCCGCCGACGACGGCGATGTCCTGGTCCTTGAAGAAGAAGCCGTCGCAGGTGGCGCACCAGGAGACACCGCGGCCGGAGAGCGCGTCCTCGTTGGGCAGGCCCAGCTTGCGGTGCTGGGAGCCGGTGGTGACGATGACGGCCTTCGCGCGGTGCACCGTGCCGGCGGTGTCGGTGACCGTCTTGATCTCGCCGGTCAGGTCGACGGAGACGACGTCGTCCGGGACCAGCTCGGCACCGAAGCGCTCGGCCTGGGCGCGCATGTTGTCCATGAGGTCCGGGCCCATGATGCCGTCACGGAAGCCGGGGAAGTTCTCGACCTCGGTGGTGTTCATCAGCGCGCCGCCGGCGGTCACGGCACCTTCGAAGACCAGGGGCTTGAGCGAAGCGCGTGCGGTGTACAGGGCGGCCGTGTACCCGGCCGGCCCGGAGCCGATGATGATCACGTTACGGACGTCGCTCACGGGTTTCTTCCTCGTCTCTACAGGCGTACCTGCTACCTACCGGGGGGCCGGTGCGGACTCTCACCCCACCCAACGGATCCTACGGCGCGGGCATTCCCCCGCTGTCCGTGTGGCGGGCCGAACACGTTCCCGACATGCCGGCCGCCCCGTTCAACGGCGGGGATAGGTAGCGGTGAGCAGCACCTTTCCGGGGGCAGCCGCGGGTGTCGTCCCACAGCTGCTGTCGACGAGGTAGGCGTCCACCTGGGCAGGGTCCGAAGGATGCGGAAGCACGACGAGCAGGACGTTGACGCCCTTGTACGTACCCGGCTCCGTGGCCAGTGCCGCCTCGGTGCGTCCGGTGCCGGCCCGGACACAGGCGGGCACCGCCGGTGCCTCGCGCTCGGCGGGGGCCAGTCCGGGCTGGGACTCGGCGGAGCTGAGTGAACGATTGCGCTCGGGGCCGCCCACGAGCTCCTGGACCTTGGCCTGCAGGCCGCCCTCGGAGAAGGAGGAGGCGTCCTGCTGCGGCTGGAGGGCGGAGACCGTGCTGTTCTGGGAAGCACCCTGCTGCTGCTCGACCCAGGGCAGCTGGATCAGGACGGCGCCGAGGCCCAGAGCGGCGGCGGTCACCAGGCCGGCGAGTACGGCTCGGCGCCGGGTACGGCCCGGTCCGGTGCCGGCCCGGGCCCGCCCGGCGGGCCGGGTCGGCGCAGGCGTTGTTTCACGTGAAACGGGAGGAGCTGTTTCACGTGAAACATGACGGGCGGGCTCGGCGGCCGCGGTCGTGGGGCGGCGGTCGCCGGCGCCCTCGTCCTCCTCGTCCACCGGCGCGGTGGCCGACAGCAGGGCTTCGGCGGCCAGAGCGGCGTCGATCCGGCCGGCGATGTCCGCCGGGATCCGGGGCGGCCCGGGCAGGGTGCCGAGCAGCGACCGGATCTCCTCCAGCGAGGTGCGGACGTCGGCGCACAGGAGGCAGTCACCCAGGTGGCGGCGTACTTCCGCGGTCCGGGCCGGGGAGAGCAGCCCCTCGGCGAGGTCGGAGATTTCCGAGACGTCCGGGTGCCGGATCGCACCGGGCGCGCCCTGTGTGGGGCTCACGTTCGTCCACCTCCGCCCTTCAGCACATCTGGATCCCTGGATTCTGCCGCTGGTGGGACGGGCGTCCCTTGCGACCGGTTCCTTCCCCGCTCGACCGCGGTGTTATCCCCGCTGTCGGCGCGCAGATGAGTGAGCATCGGCAGGAGCCGGGCCCGGCCCCGAGCACACCGGCTCTTGACCGTCCCGGTCGGGACCCCGAGCACCTGTGCGGCCTCGGCCACCGGGTAGCCCTGCATGTCGACCAGGACGAGAGCGGCCCGCTGCTCGGCGGGAAGGGTGCTCAGAGCAGCCAGGAGCTGCCGGTGGAGGTCATGCCGCTCGGCGGGGGCCTCGGCCGACTCATGGGGCTCCAGGAGCCGCTCCAGGCGGTCGGTGTCGTCCAAGGGGGACGTTCTGCGGGAGGCGGCCTTGCGGGCGCGGTCGAGGCAGGCGTTGACGGTGATCCGGTGCAGCCAGGTGGTGACGGCCGACTCGCCGCGGAAGGTGTGCGCGGCCCGGTAGGCGGAGACCAGGGCGTCCTGGAGCGCGTCCGCGGCTTCCTCACGGTCGCCCAGGGTCCGCAGGGCCACGGCCCACAGCCGGTCGCGGTGGCGCCGTACGAGTTCACCGAAGGCATCGGGGTCACCGGCGATGTGCCGGGTCAGCAGGTCCCGGTCGCTGACCTCGCCGGTCGTCGCGTCGTCCATCGCACCTCCCCTCCGGGAGGGAGCGTACGGGTCCGGGGGGACGAAAACGAGGGTCCGCCGCACCGATGGCGCGGCGGACCCGTGACGTCGTCCGTCCGGAGGGATCAGTCGGCGCGGCCGAAGACCTTGATCTCGTTGATGCCGCCGCGGTATCCGCCCGAACTGCTGGGCAGCTGGGTGATGTGGATCAGCAGGTAGCGGGTCTTGACCGGGGTGTCGAGCTTGGCGTTGATCTTCTTGAACGAGCCCAGCTTGACGATCTCCTGGGAGAAGTCGCTCGCCACGTGCGGCGAGGAGGCGTCCGGGGCGGCGGCGAGGACCTCGACCGTGTGCTTGCCGTTGTACAGGTCCACATTGAGCTCGGTCACGTCCTGGGGCGCGCCGAGGTCCACGATGACGCCACTGCCGTCGTCGTAGTCGTCCAGGTTGCCGAAGTTGGCGTGACCCCGGAACTCCAAGGTGATCCATGCCGAGCTGGGATCGCCGTCGACGGCCTTGCGCGCGTCAGCGGGTTTGATCGGGTCCCGGCCGAAGACGGAGGCGTCGCGGATGACGAGCGGCTTGCTCGGCTTGTCCTTGGGGGCGTCGTTGCCCGAGTTCTGCTGGGTGGGACCACTGTTGCCGCTGTCGCCGTTGACCCGGTCCAGCAGGGTGCCGGCGAGCTGCCAGCTGCCCAGGCCCAGGGCGGCGATGAGCAGGGCCGCCACGCCCCACTTCAGGACCCGGCCGGTACGGCTCTGCAGCGGGGACGGCGGCGGGACGGGGTGCGGCAGGACCGTGGTCATGCCGGGATGCACCGCCGGCCGACCGTAGCTGCCCTGCTGGTAGGTGGTCTGCTGGTACTCGGGCGGGGCCGTGAACGCGGGCTCCGGAGGCCGGATCCGGGGCATCGCGGCGACTGCCTTGGCCAGCTCCTCGGGCGTGGTGCAGGGCGGCTCCTGCCGGGAGGCGGTGGCCCCGTCGTTGGCGAGGGCGCGCATGGCGAGCTCGCCGAGGCCCCGGTGGACGCCCGCCCGGACCTGGTCCGGTGGCAGCAGGCCGACACCCTTGGGCAAGCCGGTGAGGCCGTAGGCGTCGGTCTCGTACGGCCAGCGCTGGGTGAGAGCGGCGTACAGCAGGGCGCCGATCGCCTCGGTGTCGGTGCGCTGCGGGGTGTCGCTGGTGATGCCGCGCAGCGCGGCGTTCACGGCCAGACCGCGGATCCGGTACTGGCCGGTGGAGGTGCGCAGTATGGCGCTGGGGGTGAGCCGCAGATGGGCCAGGCCCTCGCGGTGGGCGGCGGTCATGGCCTGGGAGACCTGGCTGACCAGCTGGTAGGCCTCGTGGGGCTCCAGTGGTCCGGAGGCGAGGACGGCGGTCAGCTCGCTGGCGTCGGGCAGCCATTCGTGGACGACGTAGACGAGGTCGTTCTCCTCGACGGCGTCGAGGACCTGGACGAACCGGGGGTCGCCGAGCAGGGCGGCCGAGCGGGCCGCGGCGAGGACCCCGCGGGCACGGGGGTGGTCGGCGGGCAGCAGGTGGACGCCCACGGCCCGGCGCAGCTTCTCGTCCATCGCACGCCAGCTGCTGAATCCGTCCAGACGGGTGACGCACTCTTCGAGTCGGTAGCGTCTGGCGAGTTTGTGGCCGCTGTGGAGTTCGGGAGCGGCGGTGGTGGCCGCCGGGGTCCGCTCGCGGTCCGGTTCGGGCATGGGTTCGTCCGGGGCTCGTCCGTCCTGGGTGTCCACCCCGTCGGCCGTGGCCTTGGCCGCTTGCGCGGCCGGCGACTTCTCGCCGCTGTTGTCGGCCACGTCGACGGCAGCCGTGCTACGTTCCGCCACCGTCGTTCCTGCCTCCCCATCCGTTGCACGCTGTCGGCCAGTCTGCGAAGCCAAGCCAATTGTGCCCACAGTCCACCGCTATGCACGACACGCGAAAGGTGGCGATGGTTGTGCGCATCAGCGCCCCAGACGTCCTCGCACCATCCCCACCATGGCGTTGAGTTCCTCGATCCGCATGCGCTTGGCGGCGGCGAGGAAGACGGCGGCGAGGAGGACGGTGCCGGCGGCGAGAGAAGCGGCGGAACCGAGTACTCCGCTGCCCAGCAGCCGGGTGACGCCGTAGGCGGCGGCGCCGGCCGCGAGGGCGGCCGGGACACAGGCCCCGGCGAGGCGGGCGTAGGTGCGGATCACACGGGAGCCGTCGAGGTCGCCGCCCAGCCGGGTGCGCAGCCGGCGCCAGGCGACACCGACGCCGACGGCGTAGCCGAGACCGTAGGCGGCGGCCATGCCGACGACGGCCCAGCGCGACGGCAGGACGAAGAAGGCCAGCGCGGAGACGGCGGCGTTCACCCCGGCGACGATGACGGTGTTGTAGAAGGGGGTGCGGGTGTCCTCGTAGGCGTAGAAGCCGCGCAGGACGACGTACTGGACGGAGTACGGGATCAGGCCGAGGCCGAAGGCCATCAGCACGTAACCGATGTTCTGGGCACCGGCGCCGGAGCCCGCGTACAGCAGGGTGGCCATCGGCACGCCGAGGGCGAGGAACGCGAAGGCGCAGGGCACGATCGCGACCGCCGAGGTACGCAGGCCGTAGGAGATGTCGTCGCGGACGGCGGCGGCGTCGCCGTCGTGCGCGGAGCGGGAGATCCGCGGCAGAACGGCCGTCATGACCGAGACGGTGATGATCGCCTGCGGCATCTGCCACAGCAGCAGCGCGTAGTTGTAGGCGGTGATACCGGTGCCGGGGTGGCCCTGCTTCTCCGCGAGGGAGCCGGCCCAGGTGGCGAGCTGGGTGACGACGACCAGGCCGACCTGGTTGGCGAGCACGAAGAAGAACGTCCACTTGGCCAGGCGGGCGGCCTTGCCGAGGCCGTGGCCCCGCCAGTCGAAGCGCAGCCGCGGCCGGAAGCCGGCGTCGCGCAGGTACGGCAGCATCGCCAGGGCCTGGACGGTCAGGCCGAGCAGCGTGCCCAGGCCCAGCAGGCGGACGCCCTCGGGGGTGACGGTCGCGCTGCTCACGCCGGAACTGGTGAAGCCGCCGAAGGCCCAGATGAAGGCGCCGAAGGTGGCGATGACGACGATGTTGTTCAGGACCGGGGTCCACATCATCGCGCCGAACCGGCCGCGGGCGTTGAGGATCTGGCCGAGCACCACGTGCACGCCCATGAAGAACATGGTCGGCAGGCAGTAGCGGGCGAACGCGGTCGCGACCTCCATCTGGTGGGGGTCGGAGGCCATCTTCGGCGACATCATCGTGATGAACAGCGGCGCCGCGATCACACAGACGGTGGTGACGCCGGCCATCAGGACCACCACGAGGGTCAGCAGCCGGTTGGCGTAGGCCTCTCCCCCGTCGTCGTCGTTCTTCATCGCGCGGACCAGCTGCGGGATGAAGACCGCGTTCAGGGCGCCGCCGCCGACCAGCACGTAGATCATCGTGGGCAGGGTGTTGGCGACCTGGTAGGTGTCGTTGAAGGTGCCGACGCCGATGGCCGCGGCGATCACCAAGGTGCGCAGGAAGCCGGTGATCCGGGAGACGATCGTGCCCGCCGCCATGAGCGCGCTGGACTTCAGCAGGCTCGCCGCCTTGCCGGCCGGCTTGGCGGGCGCCGGGGCGGCGACGGGCGCCTCCTCGGCGACCGGGCCGGCGGCCCGGGGCGCGGCCTGCTGGTCCTTGTAGAGGTGGGCGAAGGCATCCGGCTCCGGCTCGTCCTCGGCCGCGTCGGTGACCAGGGAGTCCACCCCCACGAACCGGGTGGTCGCCGGGCGGTCCCCGTAGGGCAGGTGCCGGGAGGGGCCGTCGGGCTCGGGCGGCGGGGTCTGCGCCCAGACCTTGGGGTCGGGGGCGTAGGCCGGGGCCGGCGGGGCCGCGTAGAGCGGGCCGGGCTCCTGGTAGGTGCCGGGCGGCGGCGGGGGGTGGGAGGCCCGGTCGTAGAGGGCTTCGGTCACCGGGTCCTGGGCGGAGAGGTCCTGAGCCCGGTAGGGGTCGCGGTCGTAGGCGTCCTGGACGTACGGGTCCCGGTCCGGCGAGGGCGCCGGTGCGGGCACCTGTCCGGGGCCCGGGCCGTCCGGGGCCGTGCCCGGGGAGGGCGCGGGCACGCCAGCGCCCTGCGCACGGTCACCGTCGTACGGCGCGTTCATCGAAACCCCACCTCATCGTCCCCAGGCCGACCGGCCACGGCATCGCTCAACGGTCCACTGTCTCACCCGGGCCGGACGTGCCGTCGCTTTCGGCTCCGGTGTCCGGTGTCTCATCACTCTGCTGCGTGTCCTCGGCCGCGGCACGTGCCGCGACACGCTTGCGGCTGGCGTACATCTTGATGCCTGCCAGGACGAGGAGAAGCATGCCGCCCGCGATGACGAACATCACGGTCGGGGTGATCTCGGTGGCTTCGACGGTGAACCGGCGTTCCTTGCCGTAGGGCACGCCGTCCTTGGTGTAGAGCTGCGCGGTGACCTCGACGGGGCCGCTGGCGGTGGCGTTGGCCGTGAACTTCAGGGTCTGGCTGTGCTGGGCCTGGACGGTGACGTCCTGCTGGGCCTCGCCGCTGTCGCCGAACATCAGGCGCGTGGGGTTGGCGGACCTGATCCGCAGCACCAGGCCGCGGACGTCCTGCACGAGACCGTTCTTGACGGTGACCGGGATGGTCGCGCTGTGCCCCGAGAGGGTGGTGTCCGTCTTGGGGATCAGCTGCACCCGCTCGGTCAGGCCGATCAGGTACTGCTGGACGCCGTCGCGGTAGCCCTGGGCCTCCAGCGGACGGCCGCGCCACGACGTGGACATCTCACGGTTGGTGGTGTTGCCGAACGGGATCTCCACCCGGTCGGGCGCGGAGAGGATCACCTTGAAGTGGTCCAGGGTGGTCTGCGTCGTGCGGATCTTCTCGAAGGCGGCCTGCGACAGCTCCTGCTTGCGCAGCTCGTCGGGGTACTGGCCGGCGCCGGGGACCTGGGTGGTGGCGCCCGGGTCGGGCTTGGCGGCGGCCGCCGCCTCCAGGTCCTGCGGCTGGGTCCAGCGGCCGGGCTGGAGGGCCCGCAGAGCGTCGGCCATCGTCTGGACCTGGCTGGCGCTGGGCATGCGCTGCGGGGCCACCACGAAGCTGCGCTGCTGGTCGGTGTTCTGCAGGTTCAGGGCCAGGCTCTGGGCGAGGAAGCGCTGCACCGCGAGCACGGAGTTCCCGGCCTGGAGCATGTCGCCCTGGAACGCGGTGGACAGCCGGGCGTCGGCGACGACGGCGGTGGCGCCCGCGCCGATGGGACGGGCCGCCGAGGGGGTGTAGCCCAGGCCGCTGGTCTCCGTGAGGCTGTCACTGCGGGTGAGCACGTTGTGGGCGCCGGCCGAGGTGGCGACGTTCACGATGGCCGGGTCGATCGCGCCGTCCACCGGCCAGGAGAAGTCCGTGGAGGGAGTGACGTGCAGGACGGTCTCGACAGCCTGCTTGGCCTTGTCGGTGGCGGGCCGCAGCTGGCCCAGCGTGCCCGAGACGTCCTTGCCGTGGTGGGCGAGCGAGGCGAGGTCGGGGTCGGCGAACGGCAGCGCGACGACCTTCTTGCCCTGTACGGCCGTCTCCAGCGAGCTCAGCCACTTCTCGGCGACGGCCTTGTTCCGGCCGGGGACCGTGCGGCCGTCGGGCAGCCGTACCCGGTAGCCCTTCGTCATCGCGTCGACCGTGTAGAGCAGGTCGGGATCGATGACCCAGGTGATGGGCAGCTCCTTGCCCAGGGTCACCATCCGCTCCAGGCGTCCGCCGGGGGCCAGCTCGGCGGCGAGGTCGTCGTCGCCGAAGACGGGCGTCTGGAGCTCGTCGGAGCCGGTCTCGGCAGTCAGGTGGGTGCTGGAGATCAGCGGCCACACATAGCTCAGCTGGGACCGCTTGGAGGCCGCCTCCGGCTGCCAGGGCAGGAAGGTCCGCTCTATGCCGAGGACCTGCTCCCCGGAGCGGCCGGTCGACCCGGAGACGGAGACCCCGAGCTGGTAGACGCCGTCCTTGTCGAGCTCCAGCTTGTTGACGGGCACCCTGATCTCGAAGTGCCGGCCGGCCTTGCCGGGCAGGGAGGGGAACTTCACGGCGAACGCCGGATCGATCTCCTTGCCGTCGGTACCGGGCCGGTACTCGCCCCGCTCGGCCGCCTCGTCGATCGCCTCCCGGTCCGGCAGGGGCGAGCCCACCCGCAGACCCACGCGGGCGTCCGTGACCGGCTCACGGCCGGTGTTGACCACCGTGCCGGAGATCGTCAGCGTGTCGCCCTTGACCGGCGCGCTGGGGGTGAGAGTGTCCAGCTGGACGTCCACGGTGCCCGCGTCCGACTCGGCGGCCTGGGCACGCTGGGCGGGAGCGTAGATCAACGCGGCGAGTACGGGCGTCCCGGCCAGCAGGACGACCGCGCGCCGCAGCCAGCGGCGGCGGGCAGGAGCGGGGGAAGCCCCCTGGATGACTGCCGCCTCGGCCACGCGCTCGCCCGTCCCTCGAAGTGTCAGTGGTCGTCGGTTGTGCGTCCACGCATGGTAACGAGACCCACTGTGCGCGAGTGCCGCGCCTTGCTCCACATGATCGGGCCGGGCCGGGGGACGTGCCCTACCGGGGTCGCCGTAAACGGGGGCGCTCGGGGCGGGCGGGGGACGTACCCTTTTCTGTTGTGCCGAACGCCAACGAAGACAATGCCCGTGCCCTCGACCAGGTGCAGCACCACGCGGTGAGTGAGCTGCTGCGGGTCGCCCCTGCCGCCGAGGAGCTCGGCCGCAGGTTCCAGGAGGCCGGTTTCCGCCTCGCCCTGGTCGGCGGCTCGGTCCGTGACGCCCTGCTGGGCCGCCTCGGCAACGATCTCGACTTCACCACCGACGCCCGTCCTCAGGACGTGCTGAAGATCGTCCGCCCGTGGGCGGACTCGGTGTGGGACGTCGGGATCGCGTTCGGCACGATCGGCTGCCAGCGGGGCGGCTTCCAGATCGAGGTCACCACGTACCGGTCCGAGGCGTACGACCGGACCTCGCGCAAGCCCGAGGTCTCCTACGGCGACTCCATCGAGGAGGACCTGGTCCGCCGCGACTTCACGGTCAACGCGATGGCCCTGGCCCTTCCGGAGCTCGAGTTCATCGACCCGCACGGTGGTCTTCAGGATCTGGACGCCCGGATCCTGCGCACGCCCGGAACCCCGGAGGAGTCCTTCTCCGACGACCCGCTGCGGATGATGCGCGCGGCCCGGTTCGCCGCGCAGCTGGACTTCGAGGTGGCCCCCGAGGTGGTCGAGGCCATGACTGCCATGGCCGACCGGATCGAGATCGTCTCGGCCGAGCGGATCCAGGCCGAGCTGAACAAGCTGCTGCTGTCCGACCACCCGCGCAAGGGCCTGGGGCTGCTGGTCGACTCCGGCCTCGCCGCCCATGTGCTGCCCGAGCTGCCGGCGCTGCGGCTGGAGAGCGACGAGCACCACCGGCACAAGGACGTCTACCACCACTCGCTGACCGTGCTGGAGCAGGCGATCGACCTGGAGGAGGACGGTCCCGACCTGGTACTGCGGCTCGCCGCGCTGCTCCACGACATCGGCAAGCCGCGCACCCGCCGGTTCGAGACCGACGGCCGGGTCTCCTTCCACCACCACGAGGTGGTGGGCGCGAAGATGACCAAGAAGCGCATGACCGCGCTGAAGTACTCCAACGACATGATCAAGGACGTGTCCCGGCTGGTGGAGCTGCACCTGCGCTTCCACGGCTACGGCGAGGGCGAGTGGACCGACTCGGCCGTGCGCCGCTACGTCCGCGACGCCGGCCCGCTGCTGGAGCGCCTGCACAAGCTGACCCGCTCCGACTGCACCACGCGCAACAAGCGCAAGGCCAACGCTCTCTCCCGGGCCTACGACGGCCTGGAGGAGCGGATCGCACAGCTCAAGCAGCAGGAGGAGCTCGACGCGATCCGGCCCGATCTGGACGGCAACGAGATCATGCAGGTGCTGGGCGTCGGGCCCGGGCCGGTGATCGGCAAGGCCTACGCCTTCCTGCTGGACCTGCGGCTGGAGAACGGCCCGATGGAGCACGACAAGGCCGTCGCGGCGCTCAAGGAGTGGTGGGCCGCGCAGAGCTGAGCCCCGTGCCCCAGTCGGAGGGGGCGATGTTTCACGTGAAACAGCGCGTCGTGTTTCACGTGAAACACCGCCCCTTTCGCATGAGCGCGGCGGCGGTCAGCGCGTACAGGACCGCCACGCCCACCACGAGGACGGCGGACCGGCCGTCGGGCGGCAGCATCAGCGCGGCCACGGCCGCCGCACCCACGAAGGCCACGTTGAACAGCACGTCGTAGAGGGAGAACACCCGGCCGCGGAAGGCGTCGTCGACGCGGAACTGCACGATGGTGTCGGTGGAGATCTTCGCGCCCTGTGTGGCCAGCCCCAGGACGAAGGCGGCGACGAGGGACGGCCCCGGTGCGAAGAACAGTCCCAGCGCCGGCACCAGGAGGGCCGCACCGGCGGCGCAGGCCGTGATCCAGCCCCGGGGACCGATCCGGCTCACCACCCAGGGAGTGACCACCGCGGCCGCGAAGAAGCCCGCGCCGGAGACCCCTACGGCCACGCCCAGCAGGGCCAGGCCGTCCGCCTCGGTGTCCGACCAGGCGTAGCGGCACAGCATCAGCAGCATCACCGTCAGCGCCCCGTAGCAGAAGCGCATCAGGGTCATGGCCGTCAGCGCGTACGCGGCCTCCCGCCGCTCGGACAGGTGCCGCAGTCCTTGCGCCATGCCGCGGACGGTGAGGACCGCGCCCTCCCAGAGGGAGGGGTGCTCGTCTCCGGGCGTGCGGTCGGGGCCGAGGAGCCCGACGGCCAGGCGGAGGGAGACCAGGGCGGCGCAGAGGTAGAAGGCGGCGCCGACGAGCACGACCAAGGCGTTCGAACCGGCGGCCAGCAGTTGCAGGAGGAAGGCCAGCCCGCCCCCGGCGGTCGCCGCGAGGGTGCCCGCTGTGGGCGAGAGGGCGTTGGCGGTGACGAGCTGGTCAGCGCGGACGACTCGGGGAAGGGAGGCGGCGAGACCGGCCAGGACGAAGCGGTTGACGGCGGTCACCGACAGCGCGGAGGCGTAGAAGAGCCAGTCCGGCACGCGGGCGACGATCAGCACGGCCGTGACACAGGCGAGGAGGGCCCGCAGCAGGTTGCCGTGGAGCAGGATCTGCCGTCGCCGCCAGCGGTCGAGCAGGACCCCTGCGAAGGGTCCGATCGCCGAGTAGGGCAGGAGCAGGACCGCCATGGCGGAGGCGATGGCCGCGGGGCTCGTCTGCTTCTCCGGCGAGAAGACCACGTAGGTGGCGAGCGCGACCTGGTAGACGCCGTCGGCCGCCTGGGAGAGCAGCCGCACGCCGAGCAGAGCGCGGAAGTCCCTCAGGCGCAGGAGCACGCGCAGATCCCGTACGGCAGGCATGAGGGCAAGGGTCACATACGCGGAGGGTCCCCGGGCAGATTGCCCGGGGACCCTCCGCGGAAGCAGCCGGAGCCAGGCGTCGCACGGACGCCCGGGAAGTGGCTCAGCGCTCGACTTCGCCCTTGATGAACTTCTCGACGTTCTCGCGGGCCTCGTCGTCGAAGTACTGGACCGGCGGGGACTTCATGAAGTACGAGGAGGCCGAGAGGATCGGGCCGCCGATGCCGCGGTCCTTGGCGATCTTCGCAGCGCGCACGGCGTCGATGATGACACCCGCGGAGTTCGGGGAGTCCCACACCTCGAGCTTGTACTCGAGGTTCAGCGGGACGTCACCGAAGGCGCGGCCCTCGAGGCGGACGTACGCCCACTTGCGGTCGTCGAGCCACGCGACGTAGTCCGACGGGCCGATGTGGACGTTCTTCTCGCCGAGCTCCCGGTCGGGGATCTGGGAGGTGACGGCCTGCGTCTTGGAGATCTTCTTGGACTCCAGGCGCTCGCGCTCGAGCATGTTCTTGAAGTCCATGTTGCCGCCGACGTTCAGCTGCATGGTGCGGTCCAGGATGACACCGCGGTCCTCGAACAGCTTGGCCATGACGCGGTGCGTGATGGTCGCGCCGACCTGGGACTTGATGTCGTCACCGACGATCGGGACGCCGGCCTCGGTGAACTTGTCGGCCCACTCCTTGGTGCCGGCGATGAAGACCGGGAGGGCGTTGACGAAGGCGACCTTGGCGTCGATGGCGCACTTCGCGTAGAACTTCGCGGCGTCCTCGGAACCGACGGGGAGGTAGCAGACCAGAACGTCGACCTGCTTGTCCTTCAGGACCTGGACGATGTCGACCGGGGCCTCGGCGGACTCCTCGATGGTGGCGCGGTAGTACTTGCCGAGCCCGTCGAGGGTGTGGCCGCGCTGGACCGTCACGCCGGTCTGCGGGACGTCGCAGATCTTGATGGTGTTGTTCTCGCTGGCGCCGATGGCGTCCGCGAGGTCCAGGCCGACCTTCTTCGCGTCCACGTCGAAGGCGGCGACGAACTCGACGTCACGGACGTGGTAGTCGCCGAACTGGACGTGCATCAGGCCCGGGACCTTGGACGCCGGGTCGGCGTCCTTGTAGTACTCGACGCCCTGCACCAGCGACGCGGCGCAGTTGCCCACGCCGACGATGGCTACGCGAACCGAACCCATTCCGGTTGCTCCCTGTTCGTTCTCGGACGAGGCCTGCGAGATGCAGGGCCTCATTGTGTTGTTTCGTCGGACGGACCCGGACGCCTCTGGTCCCGGCCGGCCCGCTCGCTCTCGATGAGCTCGTTCAGCCAGCGCACTTCGCGCTCCACGGATTCCATCCCGTGTCGCTGCAGCTCGAGCGTGTAGTCGTCGAGGCGCTCCCGTGTGCGCGCGAGCGAAGCGCGCATCTTCTCCAGGCGCTCTTCCAGCCGGCTGCGACGGCCCTCCAGCACCCGCATGCGGACCTCCCGCTCGGTCTGACCGAAGAAGGCGAAGCGGGCGGCGAAGGACTCGTCCTCCCAGGTGTCGGGGCCGGTGTGCGACAGGAGCTCCTCGAAGTGCTCCTTACCTGCCGCCGTCAACCGGTAGACGATCTTGGCGCGCCGCCCTGAGAGTGAAGCGGCGAGAGCGTCGTCCGGGGCGCTGCCCGGTTCTTCGATCAACCAGCCGTTGGCGACCAGCGTCTTGAGGCAGGGATACAGCGTTCCGTAGCTGAAGGCACGGAACACCCCCAGCGAGGTGTTGAGCCGCTTGCGCAGCTCGTACCCGTGCATGGGGGACTCGCGAACCAGGCCGAGGACGGCGAATTCGAGGATGCCCGAGCGTCTGCTCATCTGCCCTCTTCCACCTCCGCCTCAGAGTCCTTATGGCGAGCTGATGTATCGGCTCGATACATCCAGACGATAGAACGGGTCGCGATCACCAGCAAGGTCGGACGTGGTGACCGGTGTCACATCACCAATTCGTACGAGGCAAGTTGCCTGATTTGGGGTGAACTTCGGCAGAGTATGGGTTTTGAGCGTGCGTAGTCTGTGCCCGTGACACCGGGGGGAACCGGAATCCGTTGCCGCCGCCAGGCACCGCGCCTGCCCGAGGAGTAGTCGTTCCATGAGCGAGCACCGCCGCAAACCGCCGCAGTCGCCCAGTGGCGGCCGCGCAGCGGCCCGCCGGGCCGCCCAGCAGCGCCCAGGAAGAGAAGCCACGCCCGCCCGCGGGGTCCCCACCGCGTCCCCGAGCGGAGGCTACGGACAGCCGAGCGCCGGCCGTGCCGAGGCACGCCGGGCCGCCCAGCGCGGGCCCGGAGGCCGCGGCCGCGGCGCCGCCGCGCCGGGGAAGAAGCGGCTGATCAACTACCCCCGCGCGGACAAGGACGGCTGGCAGCGGTTCGTGCCGTCGTGGAAGCTCGTCGGCGGCACCACGCTCGGCTTCTTCGCGCTGCTCACCGCCGGGACCGGCATCGGCCTGGCCATGGTCGGCACGCCCGACCCGAACCTCGCGGCCAAGGCGCAGAACAACGTCTTCTACTGGGCCGACGGCGAGCAGATGGCCGCCACCGGCGGCAGCACCAACCGGCAGATCGTGCCCATCGACCAGATCCCGAAGTCGATGCGCAACGCCGTGATCGCCGCCGAGAACGAGTCCTTCGAGACCGACAAGGGCGTCGACCCGATGGGCATCGCCCGTGCCGTGGTCAACATGGCCAAGGGCGGCTCGACCCAGGGTGGCTCGACGATCACCCAGCAGTACGTGAAGAACACCTTCCTGGACTCCGAGCAGACGCTCAAGCGCAAGGTCACCGAGCTCTTCATCTCGATAAAGCTCGGCATCACCGAAGAGAAGAACACGATCCTCGCCGGCTACCTGAACACCGCCTACTACGGCCGGGACGCCTACGGCATCCAGGCGGCGGCCCGGGCGTACTTCGGCAAGGACTGCAAGGACCTCAACCCCTCCGAGAGCGCGTTCCTCGCGGCGATGCTCAAGGGCCCCAACCTGTACAACCCCGACGGCGGCATCGGCACCGCGGCCACGCCCGAGGCGAACACCAAGCGGGCCCAGGACCGCTGGGCCTGGGTGCTCGACCGCGAGGTCGAGGTCGGCCGGATGACCGCCGCCGAGCGGGCCCAGTACAAGGACTTCCCCCAGCGCATCGACTCCGAGCAGGCCCGCAACCTCGGCGGCCAGACCGGCTACCTGGTCGAGACGGCCAAGCAGTACGTGATGAAGACCAAGAACATCACGCCCGAGCAGATGGCCCTCGGCGGCTACCGGATCTACACGACGTTCCAGAAGCCCAAGGTCGACGCGATGGTGAAGGCCGTCGAGGACATCCGCAACGACTTCCTCGACGAGAAGAAGCGGCCCGAGTACGACACGTTCGTCCAGTTCGGCGCCGCCTCCGTCGACGTCAAGACCGGCGGGATCGTCGCCCTGTACGGCGGCCCGGGCTGGGACAAGAAGTACTTCAGCAACAACGCCAACACCATCGGTGTCCCGGTCGGCTCGACCTGGAAGCCGTACGTGCTGGCCGCGGCGATGGAGTACGGCACCCAGAACTCCAAGGGCGAGCCGCTGTCGCCCAAGAGCAAGTACAACGGCAACGACCTGACGGTCATCACCGACCGCTCCGGCACCCCGCTGCGCGACAGCTCCGGCAAGCCGTTCAAGCAGAAGAACGAGAGCCCCACCCAGTACGGCTACGTGACCCTCAACGAGGCGATGGAGAAGTCCATCAACACGCCGTTCGCCCAGCTCGTCTTCGACGTCGGTCACGACAAGGTGCGCAAGGTCGCCGAGTCCACCGGCATCCTGAAGGACTCGATGGACCCCGGCAACAACGCCTCGTTCGCGCTCGGCACGTCCACCCCGAGCGCCATCCGGATGGCCGACTCCTACGCGACGTTCGCCGCCTCCGGCACCCACCGCGAGCCGTTCTCGGTGACCAAGGTCCTCAAGGACGGCCAGGAGCTCACCGGCTTCGAGCCCCCCAAGGCGCAGAAGGCCATGGACAACGCCGTCGCCGACAACATCACCAAGGTCCTGGAGAACGTCGTCCAGAACGGCACCGGCACCAAGGCCAAGAAGCTCGGCCGGCCGGCCGCCGGCAAGACCGGTACCACCGACCAGAACAAGTCGGCCTGGTTCGTCGGCTACACCCCGGAGCTGTCCACCGCCGTCACGCTCTTCCGCACCGACCCCAATTCGCAGGACAAGAAGCTCATGTCCATGAACAACGTGGGCGGTGTCGACTCCATCCACGGTGGTGACATCCCCGCGGAGATCTGGACGGAGTACATGAAGGCGGCCCTCCAGGGCCAGCCCGTCAAGCGGTTCCCGGTGGCCGAGGAGATCGGCGTCGTCGCGGACGCCCTCGGCGCCCCCTCGCCGACCCCGTCGGCCGCACCGTCCCCGTCGGCCTCGGCCTCCCCGTCGCCGAGCATGTCCCCCTCGCCGAGCCCGTCGCCGTCCAAGGGCGACCACAAGCCCTGCAAGCCGTGGGACCTGTACTGCGACCCGACCACCACCGGCGGGACCACCACCGGGGGCACCACCGGCACCACCGGCGGACCCAGCGGCGAGCCGTCGCCCAGCCAGTCCAGCGGGGGCAGCAAACCCGGACGGCCGGGAGGCAGCACCATCTGGGGCAGCCAGGGCTGACCGGCCCCTCTCGGTCCCCGGGGGCCGTCGCACCGTCGGTGCGGCGGCCCCCACCGCATTCACCGCCCCGTACGGCAGGATGAGCGCATGACGAAGGTGCACCAGGACCATCCGGTACCGCCGACCCGGCAGGACGAGGTCGCGGCGGCCGGCAGCGAGCTCATCGGCGGACCCTGGGGCCGGTTCGCGCGCTCCGGCGGCCAGTGGCTGCACCCGGTCCGGGTCGTGGCCCTCGTCGCGATCGGCATGTTCGCCCTCGGCATGGTGCAGAAGCTGCCCTGCTACGACTGGGCCTGGTTCCGCGGCGCCGGCTCCCAGTACACCCACGCGTGCTACTCCGACATCCCGCACCTGTACGTGGTCCGAGGCTTCGCCGACCACCTCACGCCCTACTTCGACCGGCTGCCGGGCGACATGGAGTACCTGGAGTACCCGGTCCTGACCGGTCTGTTCATGCAGGTCGCGGCCTGGCTCACGCCGGGCGGCGGCTCGATGCAGCACCGCGAGCAGATCTACTGGATGGTCAACGCGGGCATGCTGATGGCCTGCGCGGCCGTCATCGCCGTGTGCGTCGCCCGCACCCACCGCCGGCGCCCCTGGGACGCGCTGCTCTTCGCCCTGGCCCCCGCGTTCGTGCTGACCGCGACCATCAACTGGGACCTCCTGGCGATCGCGCTGACCGCTGCCGCGATGCTGATGTGGTCCCGCGGCCGCGCCCTGGCCTGCGGCATCCTCATCGGGCTGGCCACCGCCGCCAAGCTCTACCCGGTGCTGCTGCTCGGCCCGCTGTTCGTGCTGTGCTGGCGGGCGGGGAAGTGGCGCCAGTTCGGCGCCGCAGCGCTCGGCGCGGCCGGCTCCTGGCTGCTGGTGAACGCGCCCGTCATGCTCGGCGCCTGGGACGGCTGGAAGAAGTTCTACACCTTCAGCCAGGAGCGGCCCATCGACTTCGGCTCCGTCTGGCTGCTGATCTCCCAGCGCTCCGGACTGCCCCTGGACAACGCCAACACCTACGCCACCTTGCTGATGCTGCTGCTGTGCGGCGGCATCGGCCTGCTGGCCCTCACGGCCCCGCGCCGCCCCCGGTTCGCGCAGCTGGCGTTCCTGGTCGTGGCGGTCTTCATCCTGACCAACAAGGTCTACTCGCCGCAGTACGTGCTCTGGCTGATCCCGCTGGCCGCGCTCGCCCGGCCGCGCTGGCGCGACTTCCTGATCTGGCAGACCTGCGAGGTCGCCTACTTCCTCGGTATCTGGCTCTACCTCGCCTACACCACCAGCGGCGACAAGCACCAGGGGCTGCCGGTGGAGGGCTACCAGCTGGCGATCGCGCTGCACCTGCTCGGCACGCTCTACCTGTGCGCGGTCGTCGTCCGCGACGTGCTCCTGCCCGAGCGCGACGTCGTGCGCAGGGACGGCTCCGACGACCCCTCGGGCGGGGTCCTGGACGGCGCCCCCGACGTGTTCACCCTCGGGCACGCCGCGAGGGCGCCGCGGTACGCGACGCCCTCGCAGGGACAGCGGGTCGAGTGGGGTGTGGATCCCCGGCCCTGACGGGCGACGGCTCAGGCGTCGACCAGCCGGTCGAACTGGGTGGTGGTGTGCCGCAGGTGGGCCACCAGCTCGTCGCCGACCTTCGGCTCGGTCGAGTCCGACGGCACGAACAGGATCGACACCTGCATGTGCGGCGGCTCGGCGAACCAGCGCTGCTTGCCCGCCCAGACGAACGGTGACAGGTTCCGGTTCACCGTCGCCAGGCCGGCCCGCGCCACGCCCTTGGCCCGCGGCATGACGCCGTGCAGCGCCTTGGGGGCCTCCAGGCCCACGCCGTGCGAGGTGCCGCCGGCCACGACGACCAGCCAGCCGTCGGAAGCCGCCTTCTGCTGGCGGTAGCCGAACCGGTCGCCCTTGGCCACCCGCGTGACGTCCAGCACCGCGCCGCGGTACTCGGTCGCGTCGTGGTCGCCCAGCCACAGCCGGGTGCCGATCCGGGCCCGGAACCGGGTCTGCGGGAACTGCTGCTGCAGGCGCACCAGGTCCTCGGCCCGCAGGTGGCTGACGTACATCGTGTGCAGCGGCAGCCGCGCCGCGCGCAGCCGGTCCATCCACTGGATGACCTCCTCGACGGCGTCCGAGCCGTCGGGGCGGTCCAGCGGGAGGTGGAGGGCGAAGCCTTCCAGGCGGACGTCCTCGATCGCCGCGGCCAGCTGGCCGAGGTCCTGCTCGCAGACACCGTGGCGCTTCATCGAGCTCATGACCTCGATGACGACCCGGGCGCCCACCAGCGCGCGGACCCCGTCCAGGGAGGAGACCGAACGGATCACCCGGTCGGGCAGCGGAACCGGTTCCTCACCCCGCCGGAACGGGGTGAGGACCAGCAGGTCGCCACTGAACAGGTCCTTGATGCTCGCGGCCTCGTACGTGGTCCCGACGGCCAGGATGTCGGAGCCCAGCCGCGTCGCCTCCTCCGCCAGCCGCTCGTGGCCGAAGCCGTAGCCGTTGCCCTTGCAGACCGGGATCATGCCCGGGAACTGGTCCAGCACCTGCTTCTGGTGCGCACGCCAGCGCGCGGTGTCGACATAGAGCGTGAGCGCCATGGCCCGTCCAGCACCTTTCTCGAAATACAGCGGGGAAATGGGGATCAGGTGATCAGCGGCGCGACATGTAGATGTCCAGCGCCTTGTGCAGCAGCTTGTTGAGCGGGAAGTCCCACTCGCCGACGTACTCGACGGCCTCGCCGCCCGTGCCGACCTTGAACTGGATGAGGCCGAAGAGGTGGTCGTTCTCGTCCAGGGTGTCGCTGATGCCGCGCAGGTCGTACACGCTCGCGCCGAGCGCGTAGGCGTCGCGGAGCATGCGCCACTGCATCGCGTTCGACGGGCGGACCTCGCGCTTGTGGTTGGCCGAGGCGCCGTAGGAGTACCAGACGTGCTGGCCCACGGTGATCATCGTCGCGGCGGCGAGCGGCTCGCCCTCGTGCTTGGCGATGTACAGCCGCATCCGGTTGGGGTCCTCGGAGTTGAGGGCCGTCCACTGGCGCTGGAAGTAGCTGAGCGGGCGCGGGCGGAACTTGTCGCGCACGGCCGTGACCTCGTACAGCTCCTGCCACACCGGCAGGTCGTCGTAGCCGCCCTGGACGACCTCGACGCCGGCCTTCTCCGCCTTCTTGATGTTGCGGCGCCACAGCTGGTTGAAGCCCTTGAGGACGTCGTCCAGCGAACGGTTGGCCAGCGGCACCTGGAAGACGTAGCGCGGCTGGACGTCGCCGAAGCCCGCGCCGCCGTCCTCGCCCTGCTGCCAGCCCATCCGGCGCAGCTTGTCCGACACCTCGAAGGCGCGGGGCTCGATGTGCGAGGCCTCCACGTCCCGCAGGCGCTTGACCTCGGGGTCCTGGATGCCGGCCTTGATGGCGGCCGCGTTCCAGCGGCGGATGACGACCGGCGGGCCCATCTTCACGGTGAAGGCGCCCTGCTGCTTCAGGTGCGCCAGCATCGGCTGGAGCCATTCCTCCAGGTTCGGGGCGTACCAGTTGATGACCGGGCCCTCGGGCAGGTACGCGAGGTACCGCTTGACCTTGGGCAGCTGGCGGTACAGGACGAGGGCGACGCCGACGAGCTCACCGGTGCCGTCGAACCAGCCGAGGTTCTCCGACCGCCACTCGTTCTTGACGTCGGCCCATGCCGGGACCTGACAGTGGCTCGCCGAGGGCAGGCTCTGGAGATAGGCCAGATGCTGCTCTCGGCTGATGGTCCTCAGGGACAGGCTCATGCGGGGCGTCTCCTCCGGCGGCTTCGCTGGGTATGGCGCGAAGCCTACTGCGACAGGGCCGCCACCCATCTGGGGGACGGGTGGCGACCTGTCCGGGAGGTGCCCCGGTCAGCCGATCAGGCCGCCGAAGAGGCCGCCGTGCGCCATGCCCAGGAAGAAGCCGAGTGCGGAGGCGCCCAGCCCAATGATCATGGCGAATCGCTCGCGTGTGGTGACCGAGACGAACTGCCCGTAGAGGCCGGTCACGATCCCGATCAGTCCGGCCCACGAGGTCAGCAGGTGGAGATTCCAGAAGAAGGCCGTGACCAACGCCACGACGCCCATGACCAGTGTGACCGCCAGAAGGGCGTCCTGGAGCGGATGGGGCTTGCCGTCGGTCGCCAGCAGCGAGATGTCGGACTGGGGACGCATTGCCTGTGCCATGACGGGCACCTCCCGGCGGAGAAAGACGTGCCGCGGTCCTGCTCCCGACCGGTTCGGTCCGCACAGCACCGCGCACACCCGATGTGTACAGATTGTGGCCCTGCGCTGCCGGATTTCAACCGGAAGGACGGGAGCAGGTACTCTGAACGGTCTGCACTGGTGTCTGTTCGACGCCGTGCGCACGCATCACGACCCTCCTGCCACGGAACGACCGTGGCCGCTGAGTCCAAAGGAGGTGGGTTCCACATGCGTCACTACGAGGTGATGGTCATCCTCGACCCCGATCTGGAGGAGCGCGCTGTCGCCCCCCTGATCGAGAACTTCCTCTCCGTCGTCCGTGAGGGCAACGGAAAGGTCGAGAAGGTCGACACCTGGGGCCGTCGTCGTCTCGCTTACGAGATCAAGAAGAAGCCCGAGGGCATCTACTCGGTCATCGACCTGCAGGCCGAGCCTGCGGTCGTCAAGGAGCTCGACCGCCAGATGAACCTGAACGAGTCGGTCCTCCGGACCAAGGTCCTCCGTCCCGAGACCCACTGAACCCCTTCGGTTCAGCGGTAATCGGGTCCGAGTAGCACAAGCAGTCAGCAGCAATCCCGCCGAGAGGTCCCATCCATGGCAGGCGAGACCGTCATCACGGTCGTCGGCAATCTCGTCGACGACCCCGAGCTGCGCTTCACCCCCTCGGGTGCGGCGGTCGCGAAGTTCCGCATCGCGTCCACTCCCCGCACCTTCGACCGCCAGACCAACGAGTGGAAGGACGGCGAGAGCCTGTTCCTGACCTGCTCGGTGTGGCGGCAGGCGGCGGAGAACGTCGCCGAGTCGCTCCAGCGCGGTATGCGCGTCGTCGTACAGGGCCGGCTCCGCCAGCGCTCGTACGAGGACCGCGAGGGTGTCAAGCGCACGGTCTTCGAGCTGGAGGTCGACGAGGTCGGTCCCAGCCTGCGCAACGCCACGGCGAAGGTCACCAAGACCACCGGTCGGGGTGGTCAGGGTGGCTACGGCGGCGGCCAGCAGGGCGGCGGCGGTGGCGGCTGGGGTGGAAACTCCGGCGGCCCGCAGGGCGGCGGAGCTCCCTCCGACGACCCGTGGGCGTCCAGCGCGCCGGCCGGCGGCCAGCAGGGCGGCGGCGGTGGCGGCTGGGGTGGAAACTCCGGCGGCTCCGGCGGTGGCTACTCGGACGAGCCGCCCTTCTAGGGCAGCCCGTACCCATACTTCTTGATCACACAGGAGAAACACCATGGCGAAGCCGCCTGTGCGCAAGCCTAAGAAGAAGGTCTGCGCGTTCTGCAAGGACAAGACCGCGTACGTGGACTACAAGGACACGAACATGCTGCGGAAGTTCATTTCCGACCGTGGCAAGATCCGTGCCCGCCGCGTCACCGGCAACTGCACGCAGCACCAGCGTGACGTCGCCACGGCCGTGAAGAACAGCCGTGAGATGGCGCTGCTGCCCTACACGTCCACCGCGCGCTAAGGAAAGGGTGACCGACTGATGAAGATCATCCTGACCCACGAGGTGTCCGGCCTCGGTACCGCCGGTGACGTCGTCGACGTCAAGGACGGCTACGCTCGCAACTACCTGGTCCCGCGCGGTTTCGCGATCCGCTGGACCAAGGGTGGCGAGAAGGACGTGGCGCAGATCCGCCGCGCCCGCAAGATCCACGAGATCGCGACCATCGAGCAGGCCAACGAGGTCAAGGCCACGCTCGAGGGCCTGAAGGTCCGTCTGGCCGTCCGCTCCGGCGACGCCGGCCGTCTCTTCGGCTCCGTCACCCAGGCCGACGTCGCCACGGCGATCGAGTCCGCGGGTGGCCCGAAGGTCGACAAGCGTCGTGTCGAGCTGGGCTCGCCGATCAAGACCCTGGGTGCGCACCAGGTCTCCGTGCGTCTGCACGCCGAGGTCGTCGCGCAGCTGGGCGTCGAGGTCGTCGCCGCCTGAATGCCGTGACGAAGGGCCGCATCCTCCGGGATGCGGCCCTTCGCCGTGTTCGGGGGCGGGCACGTCCTCGGGCGGTCACGCCGTCACGCGGTCGCCGCTGTTTCACGGTGTTTCACGTGAAACATCAGCGGGTCGCGCCCGTCACCAGCCAGCGGCCCGAGCGGGCCCGCAGCTGCAGGGTGACCATCCGGACCAGCATCATCAGCGTCATGGCCCACCACAGGGTGGTCAGGCCGCCACCGACGACGGGGACGAGCAGGGCTGCCGGGGTGAACACCGCGAGGGTCACCAGCATGGCCTTGGCCAGGTAGGGGCCGTCGCCGGCGCCCATCAGGACCCCGTCCAGGACGAACACGATCCCCGAGACCGGCTGGGAGAGCGCGACCACCAGGAGCGCCGGCATGAGGACGTCCTTGACGGCCGGGTCGCTGGTGAACAGGGGGACGAACAGCGGCCGGCAGGCGACCACGAGCAGGCCCAGGACGATGCCCGACCCGATGCCCCACTGGACCATCCGCCGGCACACGGCCTTGGCGCCGTCGGTGTCCCCGGCGCCGAGGTAGCGGCCGATGATGGCCTGCCCGGCGATCGCGATCGCGTCGAGGGCGAAGGCCAGCAGGCTCCACAGGGACAGCAGGATCTGGTGGGCGGCGATGTCGGCGTCCCCGAGCCGGGCGGCCACGGCGGTCGCGATCATCAGGACGGCGCGCAGGGACAGGGTGCGGACCAGCAGGGGCGCCCCGGCGTGGGCGCAGGCCCGGATCCCGGCGGCGTCGGGCCGCAGTGAGGCCCGGTGGGCCCGGGCGCCACGCACCACCACGACCAGATAGGCGGCGGCCATGCCGCACTGGGCGATGACCGTCCCCCAGGCGGAGCCGGCGATGCCGAGGTCGGCGCCGTAGACCAGCCCGACGTTCAAGGCGGCGTTGGCCGCGAAGCCGCCGACGGCGACGTAGAGGGGGGTGCGGGTGTCCTGGAGGCCCCGCAGGACTCCGGTGGCCGCCAGCACGACGAGCATGGCCGGGATCCCGAGGGCGGAGATCCTCAGGTAGGTGACCCCGTACGGCGCGACGGTGTCGGAGGCGCCGAAGAGCGAGATGAGCCAGGGGGCGGTGGGCAGGACCAGGGCCACGACGGCGGCGCCGAGCAGCAGGGCGAGCCAGATGCCGTCCATGCCCTGCCGGATGGCCGCCTGGAGGTCGCCGGCGCCCACTCGGCGGGACACGGCCGCGGTGGTGGCGTAGGCGAGGAACACGAAGACGCTGACGGCGGTCGTCAGCAGGGCGGCGGCGACGCCGAGACCGGCGAGCTGGGGGGTGCCGAGATGTCCGACGATGGCACTGTCGGCGATCACGAACAGGGGTTCGGCGACGAGCGCTCCGAAGGCCGGTACCGCGAGAGCGAGGATCTCGCGGTCGTGCTGTCTCGGCGTCGTCCTCGCGGTCGTGGATGCCTGTCTCATGCGGTCAATCTAATCGTCCACAGGTAATGGACACAAGCGCCGATGGACCCTTACTTGCCGGTCGACTCGGGCGTTCGTTCCCGTACTGCGGAAAGGATCTTCGGGAAGCCTCCAAGATTTTTCTCCTGCACAGCCCGTGGATGGAGAATGCGCAGGTCACGGCGGTGTGCAGGGGGCGTGGGTGATTTTGTCCACAGCGTCGTCCCCCGGTCCGTGCACAGGCCGGAGCGAGTTACCCACAGCATTGGCCCCGTCATCCACATCTCATCCACACAGCCTGTGGATAACAAGATTGGCTGACGTCGCTCGCGGCCCTACCGTTGTGCGTTGCCCGACGCGCCACAAGCCGTTCCGGGTGTCCCATTTGTCAGAGCCGTGCCGTAGAAAGAGCGCACGGTGAGGTCCGCGTTGCGGACGGGAGGAGGCGGCCCGGTGAGCATCCCCGAGCCCATGGACGACCCCTGGGCCGACAGCGGTCCCGGCGACCGTCTGCCCGTCGCCCGTCAGCGCCGGTCCGAGGGCCGTGGCCGAGGCGAGGAGCAGCACGAGCGGGGCCGCGAGGGCGGGTCCTGGGAGGGCTCCGGGGGCGGCGGCGGGGGCGGCGGCTTCGAGCGGGTCCCCCCGCAGGACCTGGGAGCCGAGCAGTCCGTGCTGGGCGGCATGCTGCTGTCCAAGGACGCCATCGCCGAAGTGGTCGAGGTCATCAAGGGCCACGACTTCTACCGGCCCTCCCACGAGACGATCTTCCAGGCGATCCTCGACCTGTACGCCAAGGGCGAGCCGGCCGACCCCATCACGGTCGGCGCGGAGCTGACCCGGCGCGGCGAGATCAGCAAGGTCGGCGGCGCCTCGTACCTGCACACGCTGGTCCAGTCGGTGCCCACGGCCGCGAACGCCGCCTACTACGCCGAGATCGTCCACGAGCGGGCGGTGCTGCGCCGCCTCGTGGCCGCCGGCACGAAGATCACGCAGATGGGCTACGCGGCCGACGGCGACGTCGACGAGATCGTCAACAGCGCCCAGGCCGAGATCTACGCCGTCACCGAGCAGCGGACCTCCGAGGACTACCTGCCGCTCGGCGACATCATGGAGGGCGCGCTCGACGAGATCGAGGCCATCGGCTCGCGCAGCGGCCAGATGTCCGGCGTCCCGACCGGCTTCACGGACCTGGACTCGCTGACCAACGGCCTGCACCCCGGCCAGATGATCGTCATCGCCGCGCGTCCCGCCATGGGCAAGTCCACCCTGGCCCTGGACTTCGCCCGGGCGGCCTCCATCAAGAGCAACCTGCCGAGCGTGATCTTCTCCCTCGAGATGGGGCGCAACGAGATCGCCATGCGCCTGCTGTCCGCGGAGGCCCGCGTGGCCCTGCACCACATGCGCTCGGGCACCATGACGGACGACGACTGGACGCGGCTGGCCCGCCGGATGCCCGACGTCTCCGCCGCCCCGCTCTACATCGACGACTCGCCCAACCTGTCGATGATGGAGATCCGGGCCAAGTGCCGGCGCCTGAAACAGCGCAACGACCTCCAGCTCGTGGTCATCGACTACCTCCAGCTGATGCAGTCGGGCGGCTCGCGCCGCCCGGAGAGCCGTCAGCAGGAGGTCTCCGACATGTCGCGAAACCTCAAGCTGCTGGCGAAGGAGCTGGAGGTCCCGGTGATCGCGCTGTCCCAGCTCAACCGTGGCCCGGAGCAGCGCACCGACAAGAAGCCGATGGTCTCCGACCTGCGTGAGTCCGGTTCCATCGAGCAGGACGCCGACATGGTGATCCTGCTGCACCGCGAGGACGCCTACGAGAAGGAGTCGCCGCGCGCGGGCGAGGCGGACCTGATCGTCGCCAAGCACCGGAACGGCCCCACGGCCACCATCACCGTGGCGTTCCAGGGCCACTATTCGCGCTTCGTGGACATGGCCAACACGTAGCATCTCGGCCATGACCGACGTACCCGCAGATCTGGCCCTGCTCCCCGCCACCCGGCGCGCCCTGCTCCACCGGATCGCCGTGGCCCAGGCCGACGGGCGGGCGCCGTCGCTGGTGGCGGCGGTGGCCCGGGGCGGGCGGATCGTCTGGGAGGGCGCCCGGTCGATGATCGACGACCACGCCCCCGACGGCGACGTGCAGTACCGGATCGGGTCGATCAGCAAGACCTTCACCGCCGTCCTGGTGATGCGGCTGCGCGACGAAGGGCTGCTCGACCTCGGGGACGCGCTGGAGAAGCACCTGCCCGGGACGGCCGCCGGTGAGGTGACCGTCGCCCAACTGCTCGCGCACTCCGGCGGACTGGCCGCCGAGACCCCCGGCGCCTGGTGGGAGCGCAGCCCGGCCGCGCTGCGGCCGGAACTGGCGGACGTCCTCGGGCCCGAGCCGTTCCGGCACGCACCGGGGCGGCGCCACCACTACTCCAACCCCGGGTACACCCTGCTCGGTTCGCTGGTCGAGGCGGTCCGGGGCCGGCCCTGGGCCGAGGTGCTCCAGGACGAGGTCCTGCGGCCGCTGGGCCTGGAGAGGACGGGCGCCCAGCCCGAGGCACCGTACGCGGGCGGCTGGGCGGTCCACCCATGGGCCGACGTGATGATGCCGGAACCCGCGGAGGACCTCGGCCTGATGGCACCCGCGGGGCAGCTGTGGTCGACCACCCGGGACCTGGCACGGTTCGCGCTGTTCCTGTCCCGCGGCGACGAGCGGGTGCTGAGCGCCGACTCGGTGCGGGAGATGCGCACGGCCGCCTCGCCGCCGGAGCCGGGTCTCGCCGAGGCCGGCTACGGGCTGGGCCTGCAGCTGGCGCGTGCCGGGGACCGGTTGCTGGCCGGGCACAGCGGTTCGCTGCCGGGGTTCGTGGCGGGGCTGTGGCTGAGCGAGCCGGAGGACGTCGCGGCGGTGGTGCTGGCCAATTGCACCTCGGGCGTGGCCGCGTCGGCGGTCGCCATGGACCTGATCGCGATCGTCGCGGACGCCGAGCCGCGCATCCCGGAGCCGTGGCGGCCGTTCCGGGAGGCGGATCCGGTGGCGGTGGAGCTGGCCGGGCCCTGGTACTGGGGGACGTCCCCGCACCTGCTGCGGCTGCGCGCCGACGGCCTGCTGGAGCTGGGCCCGGTGGCCGCCCAGGGCCGCGCCTCCCGGTTCGCGCCGGCCGCCGACGGCACCTGGACCGGACTGACGGGCTACTACGCGGGGGAGACGCTCCGGGCGGTGCGCCGGCCCGACGGCTCGGTGAGCCACCTGGACCTGGCGTCGTTCGTCTTCACGCGCGAGCCGTACGACCAGGACGCCCCGGTGCCCGGCGGGGTGGACCCGCAGGGCTGGCGGGGCATCGGCTGAGCCACCGGCTGTCCGGCCCGCGACGGTCGGGAGCGGCCCGGAGCGGCCCGGCGCGGCGGCCCGGCGCGGCGACCCGGAGCGGGGGCCCGGAGCGGGACCTCAGAGGGCCCGCTTGAACCCGACGTGGGACGCCTCGAAGCCGAGCCGCTCGTAGAAGCGGTGGGCGTCGGTGCGGGTCGCGTCGGAGGTCAGCTGGATCAGCCGGCAGTCGGCGCGGCGGGAGGTGTCGATCGCCCACTCCATCAGGACGCCGCCCAGACCGCTGCCGCGCTCGTCGGCGTGGATCCGCACGCCCTCGACCAGGGCCCGGGTGGCGCCCTTGCGGGACAGGCCCGGGAGGAAGGTCAGTTGGAGGGTGCCGACGACCCGTTCCTCGCGGACCGCCACCACCAGTTGCTGGTGCGGATCGCCGCTCAGCTCCTTGAAGGCCTCGATGTAGGGGGTGAGGTCGTCGGGCGACTCCCGGGTGGCGCCGAGCGGGTCGTCGGCCAGCATGGCGACGATCGCGGGCAGGTCCGTCTCGGTGGCGGGCCGAATGGTGAGCCCGTCGGCGGCGGGTACAGCGGGCATGCGGAAGTGGTCCTTTCTCAGCCGGCGGCGACGGTGAGCGGAGCCCAGCGGCGGGTCCAGTCACCGGGCGGGCCAGGGACGGAACGGGTCATCACGGCGTTGAACGCGACCGACTTCAGGCCGCGCTCCTTGAGCCAGTCGATCAGCTCGTGGTGGCGTACGTCGATGTCGGTGCGCAGCGGCCGGTCGCTGCGCGCGGCGAGGGCGCCGACCAGTGCCTGGGCGGTGGTGGTGTCCTCGGCGACCAGGGGCCCGACGACATGGGTCGCCATGTTGGGCCAGGCGGCCGCGAAGCCGGTGAGGTGCCCGGTGGCGTTCTCGGCCACGAGCAGCAGGTCCGAGAAGGCCGGCAGCCTGGTGATCATGTGGGTGCGGTCGGTGCCGAACACCTCGGCATCCAGCGCCAGGATGCGGGGGAGGTCCTCCGCGGTCGCCGGTCGTACGGTCGCCGGCCCCACCGTTCCCGCGGAGTGCTCCGCGGCCGGGTCGGGTGAGAAGGGCCCGGTGAGCATCTCGGCACGGCCGACGACCTGGAAGCCCAGCTCTTCGTAGAGCGGCCGGCCGTACGGCGTGGAGTGGAGGGTGAGCGGCACGCCGCGGAGCACGTCGTCGCAGACATGCTTCATCAGTCGGCGGCCGAGGCCCTGGCGGGCGTAGCGCTCGGCGACGAGCACCATACCGATGGCGGCCAACTCCGGATCGTCGGCGGTGGTGCCGTACGCGGTGACCACACAGGCGGCGGCCAGGCCCTGCCCGTCGGGGGCGTCGACGCCGTAGCCCGTGCCGGCGCTGAGGAGCAGTCCCCATTTGTGCTCCTCGCGGGGCCAGCCGCGGTCGTCGGACAGGTCGGCGCAGTGGGTGAGATCCCCGAGGGTGAGCGGGCGGATCGTCGAGGCGGTGAGCAGTGGTGGTGTCACGGCCCCAGAGTGGATCATCCCCCTGGGGGCGTCCAGAGGTTTTGGCGCCCAGGTTTGTGTCGTGCCCGACTTCGGTCCATGTTTCACGTGAAACATGCTTTTCCTCGACCGAGTCCACGCCGGGCTGCCGGAAGGGAAAACGGACAGGCTAGCCTCGCCCCATGACGCTCCTTCACCTATTCGATCTCGACGGAACACTGATGCACGGCTCGGCGGCCCCGGTGGAGATTTCCCGCCAGCTTGGCCTGGATGCCGAGATCGCGGAGTTGGAGCGGGCTTTCAGCGCACGGGAGATCGGTCCGCCCGAGTTCGCGGTGGGGCTGCACGGCCTGTGGGCCCAACTGACTGCCGTCCACGTGCGGGCCGCGTTCGACGGGGCTCCGTGGCTGGCCGGCATCCGTGAGGTGTGGCAGGAGATCCGAGAGCGCGGGGACTACTGCGCGGTCGTCTCCCTGTCTCCGTCCTTCTTCGTGGAGCTGCTGCTGGAGTGGGGCGCCCACGCCGCGCACGGCTCGCTCTTCCCGGAAGTGCCCTTCACCCGGCCCGTGGACGTGACGGGGATCCTCACTCCCGAGGGCAAGGTCGTGGTGGCCGACGCGCTGTGCGAGCGGTTCGGGGTCACCCGGGCTGACTGCGTCGCCTACGGCGACTCGATGACCGACGCCGCGCTGTTCGCGGCGGTCCCGGTCTCCGTCGCGGTCAACGCACGGCCCCACGTGGCGGCCGTCGCCACCCATGTCTACGAGGGGCGCGATCTGCGCGAGGCTTATCGGATGGTGGGGGATTCGCGGTCCGAGGTCGCTGCATCTTAAGAGGAAAGGGGGTTCGAAGCGTCGATTTCGCGCAATTGCCCGCATGCGGCCTGCACGGCTGGCATATTGCGAAGCCCGGGACCACGGATTCGAAACCGTGGCGTGTGCAGACCGACCGAGATCCTCGAAGCGAGGCACCGCATGGACGCTCCGCCCACCAGTTCGGCCAGACGGAAGGTGGCCCGGATATCCACCGCGGGCAAGGCGACGGAACCCTCCCCCGATGCCGTGCTCATCCGCCGCACCCTCGCCGAGATCGGCCCCGTCGCCGACAAGGTGACCTCGTACTTCTACGCGCTGGTCTTCACCGGCCACCCCGAGCTGCGGGCCATGTTCCCCGCCGCCATGGACGTCCAGCGCGACCGGCTGCTCAAGGCCCTGCTGACGGCCGCCGAGCACATCGACGACCCCGACGTCCTCCTCCCGTACCTGCGCCGCCTGGGGACCGGTCACCGCAAGTACGGCACGCTCCCCCAGCACTACCCGGCCGTGGGCGAGGCCCTGATCCACGCGTTGACGCGGTACGCGGAGCGCTCCTGGGGGCCGGAGACCGAGGCCGCGTGGGTGCGGGCGTACACCTCGATCTCGCAGATCATGATCGACGCGGCCGCGGAGGACGAGCTCAAGTCCCCCGCCTGGTGGCACGCGGAGGTGGTCTCCCACGATCTGCGCACCCCGGACATCGCGGTGCTGACGGTCCGCCCCGACCAGCCGTACCCGTTCCTGGCCGGCCAGTACACGAGCCTGGAGACGCCGTGGTGGCCGCGCGTGTGGCGGCACTACTCCTTCGCCTCGGCGCCCCGCCAGGACGGGCTGCTGTCCTTCCACGTCAAGGCCGTCCCGGCCGGCTGGGTCTCCAACGCGCTGGTGCGTCGCGCCCGGCCCGGGGACGTGCTGCGGCTCGGTCCGCCGGCCGGCTCGATGGTGGTGGACCACTCCACCGACAACGGGATGCTGTGCCTGGCCGGTGGCACGGGCATCGCCCCGATCAAGGCACTGATCGAGGACGTGGCCGGACACGGTGAGCGCCGGCCGGTGGAGGTGTTCTTCGGGGCCCGCAGTGACAGCGACCTCTACGACAAGGACACCCTGCTCGGCCTCCAGCGTTCGCATCCCTGGTTGTCGGTGCGGCCCGTGGTGGGTGACGGCCTGGCCGGGCAGCTGCCGCAGGCCATCGGCGAGCACGGCCCGTGGAACTCGTACGACGCCTTCATCTCGGGCCCGCCCGGGATGATCCGCAGCGGTGTGGACGCGCTCAAGCGCATCGGGATCCCCGGAGAGCGGATCCGGCACGACGCGCTGGAGGAACTGGCAGGCGTCGCCGGCTGACCCGCGCGTCGCCGGCTGTGCCGGACGAGGCCGCCGGCCGGACCCGGGCGGCGTCGCGCGTCGCCGGATCAGCCCAGGTCGGGCGCGTGCATCGCCCGCACGCCCTCGATGTTCCCGTCCAGGTAGTGCCGCAGCGACAGCGGGACGAGATGGACCGCCGCGATACCGACCCTGCTGAAGGGCACCCGGACGATCTCGTACTCGCCGGCGGGCTCCTCGACCTCAGGGCCGTGGCGCAGGTCCGGGTCCATCGAGACGAGCCGGCACACGAAGAAGTGCTGCACCTTCACCCCCGTCACCCCGCCCTCGGCGATGTGCTCGACGGTGTCGACGAAACAGGGCACCACATCGGTGATCTTCGCGCCGAGCTCCTCGAGGACCTCGCGGTGCAGGGCCTCGACGACCGTGGCGTCGGTGGACTCCACCCCGCCTCCGGGCGTGACCCAGTACGGGTCGACACCGGGCTTCGTGCGCTTGATCAGGATCAGGTCGTCACCGTCGAGCAGGATCGCGCGGGCGGTGCGTTTGACGACGGGACGTTCGGTCATGGGAGAAGAGTGGCCCAGGAGTTCCCGTCTGAAACGCAGCGGCTCACCACTCGGCCGCCGCCGCCCCCAACAACCGGGCGTGCGCCCGACCGAGGTGCGCGAGGGCCAGGCCCCCGGTCCGTACGACGAGGAACCAGGTGCGCAGCGGCGGCACCTCGGGCTCCAGCAGGGCCACGACCTCTCCCCGGTCCAGCGCCGCCCGGCACAGGTAGCGCGGCAGCACGGCCACGCCGGCACCGGCCCGTACGGCCTCCAGCACGGCCCGCAGATCCGGTACGACCACGGTCGCGGGGGCCGCAGGCGGGGTGTCGAAGACGGTGCTCCAGTACCGGCCCACCAGCGGGAGGGACTCGTGGACGTCCACGAGCGGAATACCGTCGAGCGCGGCGGGGCCCTTGTCCCCGAGCACGTCGGGGTCGACCAGCGCGGCCCAGTAGGGCGCGGCCAGCAGGACGTGCTCCTCGTCGCACAGGGCCGTGGCGGCGAACAGTCCGCCCCGCGGCCGGGTGGTGGTGACGACCAGGTCGTGGTGGCCGGCGGCCAGGCCGTCGAGCACCTCCTGGGAGCCGGTGACCTCGGTGACGCGCAGGCTCTGGCCCTGTCCGACGAGGGGCGCCAGGGCGGGCAGTACGCGCAGGCACAGGAACTCCGGGGGCCCGGCCACGTGCAGGGTGCGGGCGCTCGAGCCGCCGGTGAAGCCGCCCTCGGCCTCGGCCAGGGCCAGCAGGGCGTCCAGGTGCGGGGCCGCCTTGTGGGCCAGTTCGTCGCCCACGGCGGTGGGGGTGACGCCGCGGGCGCGGCGCAGGAACAGGGGTCGGCCGAGCTGCCGTTCCAGCGTGCGGATCTGGGAGGTGACGGCGGGCTGGGACAGCCCGAGCAGGGCCGCGGCCCTCGTGAAAGAGCCGGCCCGGTGCACCGCGACGAAGGTGCGCAGCAGGGCCAGGTCCATGGCTGCCCCTCTCGATGAGGCCTTCAACTATAAATAAGTCGATAGGTCCCTGTCGCTCCTGTGATTGGACTCTGACAGAGAGTCAACTAGCCTTGTCCGCGTGGCTCTTCACCGGTCCGGCGACGCGGGGAGGCCGCAGCGGTCCGAGCCATGAGGGGGGAGGCTCGGACCGCTCCCACGTGCTACGTCGCGGCGATGTCCAGGCCCCTGAGCACGTCGGCGACGAGGTCCGCGGTGTCCTCGGCACCCGCGGAGAACCGGACGAACCCCTCGGCGACGGCGTCGCCGCCCCACCGGCCGCGCCGCTCGGCGGTGGACCGCACCCCACCGAAGCTCGTGGCGTCCTCGACCAGTTCCAGAGCGGCGAGGAAGCGCTCGGCGTGCGCCCGGTCGGGCAGGGTGAAGGAGACCACCGATCCGTAGCCCCACATCTGCCGGGCGGCCCGCTGGTGGGAAGGGTCGCCCGGCAGGCCCGGGTACCGCAGCCCGGTGACCTCCGGGCGGCCGGCCAGGGCCTCCGCCACGGCCAGCGCGTTGTCCCACTGCCGGTGCGTGCGCAGCTGGAGCGTGGCCAGCGAACGGTGGGCGAGCCAGGCCTCCATGGGTCCCGGCACGGCGCCGACGATCTTGCGCCAGTGCCGGATGTCCGCGGCGAGCTGCGGATCGCGGCAGGTGACGTGGCCGAGCAGCAGATCCCCGTGCCCGGTGAGCCCCTTGGTGCCGCTGGCCACGGAGAAGTCCGCGCCCAGCTCCAGCGGACGCTGGCCTAGGGGGGTGGCCAGGGTGTTGTCGACGGCCACGAGCGCGCCGCCCGCGTGCGCGGCCTCGGCCAGGCGCCGTACGTCGCACACGTCGAGACCGGGGTTGGACGGGGTCTCCAGCCACAGCAGCCGGGCCCCTTCGAGGACGTCGAGCTGGGCGTCGTCGGCGGTCGGGGCGGTGCGGACCTCGACCCCGTACGCCTCCAGTCGGGCACGGACCAGGGGCAGGGCCTGGTAGCCGTCGTCGGGCAGCACGACGATGTCCCCGGCGCGGCTGCGGGAGAGCAGGACGGCGGAGACCGCCGCCATGCCGGAGGCGAAGACGACCGTCTCGGCGGACTCGTCCCCGGGCGCCTCCAGTTCGGCGACGGCACGTTCCAGCAGGGTCCACGTGGGGTTGGAGTCGCGACCGTAGGTGTACGGTCCCTCGACGTCGCCGGGCAGGTGGAAGTGGGCGGCGAAGACCGGCCCCGGCAGGGGCGGTTCGTTCTTGACCGGCTCGGGCAGGCCGGCCCGGACGGCACGGGTGCCGTCGCCGAGCGGCGCGGACGGGGGGTGCGCGGTCATGCCGGTCCGTCAGTCCCGGTCCAGGACCAGGTTGGCGGCCCAGGAGACGATGGAGATGATCAGGCCGCCGACGACCGCGGTCCAGAAGCCCTCGACGTGGAAGCCGAGGTCGAGCTTGCCCGCGACCCAGGAGGTCAGCAGCAGCATCAAGGCGTTCACGACCAGGGTGAAGAGCCCGAGGGTGAGGATGAACAATGGCAGGGACAGCAGCTTCACCACCGGCTTGACGACGGCATTGATCAGTCCGAAGACCACGGCGACCAGCAGCAGGGTGACGGCCTTGCCGCCGTTGCTCTCGTCGGTCAGCTGGATGTCCTCGATCAGGAGCCAGGCCACGGCCAGTGCCACCGCGTTGGCGATCGTCTTGAGTACGAAATTCATCATGGGACCGATCGTTGCAGAGAAGAAAGGGTCACGAGGAGCATGAAGGCCTTCCGGCTTGACGAACTGGAAGCGGAACGCGTCGCGAACGAGGGCGCATACCTGCAGTTCCTGCGCGAGCGGAACATGTCGGTCGGGCTGTACGCGCTCGACGCCGGGCAGAGCGATCCGCAGAACCCGCACCGCCAGGACGAGGTCTACTTCGTCGTCAGCGGCCGGGCCTCGATCACCGTCGGGGACGAGACGACGACGGTGGCCCGCGGCAGCGTGGTCTACGTGCCGGCCGGGGTGCCGCACAAGTTCCACCACATCAGCGAGGACCTGAGGGTCCTGGTCGTGTTCTCGCCGCCGGAGGCCTGAGGGGGCGTCCGGCCCGGCCGCACCTCGCGGGAGCCGCCGACACCCCTAAGGGGCGGATCAGGGGACTCCAAGGGCCCGGGCGGCCCTTTTCCGCTTCCCGGCCTCCTAGCATCGGACGCAGGAAGTCAAGGACGAGGAAGGGCTGAGGGGAATGGACGGGATCCGGGAGATATTCGCAGGCATGCCCTGGTGGGTGAAGTGGGTAGCGGTTCCGCTTCTGGCGCTCTTCGTCTTCGGCGGGGTCATCACCAGCATCCTCGGTGCGCTGATCAGCTTCGTCTTCAAGGCCCTGCTGTTCGTGGCGCTGGTCGGCGGTCTGATTTTCGTGGTGAAGAAGTTCCGCGGAAACGATGCGAAGGCCACCCACGGAGACTGGTAACCCGCACGGGGATTAACCCAGGCGGGCGAACGTGGCGGCCTCGACTGCCGCAGTGCCGGAATCGGCGGATAGGGTGGCAATCCGTGCCGTGCCCGGGGCGCCGAATCCCGGAATCCGTCCTGACCAGCGGCGTTGTCGTCGGCCTCCGGGCACAGGACCTCCAGGGGGCGCGGACGTACGGGGGCGGCTCCCGCAGGGCGGGCCCCAGCGGCCCGTCGCCACTCCTGGGGGTGCGCTTTGCCAGCGGTTCACAATGCCGGTGTGCCGACTCTGATCGGTTCGGTGCAGAGAGCGCTGAGACTGCTGGAAGCGGCGGGCTCCCACAGCCAGGGGGCCCCGGCGAAGCAGCTGGCGCGCGAGGCCGGCCTCCCCCTCCCGACCGCGTACCACCTGCTGCGGACCCTGACCCATGAGGGCTACCTGCGGCGTGAGGACGGGGTGTTCGTCCTCGGCGAGGCAGCCGGGCGGCTGGCGGGCGGCAGGGTGCCGCAGAAACGTCGCACCAAGATCCTGGAATCCCTCGCCCACTTCCGGGACGTGGTCGGCGCCCCGGTCTACTTCGCGGTCTACCGGGACGGCGAGATCGAGATCGTCGGGGTCTCGGACACCCCGTCGAGCCCCGCGTGCGAGGAGTGGGCCGAATTCCGCCGGACCGGATTCGCGCACGCCATCGGCCAGTGCCTGCTCAGCCAGCTCGACGAAGAGGCGCGCCGGGACTACTACGAACGCCACCCGGTGGAGCCGATCACCCCGTACACCGTCCGCGACCTCCGGGCGCTGGAGGAGCGGATCGGTTCGATCGGCCGAATGCAGCCAGTGACCGAACGCCAGGAATATGCCTTGGGCATTGTGTGCGCGGCCATTCCGATCACAGTGGGTGACACCGCCGCGACCATGGCCATTTCCCTTCCTGTGCACCAAGAGGCCAGGTTGCTCTATGTGGTTGATCGGCTTCGGAGTGAAGTAGGCGCGCTGCTGAGCTCGCTCTCGTTCTCTATCAGTATCTGAAATATCACTCCTTGTGATCTGCTAGCGCTTCCACCACTCTTGTCAAGAGGGCCCTGGGGGACCATTCCTGGCCACTTCCAACACTGCGGGGTAGGACATGCGCGAGTCGGTACAGGCAGAGGTCATGATGAGCTTCCTCGTTTCCGAGGAGCTCTCGTTCCGGATCCCGGTGGAGCTCCGGTACGACGCACTGGACCCGTACGCGGTCCGCCTGACCTTCCACCTGCCCGGGGACGCGCCGGTGACGTGGGCCTTCGGCCGCGAACTCCTCCTGGACGGCATCAACAAGCCGTGCGGCGACGGCGACGTGCACATCGCTCCCACCGGACCCGAGGACCTCTCCGACGTCCACATCCGGCTCCAGGTCGGCGGGGACCGGGCGCTGTTCCGGGCCGGTGCGGCGCCGCTGGTGGCCTTCCTCGACCGGACCGACCGGCTGGTGCCGCTCGGTCAGGAGCGCAACCTCGGCGACTTCGAGGAGAGCCTCGACCAGGCCCTGGGCAAGATCCTGGCCGACGCGCGGCAGAACGAGCAGAACGCGGGCTGACGGTCAGCGCTTGCGACGCCGGCGTCCCCGGCCGCCGCGGCCCGTCCCGGCGGCCGGGGACCCCGACGCCTCCGGCCGGTCGGCGGAGACCACGACGGCCGCGAGGGCCGTGGTCACCGGCACCGAGGCGACCAGTCCGATCGACCCGACCAGCGTCCGTACGATCTCCTCGGCGACCAGTTCGCTGTTGGCGACCGCGCCCATGCTGCTGTTCGCGATCGAGAACAGCAGGAGCAGGGGCAGGGCGGCGCCGGCGTAGGCGAGGATCAGGGTGTTGACCACGGAGGCGATGTGGTCGCGGCCGATCCGGATCGCCGCCCGGTACAGCGCGCGGGGGCCCATCGTGGGGTCGGCCTGGTGGAGTTCCCACACCGCCGAGGTCTGGGTGACCGTCACGTCGTCGAGCACGCCGAGCGATCCGATGATGACGCCGGCCAGCAGCAGGCCGCTCATGTCGATGTCCGGGTAGAGCCCGTGGATCAGGCCGGTGTTGTCGTCGGTGTTGCCGCTGAGGAACGCCCAGTCGATGAACAGCGTGCCCAGCAGGCCGATCAGGAGCAGCGAGACGAGCGTGCCGAGGACCGCGACCGAGGTGCGGGCCGTCAGGCCGTGGCACATATAGAGCGCGATCAGCATGATGGCGCTCGCGCCGACCACCGCCACGACCAGCGGGTTCGAACCTTGCAGGATGGCCGGGAGGATGAACAGCGTCAGGATCAGGAAGCTGATGGCGAGCGCGATCAGGGCGAACAGCCCCCGCAGCCGTCCGACCACCACCACGGCCAGGGCGAAGATGCCGGCCAGCAGTGCGATGGGGAACTTCCGGTTCACGTCGATCACGGAGTACTGGAGGTCCTTGGGCGCGTCCGGCGCGTAGGCCACGACGACCTCCTGGCCGTCGGACAACTGCCGTGGCGCGCCGGGTTGGACGATCTCCACGAAGGTGCGGCCGGCGTCCGGACCGGTGCCCACCTCGACGGTGGCCTTCTTGCACGCGCCGGTCTGCGCGGCCTGTGCCTCGCGCCCCGACGGGGTCGAGGTGTCCCCGGTGGGCGGGACCTGGGCGGCGTTCACCGATTTGCAGTCGACACTTTCGAGCTTGACGACCCGGCCCTGCTGGGTCTGCCGGTCGAAGCCGACGCCGGTGCGCTCGTGCGCCGGGGCGCCACCGGGCCACAGGACGGCCATGCCGACGAGGACGGCCGCGGCGAAGGGGACCAGCACGGCGGCGATGACCTTGCGCAGGTGCCGCGAGACGGGGGCCGCCGGACCGTGGCCGTGGCTGTGGCCATGACTGTGGCCGTGGCCGGTGCCTGCGCCGTTGCCGCTGCCGTTGCCCTGGCTTCGGCCGTGGCTTTGGCCGTGGCCATGACCGGGGCCGTCGCCGGGGCCGTGTCCGTGGCCGTAGTGGCCAGGGGGAGGCGTGGGCTCGGTGGGGGGCTGCGGCACATGCGTCACAGGCAGATCATCGCAAGAGATGAGGGGCCCCACTGTTCAGCACGCCACACATGACGCTAGCGTGGGGGCACCTTTGCACAACGCGGGAGCTCGGAGCACCGGGCTGAGAGGGCGCTGATCACCGTACGCGCGTCGAGGACGACGGGTACGGGAGGAGGCTGCGTCGACCGCCGAACCTGTTACCGGGTAATGCCGGCGTAGGGAGATCAGGTCTGATGACCATTCAGGACGCAACGACGCCTGCCGTCAGCCAGGACGGCACCGGCCAGGACCAGCGCACGCCGGGCTGGCACAAGGGCTACGTCCAGGGCTCGCGCCCCGACATCCGGGTGCCCGTCCGCCAGGTCCACCTCACCAACGGCAAGGACGTGACGCTCTACGACACGTCCGGTCCGTACACCGACCCGCAGATCGACACCGACGTCCGCCGCGGCCTGCCGCCGCTGCGCGAGAACTGGATCATCGGCCGCGGGGACACCGAGGAGTACGCGGGCCGGCCCGTCCGTCCCGAGGACGACGGCATCAAGCACACCTCGCCGCGCGGGGGCCTGAAGAACCTCGACGCGGTCTTCCCGGGCCGTCCGCGGCTGCCCCGGCGCGGCCGCGAGGGGCAGGCCGTCACCCAGCTCGCGTACGCGCGCCGCGGGGAGATCACCCCGGAGATGGAGTACGTCGCGATCCGCGAGAACGTCTCCCCCGAGGTGGTGCGCGAGGAGATCGCCGCAGGTCGCGCGGTGCTCCCGGCCAACGTGAACCACCCGGAGATCGAGCCGATGATCATCGGCAAGAAGTTCCTGGTGAAGGTCAACGCCAACATCGGCAACTCCGCCGTGACCTCCTCCATCGAGGAGGAGGTGGAGAAGATGACCTGGGCCACCCGCTGGGGCGCCGACACGGTCATGGACCTCTCCACCGGCCGCAACATCCACACCACCCGCGAGTGGGTGCTGCGCAACTCCCCCGTCCCCATCGGCACCGTGCCCCTCTACCAGGCCCTGGAGAAGGTCGACGGCAAGGCCGAGGAGCTGACCTGGGAGATCTACAAGGACACGGTCATCGAGCAGGCCGAGCAGGGCGTGGACTACATGACCGTCCACGCGGGCGTGCTGCTGCCGTACGTCCCGCTGACCGCGCGCCGCAAGACCGGCATCGTCTCGCGCGGCGGTTCGATCATGGCCGCGTGGTGCCTGGCCCACCACAAGGAGAACTTCCTCTACACGAACTTCGAGGAGCTCTGCGAGATCCTCGCGACGTACGACGTCACGTACTCCCTCGGTGACGGCCTGCGCCCCGGCTCCATCGCGGACGCCAACGACGCGGCCCAGTTCGCCGAGCTCAAGACCCTGGGCGAGCTCAACACCATCGCCAAGCGGCACAACGTGCAGACCATGATCGAGGGCCCGGGCCACGTCCCGATGCACAAGATCAAGGAGAACATCGACCTCCAGCAGGAGATCTGCGAGGAGGCGCCGTTCTACACGCTCGGCCCGCTGACCACGGATGTCGCGCCCGCCTACGACCACATCACCTCCGGCATCGGCGCCGCGATGATCGCCTGGTGGGGCACGGCCATGCTCTGCTACGTGACTCCCAAGGAGCACCTGGGCCTGCCCAACCGCGACGACGTCAAGACCGGCGTCATCACGTACAAGATCGCGGCGCACGCGGCGGACCTGGCCAAGGGCCACCCGGGCGCGCAGGAGTGGGACGACGCGCTGTCGGACGCCCGCTTCGAGTTCCGCTGGGAGGACCAGTTCAACCTGGCCCTCGACCCGGACACCGCCCGCGAGTTCCACGACGAGACGCTGCCCGCCGAGCCGGCGAAGACGGCGCACTTCTGCTCGATGTGCGGTCCCAAGTTCTGCTCGATGAAGATCTCCCAGGACATCCGCCGCGAGCACGGCGGCGACCTGAAGGCCGAGGAGATCGAGGCGGGCATGGCGGAGAAGTCCGCCGAGTTCGCCGCCGCCGGCAACCGCGTGTACCTGCCGCTGGCGGACTGAGCCCGGGAACCGGCCCGCGACCTCATGGGGGGAGTCGCGGGCCGGCCCGTTCCCGGCGCCGGGCGGCGGTCATCCCTCGCCCGGCGTGGGTACGGGCACCAGGCGGTCGGCGGCGAAGGCGCGGTTGATCCCGGTCCGGCGCCGGTGGACCTCGGGCAGGTCGTCCATGGCCAGCAGCCGGTCGCAGCGGCCAGGGAACCGGCCATGTCGCCGCCCCCCCGGTACGAGGTGATGGAGTGCTCGATCAGCAGCCTCCAGCGGTACACCCAGGGCTGGATGAAGAGCAGGTCGTCCGGGGCGGGCCGGTCCACGCCGGCGCTGTTCACCGCGTGGTCGGCGCGGCAGCGGCCGCGCACCCGCAGCCGTGAGGCCGGCTCGTAGCAGGCCTCCAGCTGTTCGGGCCGCGCCTCCCAGGCGCGGACCAGGGCGTCCATGCCGGCCGGCCAGTTGCCGGACTCCGCGTGCAGGACGCCGACCTGGAGGAGGCAGAAGCAGAGCGGGACCGTAGGGAGGCGGAGGGCCGGGCAGGTTCAGGCGCGCGGGGCCGGGACCCCGGGTGGCCCTGCGGGAGGCACCCGTGTGGTGGCGCGTCACTGCGCCGTTCCGCTGACGGGTGCGCGAGGCGCCGTGCCCTGGGCCGCTGAGGTCCACAGGATGTGCGCGGAAGTCATTCCATCCGAAAATCGGCAAGGAGCGGCGCATGCGTCCCCATCGTCCCGACCGTCCTGAGAACAGGACCCGATCCCTCCTCGGCCCGCTGTCCGCGCGCAGGGCCTGGCTGACCGGCGGCACGGCCGCCGCGGCGGCCGCACTCGTCCTCTCGGGCGTTCTCGCCCCGAGCGCCTCGGCGGCCCCGGTCCCGGCCCCGGGCCCGGCGGAGGTCCCGGCGGACCACTGCAAGTCGTACGACAAGGACCGCTACGACGACGAGGGCCGGCGCGCGCCCGGCGCCAAGTCCGGCGCCCATGACGACGACGACTGCAAGCGCGGGCCGCGGGGTCCGCGCGGCAAGAGGGGCAAGCGCGGGCCCGTGGGCCCGGCGGGTCCGGCCGGTCCGGCGGGTCCGGCCGGTCCGTGCATCGACATCGACACGGTGATCATCGGCAACAACGAGGCCTTCGCCGCAGCCGTCCGCAACGGCGCCACCTTCGGCGGGCGCGCACCCTCCGACGGCGGTGCCGTCGCCTGGCAGAACCTCTCCGCGCTCCCGGGCTACCCGGTCGCCGCCACGGACGGAACCCCCTGCTCGGTCGGGATCGCGGCCCGGGGCAACGACGCGTGGATCAGGATCCTGACCACCAACGGCCGGGTCTTCGAGCTCCAGGTGACCATCACGGGGCAGACCTTCACCCCGAACCCCGCCGGCTGGGTCCTCCAGAACACCCTCCCCGGAGGCGTCCTGCGCCGCGGCAGCACGCTCTTCTCGAAGGACCTGTCCTTCGATTACGCGCCCAACGCCGTCTGAACGGTCCGCGAGGCGCTCACCGCGGCCCGTCCTGCGGGCCCTCGACGTCCGGGCTCGTGAAGTCCGGCGCCGTGTAACCGGGCCGGGTGTATCCCAGATCAGGGATGCGCCCGGCCCGTGGCGTGTGCGGTGCCGGGGCGCCGGGAGCGGCCCCCGGACCGGTGGCAGGGACGCCGGGCCCGGCGCCCGGACCGGCCAGCGCGTCCTGCAGGAACGGCACGATGCCCTGCTCCAGCAGGGCGCGGCGCCAGGCGTCCCGGGCCCGCGAGACCTCGTCCGGCACGGCGTCCCCGCGCTGGGCCACGACCTCCGTCGCGCTGTTGCGTACGGCGGCCACCAGCAGCCCGACCGCCGCGAGCAGCAGCGACACCACCGTCAGGCCGCCGAAGACCCAGCCGGCGGTCAGCAGGGTGTCGGCGAAGGCCGGCTCGGGCTCGACCAGCTTCAGCACGTAGCCCACCAGCAGGAAGATCAGCATGGCGGTGCCGGCCAGGACGGGAGCCAGGACCGCGATCACCGCGATCACGCCGGCCCCGGTGTCGCCGTCGCCGTCGTCCTCCTCGGCGCCCGCCGCGAGCGGGTCCTCGCGCAGTTGCTCGCGGACCTTCACGTAGTGGTCGTACTCGGTGGCGGCCGCCGCCGTGAGCAGAGCCTGGGCGTTCAGGGCCATGGTGCGCAGCTGTTCGGCATTCAGCCGTTCGCCCAGCGTGGTCAACCCGGGGCGTTCGTGCGCGGTGCGCAGCGCCTCGTCCAGGAGCCGGTGGAATTCCGGCCGGTCCTCGGTCAGCAGATGCGAAGCGCTGGTCATGTGCATCCCCCGATGCTCCGCCCGGGCCGGCTCAGCCCGCACGGACCGGGCCGCCGGCACAAACGGAGGAGAGCCTGCTACGGACAGAGCGATGGTAGAGCGCCCCCGCCGTACGGTGACAGGGACTTATCAGAAATACCCATGGTCGGGAACGCTCAGTCACCCAGGGGGAGTTGCACCACCAGCAGCTTGCCGGCCATCGTCACTCCGCCGTCCATCGCGATCGCGAGCCCGTCCGCGTACACGTGCGGGCCGTCCACGGCCTCCGGGCCGCGGTCCTCCTCGCCGTCCTCGGTCCCGACCTCGCCGAGCAGGTACGGGATCGGGCTGTGCCCGTGGACCACGCGCGAGCCGCCGTAGGTGGCCAGCAGCTCCCGGACGGCCTGCGGCCCGTTCTCCTCGTCGCGGAAGGCGAACCGCTTGGTGAACTTCCGGAACAGGTCCCACGTGACATCTGCGTCGTGTCGGTTCAGCTGCTCGTGGACGGTGTCGTTGACGTCCTCGATGGAGGCGCCGTAGTCGAGGTAGGCGGTGGTGTCGGAGTGCAGCAGCAGGTGGCCGTCCACGAGCGCGGCCGCGTCCAGTCGGGACATCCACTGGATGTGGACGTCCTCCAGCCGGTCCATGTCGACGCGCTGGCCGCCGTTGAGCAGCCAGGCGGCCTGGAAGGTGGCGGTGCCGGCGCCGGAGTTGACGGGGGTGTCACCGAACCGCTTGGCGCCGATGAGCAGCAGCTCGTGGTTGCCCATGAGGGCCTTGCAGTAGCCGCCGGCGGCGGCCGCCTCGGCGGACAGCCGCATGACCAGGTCGATCACGCCGATGCCGTCGGGGCCGCGGTCGGTGAAGTCGCCGAGGAACCACAGCCGGGCGTTTCCCGCGGACCAGCGGCAGTCGGCGTCGATCAGGCCCTGGGCGTGGAGTTCGGCGACCAGCTCGTCGAGGTAGCCGTGCACGTCGCCGACGACGTAGAGCGGGCCGGGGCCCGTGCTCGGCACGTCCTGCGGGACGAACTGGACCTGGAGGGTGTTGCCGGGGCCGTCGGCGACGCGGCTGATCACCGGCAGGTCGCGCTGGGTGGGCGTGTACCCGTCGGGGCCCTCGGCGGGCGGCTCGACGGGCGCCGGTGCGGGCGCGTTTGCCGGGACGGGCGGGTTGGCCGCGACCGGCGCGCTCGCCGCGACGTGCGCGGGCACCGCGGGCGCCGGGGGAGCGGCCGGTGCCGGTGGGGCGGCGGGGGCGTAGCCGGGCTGCGGCGGGACGGACGTCCCGCTCTCCTCGTAGTACGCGGGGTACTCGCCGTACACGGGGGCCTCGGTGCGCTGGTCGCCGGACACGGGGTACGGCACGGGTTCGGACGTGGGGACCTTGAAGTCCCGCAGCGTTTCCGTCCGCATCGCGGGTCCCTGACCGGCCCCCTGAGTCATCGACCCCTCCACCACCGTCGCGCGTCCGTACACCTGCGGACCCCCCTGTCCTCCGGGCCGGAGGGTCCGTGATGTCGTGCGCCCATCATAGGAATGCGGCTCGCTCTGTGTGACGCACCAGGGGTGGTGAATCCTGTCCGGAGCCGATCGTTCCGGCCAGTTTCTCCTGTTTTGGTTACTTGTCAGTTCTGTGCCGGGGAGCGCGGCGGGCTGACCGTGGTGCGTGGCTGCCTGCGCTGGGACGACGTACGGACGATCAGCTCGGTCGGCACCACCTGCTCCACCGGCCGGCCGGTGTCCACTCCCTCGATGGCGTCGATGAGCAACTGCACGACGGCGGTGCCGATGCGGCGCGGCTTGAGGGAGAGCGTGGTGATCGGCGGTTCGGTGTTGGCGTAGACGGTCGACTCGCTGCAGCACACGAGCAGCAGGTCGTCCGGGACGCGCAGGCCGTAGCGGCGGGCGGCGGCCAGCAGGTCGGTGCCGTTGGGGTCGAAGAGGCCGTAGACGGCGTCCGGCCGGTCGGGCCGGGCGAGCAGCCGGTCGGCGGCGACGGCCCCGGCGCAGGGGTCGTGCGCCGGGTAGGACTCGTAGACGGGGTCCTGGCCGACCCGGTCGCACCAGTTGAGGTACGCCGTCGTGGACAGCCGGGTGTACGTGTCGGTGGTGGTGCCGGTCAGCAGCCCGATGCGGCGGGCGCCGGCGGCGGCCAGGTGGTCGAGCAGGTTGAGGACGGCGGCCTCGTGGTCGTTGTCCACCCAGGCGGTGACGGGCAGCGAGCCCGCGGGACGGCCGTCGGAGACGACGGGCAGGCCCTGCCGGACCAGCTCGGTGACGACCGGGTCGTGGTCGGAGGGGTCGATGACGACGGTGCCGTCGAGGGCGACGTTCGACCAGACGTCGTGGCGGGAGGTCGCGGGGAGGATGACGAGGGCGTAGCCGCGGGCGAGCGCGGCGGAGGTGGCGGCCCGGGCCATCTCGGCGAAGTACGCGAACTCGGTGAAGGTGAAAGGTTCATCCCCGTACGTCGTCACGGTCAGGCCGATGAGTCCCGACTTGCCGGTACGGAGGGTGCGGGCCGCCGCGGACGGGCGGTAGCCCAGCCGGTCGGCGACCTCGCGGACGTGGCGGCGGGTGGCGTCCGGCAGCCGGCCCTTGCCATTGAGCGCGTCGGAGACGGTCGTGATCGAGACGCCCGCCGCGGCGGCCACGTCCCTGATGCCGGCCCGGCCCTGGCGGCCGGCGGCCCGCCGGGTGGTCTCGGTCCGGCTCACCTGATGCTTCCCTGCTGCTGTCATGGCGAGCCGATAGTAGGGCTCGGTGGGGTGGGTGGTCCGGGTGCATATGCACGCGTTGACAGGCACGATTCTGCATGGTTCGCCACCCCCAATGACCTTGGAAATGAAGGAAGTTGGTCGCTGTCGGTAAGCGGGTAGGTTGTCGGCGGGTACGGGCATGCCAAACCGATCAGGTCTCGGGCCGGTCTCAACTCACCTGTACGAGGGACGCGCGCCACGGCGTGGGCCACCGGCGCACGCATATATGCGTGCGCTCCCCCGCAATCCTGGCGCCGTCCATTTCCGGCCGGGCGTAATCCTCATAAGGTGAGCAGTATTGAGTTGTACGGGAAGGTCGAGGAGGACCTGCGGTGAGCGAGAAGAGCCCGAAGCTGCGCGCCGAGCTGGACGGCATCCCCACCTACAAGCCGGGCAAGCCGGCCGCGTCCGGCGGGGCGGTCGCGTACAAGCTGTCCTCCAACGAGAACCCCTATCCGCCGCTGCCGGGGGTCCTGGAGTCGGCCGTGGCGGCGGCCGGGAACTTCAACCGCTACCCCGACATGGCCTGCACCGGCCTGGTCGCCGAGCTCGCGGAGCGGTTCGGGGTGCCCGTCGAGCACATCGCCACCGGCACCGGCTCGGTCGGCGTGGCCCAGCAGCTGATCCAGTCCACCGCCGGCCCGGGTGACGAGGTGATCTACGCCTGGCGCTCCTTCGAGGCGTACCCGATCATCACCCAGATCTCGGGCGCGACCTCGGTGCGGGTCCCGCTCACCGACGGCGACGTGCACGACCTGGACGCGATGGCGGACGCGATCACCGAGCGGACCCGGCTGATCTTCGTGTGCAACCCGAACAACCCGACCGGCACCGTGGTGCGCCGGGCGGAGCTGGAACGTTTCCTGGACCGGGTGCCGTCGGACGTCCTGGTGGTGCTGGACGAGGCGTACAAGGAGTTCGTCCGCGACCCGGAGGTCCCCGACGGCATCGAGTTCTACCGCAACCGCCCGAACGTCGCCGTGCTGCGCACCTTCTCCAAGGCGTACGGACTGGCCGGCCTGCGGGTCGGCTTCGCGATCGCGCACGAGCCGGTGGCCGCGGCGCTGCGCAAGACGGCGGTGCCGTTCGGCGTGAGCCAGCTCGCCCAGGACGCGGCGGTCGCCTCGCTGCGGGCGGAGGACGAGCTGCTGGGCCGGGTCGGTTCCCTGGTCTGCGAGCGCGAACGGGTCCACGCCGCGCTGGTCGCGCAGGGCTGGACGGTGCCGGAGACGCAGGCGAACTTCGTGTGGATGCGGCTGGGGGAGCGCACCGCCGACTTCGCTGCGGCCTGCGAGAAGGCCGGTGTGGTGGTCCGGCCCTTCGCGGGCGAGGGCCTGCGGGTCACGATCGGTGAGACCGAGGCGAACGACCTCTTCCTGCACACGGCGGAGGCCTTCTTCAAGGAGCTCTAGGAGCTCCAGGGGCTCCAGGGGCTCCAGGGGCCCCAGGGGCTGGAGCAGCTCCAGGAGCGGGAGGAGCTGGAAAAGTTGGAGGCGCCCCCTCCCCGGGGACCGGGAAGCGCGCCGGCGGCCGGGCGGCCGGGAGGGGCGTCAGGCCAGTTCCACGCGGACGGGGTCGCCCTCGCGGACGGTGGCCAGCAGGCGGGGGTCGCCGTCGAACGAGCCGAGCACGTTGCACGGGCTCGCCAGGCGGCTCTCGCCCCCGCGTGAGATGGGCGTCGGACCGTAGGGCAGCGCCAGGGCGTCGCCCTCGGTCCAGAACGCCACGGTGCCGGGCTCGACGACCTGCTGGGCGTCGGCCTCCAGGGCCACGGAGACCCCGGTGTCGAAGTAGACCTCCTCGCCCCAGGTGTTCGCGGAGGCGGAGATCGGCAGGGCATCGACGAGGGCCTTGGCCGTGGGGGTGTCGTCGAGGGTGGCGGTGAGGTGGCCGGCGGGCCAGGAGATTCGTATCTGCATGCCCTCATTCAACAATCTGTTGAATTTTCTGGCTAGGGGTGGGGTCGTCGACCTCTCAGGGGTACCCCCGCCTTCCCGGTTCAAAAGCGTGTGCGTCATAATGCTTGTGAATGTGAACGCGTTCACAAGCGTGTCCTGCTTCCTCCCTGTATGGGAGGAACCCGCCAGGCAGACTGCCCGCTGTGACCACGGCGATAAGGAGAAGACGACGTGGACCTGGCTTTGGCGCCCGAGACATTGGCGCGCTGGCAGTTCGGCATCACCACCGTCTACCACTTTCTCTTCGTCCCGCTGACGATCTCGCTGGCCGCGCTGACCGCCGGCCTCCAGACCGCATGGGTGCGGACCGAGAAGGAGAAGTACCTCAGGGCCACCAAGTTCTGGGGCAAGCTGTTCCTGATCAACATCGCGATGGGTGTCGTCACCGGCATCGTCCAGGAGTTCCAGTTCGGCATGAACTGGTCCGACTACTCGCGGTTCGTCGGCGACATCTTCGGTGCGCCGCTGGCCTTCGAGGCGTTGATCGCCTTCTTCTTCGAATCCACCTTCATCGGTCTGTGGATCTTCGGATGGGACAAGCTGCCGAAGAAGATCCATCTGGCCTGCATCTGGATGGTCTCGATCGGCACGGTGCTGTCGGCCTATTTCATCCTCGCGGCGAATTCGTGGATGCAGCACCCGGTCGGCTACAAGATCAATGAAGCCACCGGCCGGGCCGAGCTCACGGACTTCTGGGCCGTCCTGACCCAGAACACCGCGCTCACCCAGTTCTTCCACACCATCACGGCCGCGTTCCTGGTCGGCGGCGCCTTCATGGTCGGCATCTCCGCCTTCCACCTGGCGCGCAAGCGGCACGTGCCCGTCATGCGCAGTTCGCTGCGGCTCGGACTGGTCGTGCTGATCATCGCCGGAATGGGCACCGCCATCAGCGGTGACCTGCTCGGCAAGGTGATGTTCAAGCAGCAGCCCATGAAGATGGCCGCCGCCGAGGCGCTCTGGGACGGCGAGGCGCCCGCCCCCTTCTCCGTGTTCGCCTACGGCGACGTGGAGAAGGGCCACAACAAGGTCGCCATAGAGATCCCCGGCCTGCTGTCCTTCCTCGCCAACGACGACTTCAGCTCCTTCGTCCCGGGCATCAACGACGTCAACAAGGCCGAGCAGGAGAAGTTCGGTCCCGGGGACTACCGGCCCAACATCCCGGTCGCCTACTGGGGCTTCCGCTGGATGATCGGCTTCGGCATGGCCTCCCTCGGCATCGGTGTGCTGGGGCTGTGGCTGACCCGCAAGAAGTTCCTGCTGCCGCCGGGCCTGCGGACCGGGGACGACGAGGTGCCGCACCTGGTGCTGTTCCGTACGGCGCTGAGCCCCAAGCTCACCCGGTGGTACTGGATCGTCGCGCTGTGGACCATGGGCTTCCCCCTGATCGCCAACTCCTGGGGCTGGATCTTCACCGAGATGGGCCGTCAGCCGTGGGTGGTCTACGGAGTCCTGCGCACGCGGGACGCCGTCTCCCCCAGTGTCTCGCAGGCCGAGGTGCTCACCTCGATGATCGTCTTCACGCTGCTCTACGCCGTGCTCGCCGTGATCGAGGTCCGGCTCCTGGTCAAGTACGTCAAGGCCGGACCGCCGGAGCTCACCGAGGCCGACCTCAATCCGCCGAAGCGGATCGGCGGCGACGACGCCCATGCCGACCGGCCGATGGCCTTCTCGTACTGAGGCAGGGGAGAGAACACCATGGAACTCCACGACGTCTGGTTCGTGCTCATCGCCGTCCTGTGGATCGGCTACTTCTTCCTGGAGGGCTTCGACTTCGGCGTCGGCGTCCTGACCAAGCTGCTCGCCCGTGACCGAACCGAGAAGCGGGTGCTGATCAACACGATCGGTCCCGTCTGGGACGGCAACGAGGTCTGGCTGCTCACCGCCGGCGGAGCGACCTTCGCCGCCTTCCCCGAGTGGTACGCCACGCTCTTCTCGGGCTTCTACCTGCCGCTGCTGCTGATCCTGGTCTGCCTGATCATCCGGGGCGTGGCCTTCGAGTACCGGGCCAAGCGGCCCGAGGACCAGTGGCAGACCAACTGGGAACGCGCGATCTTCTGGACCTCGCTGATCCCCGCGTTCCTCTGGGGCGTCGCCTTCGCCAACATCGTGCGCGGCGTGAAGATCGACCAGAACAAGGAGTACGTCGGCACCCTCCTGGACCTGCTGAACGTCTACTCCGTCCTCGGCGGCCTCGTCACCCTCACGCTGTTCACCTTCCACGGCGCGGTCTTCACCTCGCTCAAGACGGTCGGTGAGATCCGGGACCGCTCCCGGGCCCTGGCCACCCGGCTCGGCGTGGTCACCGCCGTCCTGGCGCTGGTCTTCCTGATCTGGACCCAGGTCTCGCGCGGGGACGCAACCAGCCTGGTCGCGATGGCCGTGGCGGTGCTGGCGCTCGTGGCGGCACTCGGTTGCAACCTGGCCGGGCGGGAGGGCTGGTCCTTCGCCCTGTCGGGCGTCACCATCGCGGCCGCCGTCGCGATGCTGTTCCTGACGCTCTTCCCGAACGTCATGCCGTCCTCGCTCGACGCGGCGTGGAACCTCACCGTCACCAACGCCTCGTCCAGCCCGTACACCCTGAAGATCATGACCTGGTGCGCGGCCATCGCGACACCGCTGGTCCTGCTCTACCAGGGCTGGACGTACTGGGTCTTCCGCAAGCGGATCGGGACCCAGCACATCGCCGAGGCCGCTCACTAGGGGGCATGTTTCACGTGAAACCGATCGACCCGCGCCTGCTGCGCCACGCCCGTTCCACCCGGCTGTTCCTCATCGCGGTGGTCGCCCTCGGGCTGGCCGGCGCGGGTCTGGTCGTCGGCCAGGCGATGCTTCTGGCCGAGATCGTGGTCGGGGCCTTCCAGAAGGGCCTGGACGCGGGCGCGCTCCGGACGCCACTGCTGCTGCTCGCGGCGGTGGCGCTGGGGCGCGCCTTCGTCGCATGGCTGACCGAACTGGCCGCGCACCGGGCCGGGGCAGCGGTCAAGTCGCAGCTGCGCGGGCAGCTGCTGGCCCGCGCCGCCGAGCTCGGTCCGAGCCGGCCGGGTGCAGCGGAGGCCTCCCCCGGCCGGGGGGCCGCCGCGAGCACCGGAGCGCTGGTGACCCTGGCGACCCGGGGCGTGGACGCGCTCGACGACTACTTCTCCCGGTACCTGCCGCAGTTGGGTCTCGCCGTGGTGGTGCCGGTGGCGGTGCTCGCCCGGATCGTGACCGAGGACTGGGTGTCGGCGGCCATCATCGTGGTGACCCTGCCGCTGATCCCGCTGTTCATGGCCCTCATCGGCTGGGCCACCCAGTCCCGCATGGACCGTCAGTGGCGGCTGCTGTCCCGGCTGTCGGGGCACTTCCTGGACGTGGTGGAGGGCCTGCCGACGCTGAAGGTGTTCGGGCGGGCCAAGGCGCAGGCCGAGTCCATCCGCAAGATCACCGACGACTACCGGCGGGCCACGCTGCGGACGCTGCGGATCGCGTTCCTGTCGTCGTTCGCCCTGGAACTGCTGGCCACGCTCTCGGTGGCGCTCGTCGCGGTGACCATCGGCATGCGGCTGGTCCACGGCGAACTGGACCTCTACACCGGCCTGGTGATCCTGATCCTGGCGCCCGAGGCGTACTTGCCGATGCGGCAGGTCGGGGCGCAGTACCACGCGGCGGCGGAGGGGCTGGCCGCCGCGGAGGAAATCTTCGAGGTCCTGGAGACCCCGTTGCCGGAGGCGGGCGGGGCGCGGGCGGTGCCGGACTCCCCCGAGCTCCGGTTCGAGGACGTGGCGGTGCGCTACCCGGGGCGGGCCGAGACCTCGCCCGGGCCGGTCTCGCTCACCGTTGCCGCGGGGGAGTGCGTGGCGCTCACCGGGCCGAGCGGCGTGGGCAAGTCCACGCTGCTGAACGTCCTGCTGGGGTTCGTCACCCCCGCCCAGGGCCGGGTGCTCGTCGGCGGGGTGGATCTGGCGGAGCTGGACCGGGCCGCCTGGCGCGAGCGGATCGCCTGGGTGCCGCAGCGGCCGCACCTGTTCGCCGGGACCATCGCCGAGAACGTGGCGCTGGCCCGGCCCGGGGCCACCGCCGAGGAGATCGAGCGGTCCCTGCGGGACGCCGGTGCCTGGGAGTTCGTCTCCGCGCTGCCCCGAGGGGCCGACACGGTCCTGGGCGAGGGCGGACTGGGACTGTCGGCGGGTCAGCGCCAGCGGCTGGCCCTGGCCCGGGCGTTCCTCGCCGACCGTCCCGTGCTGCTGCTGGACGAGCCGACCGCCGCGCTGGACGGCGAGACCGAGGCGGCCGTGGTGGACGCCGTGCGCCGCCTCTCGGCCGGCCGTACCGTCCTGCTGGTCGTCCACCGGCCGGCCCTGCTGTCGGTGGCGGACCGGGTGGTCGAGCTGGCGCCCCTGCGCTCGGGCGGGCCGACCGAATCGGGGGCCGGTGGCCAGGACGGGGCCGTGGAACGTACGTCGGCTGCGGGTCATACGTCGGCCGGGGCTGGGGCTGGGGCCGGGGCTGAGGTGGGGACTGGGCCTGCGGCCGTGACGGGGGCTGCGGCTGGGACGGTCTCATCCGGGGCCGGGGCCGGGGCCGAGTACGAGGGTGGGCCCGAGGCCGGGGCCGGGGCCGGGGCCGGGGGTCGGTCGGACGGTCGGCTGCGGGACGCGCCCGGGCGGGACCCGCTGGGGCGGGTGCGGAACACCGCGCGGGCCTGGCGGGGCCGGTTCCGGCTGGCCCTGGGCCTCGGGGCGCTGGCCGTCGGCTGCAGCGTCGGGCTGATGGCCGTGTCCGGGTGGCTGATCTCCCGGGCCTCCGAACAGCCGCCGGTGCTCTACCTGCTCATGGCCGTCACCGCGACCCGCGCCTTCGGCATCGGCCGGGCCGTGTTCCGCTACGCCGAGCGGCTGGTCTCGCACGACGCCGTCCTGCGCATGCTCGCCGACCTGCGCGTCTCGGTCTACCGGCGGCTGGAGCGGATCGCCCCCGGCGGACTGCGCCACAGCCGTCGCGGGGACCTGCTGGCCCGTCTGGTGGCCGACGCCGACACCCTCCAGGACTACTGGCTGCGCTGGCTGCTGCCGCTGGGCACGGCCGTCCTCGTCGGCACCGGCTCGGTGGCGTTCACCGCCTGGCTGCTGCCCGAGGCCGGAGCCGCCCTCGCCGTCGGCCTGCTGGCCGCCGGCGTGGGCGTGCCGCTGGTCGGCGGAGCCTGTGCGCGCAGGGCCGAGGCCCGGCTCGCGCCGGCCCGCGGCGAGCTGGCCACCCGGGTCACCGACCTGCTGACGGGCACCGCCGAACTGACCGTCGCCGGCGCGCTGGGCGACCGTAGGGACAAGGCGCTCGCCGGTGACGCCGCGCTGACCCGGATCGCCGCCCGCGGGGCCGCCGCGACCGGCCTGGGCAGCGGGCTCTCGGCCCTGGTGTGCGGGCTGACCGTCGTGGTGGCGGCGCTCTTCGGCGCGGACGCCGTGGCCGACGGCCGGCTCTCGGGAGTCGCCATGGCGGTCGTCGTGCTCACGCCTCTCGCCGCGTTCGAGGCCGTGACCGGCCTCCCCCTGGCCGTCCAGTACCGGCAGCGCGTCCGGCGCAGCGCGGAGCGGGTCTACGAGGTGCTCGACCTCCCGGCCCCCGTCGCCGAGCCCGACCGGCCCCGGTCGGTGCCCGCCGCGCCGTTCCCGTTGCGGCTCACCGGACTGTCCGCCCGGCACCCCGGCCAGGAGCGGGACGCCCTGCGCGGGATCGACCTCACCTTGGAGGCCGGCCGCCGCATCGCCGTCGTCGGGCCCTCCGGCTCCGGCAAGACCACGCTCGCGCAGGTGCTGCTGCGCTTCCTCGACGTCGGCGAGGGCGGCTACACCCTCGGCGCGGTCGACGCCCGGGAGTGCGCGGGGGACGACGTACGCCGCCTGGTCGGGCTGTGCGCGCAGGACGCGCACCTGTTCGACAGCTCCGTACGGGAGAACCTGCGGCTGGCCCGCCCCGGCGCCACCGAGGACGAGCTGCGCGCGGCCCTCGCCGGGGCCCGCCTGCTGGACTGGGCCGCGAACCTGCCCGACGGACTGGACACCCTGGTCGGCGAACACGGCCGGAAGATCTCCGGCGGCCAGCGCCAGCGGTTGGCCCTGGCCCGGGCGCTGCTCGCCGACTTCCCGGTCCTCGTCCTGGACGAGCCGGCCGAGCACCTCGACCTGGCCACCGCCGACGCCCTGACGGCGGACCTCCTGGCGGCCACCGAGGGCCGCACCACCGTGCTGATCACGCACCGGCTGGCCGGCCTGGACCAGGTGGACGAGGTCCTCGTCCTCGACGCGGGCCGGGTCGTGCAGCGCGGCCCGTACCAGGAGCTCGCCCGGGCCGAGGGCCCGCTGCGGCGGATGCTGGAGCGCGAGCGCGCCGGCGACTCGGTCCGGAGCCGGTTCGAGGCGCCGGCCGAGGCCCTGCCGGTCGCCGCGGAGCACGCGTCGGCGGCCGTCGCGGGCCGACTTTCCCCGGTAAATGGGACTAACTAGGCTCAAGGGCATGTCGCTGCAGGAGTCGCAGGAGTCACCGGACCCGCTGGAGGCCGCCACCCAGGCCACCCGCAGTCTCCAGGGCCTGTCCACCGAGCTCACCGCCCGCGTCCCGCAACTGCTGGAGGCGATGCGCTCCGTCGGTACCGGCCTGGAGCTGCACTCCACGCTGGACCGGATCTGCGAGACGGCGGCCGAGCTCGCCGACGCCCGCTACGCCGCGATCGGCGTGGTGGACACCGAAGGCCGAGGCCTGTCCGACTTCGTGACGTACGGCATCGACGCCGAGCACGCCGCGCTGATCGGGCACCGTCCCGACGGCAAGCGCGGCCTGCTCGGCGCACTGATCCGGCATCCCGACCCGGTCCGGCTGGCCGATCTGACCGCGGACCCGCGCGCGGCCGGCTTCCCGCCGCACCATCCCCCGATGAAGACCTTCCTCGGGGTCCCCATCCGGGTGCAGGGCGAGATCTTCGGCAACCTCTACCTCGCCGAGAAGCGCGGCGGGGAGGAGTTCAACGACTACGACGTCCACATGGTCCGCGTGCTGGCCACCGAGGCGGGCATCGCCATCGGCAACGCCCGGCTCTACGAGGCCGCCACCCAGCGCGAGCGCTGGATCGACGGCTCGGTGGCCGTCACCACCGCCCTGCTCTCCGGCGGCGACGCCGACGACGCGCTGTCCGTCGTCGCCGAACAGGCCCGCCACCTCGCGGACTCGGCGGCGGGGGTCGTGCTGCTGCCGGCCACCGAGGGCGGGATGGAGATCGTCGCGGTCTCCGCCGACGACCCCGCCACCTCGCTCGGGGTGGTGCTCCCCGCCGACAGCCCGGTGGTGCAGAGCCTGCTGCGCGGTGAGCCGGTGTTCGCCGACGACGCCTCCGCCGACCCGCGCACGTCCGGTCGGCTGACCAGCAGGTACGGCCCGTGCATGATGCTGCCCCTGCACAGCGGTGGCCGGGTGCTGGGCGCGCTGGTCACTCCCAGGGCCCGGGGCGCGCGGCCGTTCACGGAGGCGGAACGGACGCTGGCGACGCAGTTCGCCTCCCAGGCGGCGCTCGCCCTGATGATGGCCGAGGCGCAGCGCGACCGGGAGCGGCTGGCGGTGTTCGAGGACCGCGACCGGATTGCCCGTGACCTGCACGACCTGGTCATCCAGCGGCTGTTCGCGACCGGGATGATGCTGGAGAGCGCGCAGCGGCGGTCCGTCGTCCCCGAGGTGGTCGACGGGGTCGGCAAGGCCGTGGACGAGCTGGACGTGACCATCCAGGAGATCCGTACCGCGATCTTCGCCCTGCAGCAAGGACCGGCCGAGGCGCCGTCCGGACTGCGCACCCGGGTGCTGCGGGAGATCAACATGGCGGCCGTGCCGCTGGGGTTCAAGCCCGCCCACCGTTTCGTCGGGCCGATCGACACCACCGTGGGCGAACTCGTCGGCAAGAACCTCATCGCCGCGCTCCGCGAGGCGCTCTCCAACGCCTTCCGGCACGCCGAGGCCTCACGGATCGAGGTGGTGGTGGACTCCACCACCACCCTGGACGACGGACGGGCCGCGGTCCGGCTGGAGGTCGCCGACGACGGGGTGGGCATCCCCGAGGGAGGCCGCCGCAGCGGGCTGCGCAACCTGCGCCGGCGGGCCGAGTCGCTGGGTGGCGCCAGCTGGTACGGGCCCGGGCTGGGCGAGGCCGGCCGCGGGACCACCCTGGTCTGGCAGGCCCCGCTCTAGGGCCACGGTCCCGGCGCCCTGCCGGGCCGTGCCCGGTCCCGGTGGCCGAGGAGACGGTGGGGCCGGTCCCGGTGGTCTAGCGGGCCAGGCGGGCCGCGAGGATCTGCTCGATCACGACGGCCACCCCGTCGTCGTTGTTGTCGACCGTGCGGCCGGAGGCCGCGGCGATCACGTCCGGGTGCGCGTTGCCCATGGCGTACGAGGTGCCCGCCCAGGTGAGCATCTCCACGTCGTTGGGCATGTCCCCGAACGCCACCACGTCCTGCGGCGCGATGCCGCGCTCGGCGCAGCACAGGGCCAGCGTGCTGGCCTTGGACACCCCGTGGCCGCTGATCTCCAGCAGCGCGGTCGGGCTGGAGCGGGTGATGGAGGCGTACTCCCCGGCGGCGGACCGGGCCAGGGCCAGGAACTCGTCCGGGGCCAGCTGCGGGTGGTGCGCGAGGAGCTTGAGCACCGGGGCGGCGCTGCCGGGCGGGTCCTCGTGCAGCAGCTTCTCGGCGGTCGCGACCGTGGCGCCGGGGTCGAGGAAGAACGGCGGGTACTCGGGCTCGTAGTGGATGCCGGTGGTCAGCTCGACCGCGAAGGAAGTGCCGGGGGCGGCGGTCCGCAGGGCCCGCACGACGGTCAGCGCCGCCGACCGGGGCAGCCCCCTGACCAGCACGAACTCGCGCCCGGCGTGCAGGTCCACCACCGCGGCGCCGTTGGCGCAGATGGCCAGGCCGTGGCCGTGGACGTGGTCGCTGACGACGTCCATCCAGCGCGCCGGGCGGCCGGTGACGAAGAACACCTCGACGCCCGCCTCCTCCGCGGCGGCGAGCGCGGCGACGGTACGCGGGGAGACGGATTTGTCGTCGTGCAGCAAAGTGCCGTCGAGGTCGGTGGCGATGAGCCGGGTCGTCGCGGGGGCAGGCCGGTCGGGGCGCTGGGGAGCCGAGGTCACCGCTCCATCTTCGCCCATGGCACGCACCCCGCCGGACCGGGCGGCAACGGTGGTGGACCGGGCCGGCGCGGACGGGCGGGCAGCTGCGGGGCCGGGCGCGGCGGGGGCCGGGCGAGGCCGTCGGCTGCGCCGTCCTTGCGGGGGTCACCGTAGGCTCGGGGACATGAGTCTGCGTCTGAGCACTGTGATCCTCCCGGTACGTCGGTGGCACGAAGGAGGCCGTGACCAGTGGCTGCGGGCCGAGCAGCTCGGCTTCCACACCGCCTACAGCTACGACCACCTCTCGTGGCGTTCGTTCCGGGACGGCCCGTGGTTCGGCGCCCTCCCCACGCTGACCGCGGCGGCCACGGTGACCGAGCGGCTGCGCCTGGGCACGCTGGTCACCTCCCCGAACTTCCGGCACCCGGTCACCCTGGCCAAGGAGCTGATCTCGCTCGACGACGTGTCGGGCGGCCGGGTCACCCTCGGCATCGGCGCCGGCGGCAACGGCTTCGACGCCACCGCGCTGGGCCAGGAACCGTGGACCCCGCGGGAGCGGGCCGACCGGTTCGCCGAGTTCGTGCCGCTGCTGGACCGGCTGCTGACCGAGGACGTCGTCACCCACCAGGGCGTCTTCTACTCCGCCGACGAGGTCCGCAACATCCCCGGCTGCGTCCAGCGTCCCCGGCTGCCCTTCGCGGTGGCGGCCACCGGGCCGCGCGGGCTGAAGCTGGCCGCCGCCCACGGGCAGGCCTGGGTCACCACCGGTGACCCCAAGCTCTACGAGACGGGCACGCCGGAGCAGTCGCTGGCCGCGATCCGCACCCAGCTGGACAAGCTGGCCAAGGCCTGCGCGGACATCGGTCGGGACGTGGAGCCGATGGAGAAGATCCTGCTGACCGGCTTCACCCCGGAGCGCAACACCGTGCTGGAGTCGCTGGACGCGTTCGTGGACTTCGCCGGCCGCCACCGGGAACTCGGCTTCACCGAGATCGTGATCCACGCCCCGATCCCGGACTCCGTCTTCGCAGCCGACGAGGCGGTCTTCGAGAAGATCGCCACGGAGGCCCTGGGCCAGCTCGGCGCCTGATCCGCCGTTCTTCCTCGGGGGACCGGCCGGACGGCCGGTCCCCCGAGGGCGGAGGACGCTACTCCTCGTCCAGCGAGGTGAGCATGTACTCCGCGCGCGGCAGCAGCCAGTCGGGAGCGGTGCCCTCCGTCAGGGTGCGTACCTCCTCGACCAGGGCCTTCAGCCGGACCCGCGCCCCCGTGACGTCCCCCAGCGCGCGCTCGGTCCACACGATGCCGTTCAGGCACTGGAACCGCTCCGGCAGGCTCTCCGGACCCAGTCCGGCGTACAACCCGGCGGCCCGGTCCCACAGGGCGACGGCCTCCAGCCGCAGCGCGCGCAGCTCGGTCGCGGTCAGCGGCTCGCGCCCGTCGTCGGCCACCTCGTCGTCGTGGTCGTGGTCGGCCCCGTCCTCGGTCTCGTCCTCCTCGTCGTAGTCGTCCTCGTCCTGGTCCACGTAGGCGTCGACCCGGCGGTCGAGGACCTGCGCCAGCTGCTGCCAGGTCTGGGCGAGTTCGTAGCGCAGCCGCGGATCGTCCCCGAACTCCTCCTGAGCGGCCCGCAGCACCTGCGCGGCCTCCTCCATCCGGCCCCGGGCCGCGGCCACGGTCGCGTTGGTGACCTCGTCGCGCAGCTCCAGCCAGGCCAGCGAACGCAGGATGCGCACGACCGACACCGGCGCGTCCCCGAGCTCGCGGCGCAGCCGCAGGGCCCGCTCGTACGCGGCGACGGCCTCCTCGCGCAGGCCCGCCGACTGCAGCGCGTCGGCCGCCGACTGCGCCAGACGGGCGTGCGCGCCCTGGTGCTCCCAGCCCTGGGCGGTCTCCGCCGCCAGCAGGTACTGCTCGGCGGCGGCCCGCTGGTCGTGCAGGTCGGCCAGAAGCTCGCCGAGCCGCTCCCGCGCGAACACCGCCTGCTGCTCGCCGTGCTCCAGCAGGTCGGGCAGTGCCGACTGGAGCACCTCGACCGCCTCGACCTTGCGCCCGTCGGCCGCGTAGGCACGGGCCAGCCACAGCCGGGCCTGGGCGCCGGCGCCCTCCGTCAGCCCGGCCTGGTCGAACCAGTGCGCGCTCTCCAGCGCCAGGGCCGCGGCCTCCGCCGGGTCACCGTCGCGGCGCAGCAGCATGTCCGCCAGGGACAACCGCAGGGCGCCGTGCCGCTCGGGGTCGGTCAGTTCCACGGCGTGCGCCAGGGCCGCCCGGGCGGCCTCCTCGGCCTCCGCGGGCCGGCCCAGCTGCAGCAGTACGGTGCCGCGCGTGGCCAGCGGGTCCACCGCCAGCCACGGCCGGTCCGCCGCCAGGACCCGCTCGGCAGCCGAGGCCAGCAGCGCCTGGCCGCGCTCGGCGTCCCCGGCTTCGAGCGCCAGATGCGCGAGCATCTCCTCGGCCTCGGAGACCTCCACGGCCAGCTCCGGGTCCGGGCCGTGGTCCGCGACGAAGGCCTCCAGCCCGGCCCGCGTACCGCCGCCCTCCCCCGGCTCGCCGATCTGCACCCAGGCATCCGGCGCGTCCGAGGGGCCCGGCTCCCCCGCCCCGTCCGCCTCGCCGCTCAGGTACGCCGCTATGCGTATCCCGGTCAGCTCGGCCCGGGCGATCCGCCGGGCGCGCAGCGGCTCGTCCGCGGGCAGGGCCCGCGCGGTGGCCATGGCCGCCGCCAGCAGGGCGCGGACCTCCTCGGGCGCGGCGCCGGACTGCACCGCCGCCGTGGCCAGGTGCAGCTCGGCCAACGCAGCCCGCTGCTCCTGACCGGCCGCCCGGTGGGCGTCGCGGACCCGCGCGAACCGCTCCGACAGGTCCGGGGCCCCGGCCCGGGCCGCCGCCATGGCACGGTGCTCCAGCAGATCGGCGGCCAGAGCGGCGTCCGGCTCCCGCGCCTGCTCCTGCTGCCGCTCCTGGGCCCGGCGGTCGACCTCGTCCCAGAGCGCCCCGGCCGAGGGGTGGCCCTGGGCACGGGCCGCGCGGGCCCGCGCCACCAGCTCCCCGAACTCCGCCACAGCCGCCGGCTTCGCCCCGCCCGCCGCGGCCCGCGGGACCGTCCCGGTCGCCGTACCGGCACCCGCGCCCGCGTCGGCCGCCGGCCGCGGCAGCGCCGCACTGCGTACGCCCAGGGGCAGCACGTCCAGCACAGGCGCGGCCGCGATGCGCGCCACGAGCTCGTCCGAGACCCGGGTGTGCCCGTTGCGGACGTCGTAGCGTCGGGCTATGTCCAGGGCCTCGGCGCGCAGGACCTCGTACAGCCCGGCCACCGTGCGGGGGCTGCCCGCGTACGGGACCGTCGGCTGCTCGCCGTGGCCCAGCGCGATCAACCGGTGCAGCAGGACCAGCACACCGCCGTAGAACTCCATCTGCGAACCGACGTCCGCGAGCGGCGCCAGCTGCCCAGCGTGGTCGGCGAGTATCTCCAGACCACGGGCCTCGTTGCCGGTCAGCGCGCAGAACTCGATGTGCTCGCCGATCGAGCGCAGCAGGCTGTCCTTGCCGCGCACCATCCGGTAGCCGCGCAGGTGGTGGGCGCGCGCCTCGTCGACGCGGCCGAGCCGGACCAGGGGCAGCAGGGAGCGGGCGAGCACCCGGTGGGGCTCCTCCATGCAGGTCTGGTTGCCGCTCAGGACCGGCTCCCACACCTCCACCGCCTTGGCGTCCTCGCCCTTACGGGCCCAGAACCAGCCCTGGGTGTTGGTCTCGCAGGCGTGGCAGTCGCTCATCCGGTCGCGGTCGGCGGCGGCCCAGCGGGTGATGGCCCGCTCGGCGCGCTCGTCGTCGCCTATGGCGTCGGCGAGGTAGAACTCCGACTGGCGCACCGCCCGTTCGCTGTAGCCGGCGAGTCGGTAGCGGCGTTCCATGTCGTCCAGCCAGCCGGTGACGGCCGCGACGGGTATCTCGGGGGACTCCACGATCCGTCCGGCCACCCACTTGAACCGCCAGAACAGCGAGTGGGTCTCCCCGCTGTCGAAGGCGGCCGGATCGCGGTCGTACTCCTGGAGCAGCCGGGCGAAGGGCACCACCATGCGGGTGCGTTCGGAGCTGTACTCGTAGGCGTCGATCTGCGTGGTCAGGGCCTGGCGCAGCAGCGCGCGGTCGCCGGTCGCCTCGGCGGCGGCCGCCAGGGTCTCGGCCTGTGCGTTGCGCGCGGCGCCGTAGGGCAGGCGGTGGTTGTCCCACAGGGCGCGGCGGATCTCGTCCGGGCTCATCGTGGTCACTTGGGGTCCTCCTGGCCGGTGACGGAGTGGGTGGCCCATTCCAGGAGCCCGAGGAAGGCCCGGTTGAGCAGGGTGGAGTCGGCGGGGCGCAGCGGACGCTGGGACATCAGCAGCGCCTGCCCGTACAGGGATTCGACGGCCGTGCCGGTCAGCTGCGCGTCGGGCAGCGCGGCGAGCCGCCGGACCAGCGGGTTGTTGTGGTTGAGGACCAGGCGGGCGCGTGGCGCGGAGCCGCGCAGCGAGCCGAGGATGCCGGCCCACAGGTCGTCGGCGTTCTCCTCGGCGACGGCGCGGTCGCGCTCCTGGCGGGCCTGCCGGTCGTCGAGGTAGAGGGCCGGGACGGACACCGGCTGGAAGGCGCGCAGCACCACGTCGCAGCTCTGCGGCTCCAGGCGGGTGCGGGCGGTGGACAGGAAGCCCGCCAGGGCCAGTTCGGCCGAGGTGGGGACCGGGTCCAGCCGGTCGGTGACGGCTCCCGCGTCCAGTTCGGTGACCTTCAGGCCGGGCCGGACGGAGGGCAGCAGCGCCAGCAGGTCCGCGTCGTAGGTGTAGCCGGCGTTGACCACACCCAGCCCATGGGCCGCCGCTATCGGGGCGATCTGGCGGAACTCCTCCACCGTGCGGGTGAAGTGGATCTCGGAGTGCGCGGCGGCGAACTCCTCCAGGCTCATCGAACCGTCGCTCGTCTCGAACGGCAGCCACGGCAGCATCAGCCCGAGCAGTTCGGCGTCGTGCCGGGCCAGCGACTTCACGCCGAGATGGTGCACGTTCAAGAAGGCGGCCAGCCGCTCCGGTTCACTCGCGGCGAGCTCGGTCAGCCAGCCGCGCACGCGCGCGCCGAGGGCGTCGCGGACGGCGGCCAGCGTCTCGTCGTCGTAGAGGTTCTCGCGGGAGGCGGTGGGCCGCAGCGCGTCGGTGTCGAGGACGGCCCGGACGAAGAAGGCCCAGTCGGGCAGCAGGTTGTCGGCCTGGTCGGTGAGCAGCATGCCCTTGAGGTGGACCCGGTGGCCGGCCCGGTGGGCGGGGCTGGTGGGGTCGGGCAGCACGTACGCCACACCGCGGACACCGGCGACCGGCAGGTCGAGGTCGATGCTGTCGAGCGGGGTGAAGCCGAAGAGGTCGGCGCAGTGCCCGGCGAGCGCGACCCGGCGGGCCGCGGGGGTGGGGTAGGGGCGGTCCCAGACGGCCGGGCGGTCCGTGATCGGGCGTGGCTCGCCGCCCCGGCCGTCGTCGAAGGTGATGTCGTACGGCAGCAGACTGCCGAAGTCGCGGGCGAGCCGCTCGACGGTGGCGGGCACGAGCCATTCCTCGGCGCCCGGGCGGGCCTGCAGGTGGACGGTGGTGCCGGGCTCGGTGCGGGCCTCGTGCGGCAGCTCGCGGACGGTGTACGAGCCGTCGTCCGTGGCGAGCCATTCGACCGGGAGCGCCCGGGGATCGCGGGCGGAGCGGGTGACGACCCGGATCTGGCGGGCCACGACGAAGCAGGCGAGCAGGCCGATGCCGAACTGGCCGAGGAACTCGCGGCGCGCGGTCTCCAGGCCGTGCTGTCCGCCACGCTTGGAGCTGCGGCCGATGGTGGCCAGCAGGGAGTGGGCCTCGTCGGCGGTCAGGCCGATGCCGCTGTCCTCGATCGACACGTGGCCGTCGGCCGCCCGGAGGCGGATGCGGACCTCGGCCCCGGGCTCGTGCGCGTGCCGTGCGGTCACCGCGTCGACGGCGTTCTGCAGCAGCTCGCGGACGTAGACGCGCGGGCTGGAGTAGAGGTGGTGGGAGAGCAGGTCGACCAGGCCGCGCAGGTCGACCTGGAAGTTGTTGACCTCGGACGGTTGTGCGGTCGGGTGGGTGGATGTCATGGGGCGTCACCTCGCGTGAGCGCAATGCGTGGTTCGGCGATCGCGAGGTTCCCCCCTCATCGATGCCTGGACGATCAGAAGAGTAGGGCGCGGCGCCGACAATCTCCCGCGGGTTACGAAGCCTGTGGAAAACCTCCGGCGGGTCCGCCGCCGGGATCAGGAGAACCGCAGGTAGCGCGGCGGTACGGCGTCCACGAGCCACACGCCGTTGGCGCTGACCCGGAACACGTGGCCGTCGGCGTGCATCGCGCCCGCGGCCACGCCGAGCACGACGGGGCGCCCGCGGCGCGCCCCCACCCGGGTCGCGGTCTCGCGGTCGGGCGAGAGGTGCACGTGGTGGCGGCGCATCGGGAGGAGCCCCTCGGCGCGGATGGCGTCCAGGGCGGCGGGGACGGTGCCGTGGTAGAGGTACGCGGGCGGCTCGGCCGGCGGCAGGTCGAGGTCGACGGGCACGGTGTGGCCCTGGTTGGCCCGGATGCGGGTGCCGTCGACGGCGAAGCGCTGCTTGTCGTTGGCGGCGACGACGTGGTCGAGCTCGGCGCGGGTGAAGGGGAAGCCGTGCGCGGCCGCGGCGCCCAGCAGGTCGTCGATCTCGACCCAACCCTGGGCGTCGAGCACCAGTCCGATGCGTTCCGGCTGGTGCCGCAGGTGTTTCGAGACGTATTTGGACACCTTCACGGTGCGTCGTTCGTCCATGGCACCCAGCCTGCCTGGTGCGCGGGCTCCCCAGCAGCTGAATTCCGCCGGACCTGCCCACGGGGACGAGGGGCGGGACGACTCTACCGATCTTCCGTGATACGGAATATATTTTCCGAAACCACTTCTGCTCAGGGGGAACCCATGTCTTACCGCGGTTCACTGCGGCGCCGTGCTGCGGCCGAGTTCGTCGGCACCGCCGGCCTGCTCGTCGTCGTGATCGGATCCGGCATCCAGGCGGCCGCCCTCAGCGCGGACACCGGCGTCGCGCTCGTGGCCAACTCGCTCGCCTCCGCGATCGGACTCGGTCTGATCATCACCTTGTTCGGTCCGCTCTCGGGTGCCCACCTCAACCCGGTGGTCACCCTCACCGCCTGGTGGGGCCGCCGCACCGGCGCCGACGCCGAGGGGCTCACCGGCCGCGAGGCTCTCGTCTACGCCGCCGCGCAGACCGCAGGTGCTGTCGGCGGGGCCGTGCTCGCCGAGGTCATGTTCGGCCGGGTGCCCGGCAGCCTGGCGACCCAGGTCCGCGAAGGCGGGCACCTGCTGGTCGGTGAGGTGGTCGCCACCGCCGGACTGGTCCTCGTCATCCAGGGCCTCGGGCGGATCGGTCGGCCGAGGCTCGTCCCGGCGGCCGTCGCCGCGTACATCGCCGCCGCCATCTGGTTCACCTCGTCCGGGTCCTTCGCGAACCCGGCGGGCACCGTCGGCCGCGCCTTCACCGACTCCTTCACCGGGATCGCGCCGCAGTCGCTGCCCGGTTTCGTGGCGGCGCAGCTCCTCGGCGGAGTCCTCGGCCTGGTCCTCGCGGGCGTTCTCTACGGGGGCCGGAGGACGCTGCGGACCGGCGCGGTGCCGAGCAACAGCGACTACGAAGTGGTCAGTTGAGGTCCAGCGCATGCCGGTACGGCGCCGGGCCGTACGACGCGTGACGAGGGGACACGCGGGGGTCGGACGCCGGACGAGGGGGCACCCGAGGGTCGGACGCGGGACGATGTGACGCGCGAGCGTGTGACACGTGAGGATGTGACACCGCACTCGTCCACAGGAAGAGTCACTTGTCCACAGCCGATTCGCCGGTAATTGTCACCGAACAGGCGATCCGCCCTGTGGACTCAGTGGCGCAGACCTGTGGAACCTTGCGCCACATGGGCCACCTGATCCCCTCCCGGCCACCGGCCCTCCCTCGCCCCACCGGCCTCTCTCCGGCCACTGGCCCGTCCTAGCTCTCGGCCCCCACCGGGCCCTGCGCCCCGCCCCGCCGGGCGAGGTCGTTCATCGTCCGGGCCTGGAGCTCCCGCTCCGTGGCGGCCCGGACGAACGCCGCGACGTGCTCGGCCCCCACCAGATCCTGCACCGCCCGTACCGTCGCGGCCGGCAGGGCCACCGCTGCCGAGCCCGGCTGGCTCACGGCCCCGCCCGCCCCGAGGTGTCGCTGCAGATGGCGCGTGGCGAACAGCCGCATCGCCCGCGCCAGCTCCGCGTCCACCGTCTGCTGCGCCAGCGGCCGCAGCCGCCGCACCATCGTGGCGGCCTCCGCGGCGTCCGCGTCCGTCGGCGGTACGTGCCCCAGGTAGCGGGCGAAGACGTGCTCGGTGGTGAACTCCAGGAACCGCGACGCGATGTGCTCCACCTGACCGCGCAGCTCCCGCAGATGCCCGGTGATGGCATTCAGCGGCACCCCGGCCGCGTACAGCTCGGCCGCCACCGCCAGCTCCTGCGGAGAGGGCACCAGGAACTCCTCCGGGCGCCCCGGGATCCGCTCCAGCACCCCCAGCTCGCAGGCCTCGTCCACCGCCGCGTCGTCGGGCAGGCCACCGAACCGCCGGTCCAGTTCCTGCCGCGAGATCCGCGCCGCCTCCTCGTCCGTCCACGGGCCCTGCACCTCGGCGACCAGCCCCAGCACCCCGCCCAGCCCGCGGCCGGCGTCCCAGGCCTCCAGCAACTCCTTGATGGAGGCCAGGGTGTAGCCGCGGTCCAGCAGGTCGGCGATCTGCCGCAGCCGCGCCAGATGCGTGTCCCGGTAGACGTTGGACCGGCCGCGGCGCTCCGGCTTGGGCAGCAGCCCCCGGTCCTGGTACGCGCGGATCGTGCGCACCGTCGCCCCGCTGTGGTGCGCCAGATCCTCGATCCGGTACTCGGCCACCGCCTGATCCGACACGTCCACTCCCTACGCCACGGCGGCTCGGCCGGCCGCACCCGACGCGGCCGGGGCCGCAGGCGGGAGCGCCGAAGACGCGACCGCGCCATGCGGCGAGCCCTCCTGCGAGGGATGGTACGACCGCCCGTCGGAGCCCGGTACGCCCGTGCCGTGCTCTGTCACAGCCGGGGCTCCAGCTTCGCCAGCGCCCGCAGCGCGCCCGGCGCGAAGCGGGATATCCAGCGGGCTCCCTTGGCCTCAGGCGTCACCGGGACCACGGCCCGGTTGTGCACCACCGCTTCGACGATCGCCTCCGCCACCTTCTCCGGGGGGAAGTTGCGCAGCCCGTACAGCCGGGAGGACCGCTCCTGGCGCCGCTTCTCCTCCGCCTCGTCCACCCCGGCGAACCGGGCCGTGGCGGTGATGTTGGTGTTGACGATGCCCGGGCAGATCGCGGACACCCCGATGGACTTCGACGCCAGCTCCGCCCGCAGGCACTCCGACAGCATCAGCACCGCCGCCTTCGAGGTGCTGTACGCCGGCAGCGTCTTCGACGGCAGGTAGGCGGCGGCCGAAGCGGTGTTGACGATGTGTCCGCCCTGACCGCGCTCGGCCATCTGCCGGCCGAAGATCCGGCAGCCGTGGATGACGCCCCACAGATTGACGTCCAGGACCTTCTTCCAGTCCTCCGAGGTGGTGTCGAGGAAGGAGCCCGAGAGCCCGATGCCGGCGTTGTTGACCAGGACGTCCACCACGCCGTACTCCGCGGCCACCTGCGCCGCGAGCTTTTCCATCGCCTGCTCGTCGCTGACGTCCACGCACGCGCCCCAGGCCTGGGGTGCACCGATCAGCCGTGCCATCTCGGCCGTGCGCGCCGCACCCGCGGCGTCCCGGTCCACGGCCACCACCCGCGCGCCGGCCTCGGCGAACGCGAAGGCCGTGGCCCGCCCGATGCCACTGGCCGCGCCGGTGACCAGCACCAGCTGCCCGCCGAACCGGTCGGCGTACTTGCCCGTGCCGGTCGACGCCGGCGCCGGACCCGGGTCCTCCGTCGCGGTGACGAACTCCGTGATCCAGGAGGCCAGCTGATCGGGCCGGGTCCGCGGGATCCAGTGCCTGGCGGGCAGGGTGCGGCGCACGAGCTGCGGTGCCCACCGCTCCAGGTCGTCGTACAGCCGCTCGGAGAGGAAGGCGTCCCCGGTCGGGGTGATCAGCTGCACCGGTACGTGTGCGAAGGCGTCGGCCCGCGGCCGGCGCAGCCTGGCCCGGACGTTGTCGCGGTAGAGCCAGGCGCCGTGCGCGGCGTCCTCGGGCAGGGACGCCGTCGGGTAGCCGCCACCGGCGGGCAGCTTCTCGCCGCGCTCCAGCAGCCTCGGCCAGCGCTTGCCGAGCGGCCCGCGCCAGGCGAGCTCCGGCAGCACCGGGGTGTGCAGCATGTACACGTACCAGGACCGGGCCCCCTGCCCCAGCAACTGCGCGGCCCGGCGCGGGGTGGGACGGCTCATCCGCTGCTTGATCCAGTGCCCGAAGTGGTCCAGGGAAGGCCCCGACATCGAGGTGAACGACGCGATCCGGCCCTCCGTCCGCCGGACCGTGGCGAACTCCCAGCCCTGGACGGAGCCCCAGTCGTGGCCCACCAGGTGCACCGGCCGGTCGGGGCTCACGGCGTCCACGACGGCCAGGAAGTCGTCGGTCAGCTTCTCCAGGGTGAACCCGCCGCGCAGCGGCACCGGCGCCTCGGAGCGGCCGTGGCCACGGACGTCGTAGAGCACGACGTGGAACCGGGAGGCCAGCCGCTCGGCGACCTCCGACCACACCTCCTTGCTGTCGGGGTAGCCGTGGACGAGCACCACCGTCGGCCGGCCCGGCTCGCCGAGCTCGGCGACGCACAGCTCGATCCCGCCCGTCCGCACCCGGCGCTCACGCGCCCCTACCAAGATCGTCCCGCTCATGCCGCCCTCTCCTCCGCCCAGCGCCGCACGTGCGGCAGATCGTCGTCCAGCCAGAACGCGCTCTCCTCGGGATCCCGGGAGTCGGTGACGACCAGGATCTCCTCGAACTTCGCCCCCGTACCCCGGAAGCCCAGGTGCGGTTCGACCGCCCACAGCCCCGGCTGCGGCGGGTGGTCGGAGAACTTGTACGGGCTCCACAGCGGTGACCAGCCCTCCCGGTGCCCGTGCAGCGCGTCCCCGGCCAGCCCCTTGAGGGCCTGGGTCCCGAACCCGAACACCGTCGGCGACCAGCGCCGCTCCTTCACCCGGTCCACCTTGTGCGCGATCACCCCGAAGGGGTAGGCCCGGTGCCGGTTGGCATGGCCCTGCCGAACCATGAGCCGCTCGACGTCCTCGTATATCTCCCGCAGCGAGCGCCGTTCGCGCACCTCGGTGAGGATCAGCTCGCGGTGCTCGCGCAGATCGCTCATCAGCCGGTCCTGGACCGGATTGAGGCCGAGGCTGCCCGAGTAGCCGATGTCGGCCGTGTAGCCCCGGTAGATCGGCGCCGCGTCCAGGATGAACGGCATCCCCGGCTCCAGCCTGCGCCCCGTCGGGAAGAACTGGAGCGGGATCTTGAAGTCCACGAACGCGGTGCGGTCGCCGAACCAGGCGAAGGGCAGGTGGAACCAGTCCCGCACACCGCGCTCGCGCAGCCACTCGCGCTGCATCCGTGCGGCCTCGCGCTCGGTGATCCCGGGCTTCAGCCGCGCCGCGACGGCCTCCGCGCAGGCGTACGCGAGCTGCTGCACTTCCTTGAACCCGCGCAGATCCGCGGAGAGTTGCCTGGTGTCCCCTGCCATGTCCGCCGTCCGTTTCGTCCGTGGAACCGTACGCGCCCGTAAGTTGACACTGATGAATGTGACAATGCCCGGAGATCACGTCAAGGGTCGTGCACGGCCCTGTGGAAAACCGCCGGGCCGCCGGCCGGATCAGCCTTCCGTCAGGGTCCCGTACGCCTGAAGGCTGACATCGGATCCCGCTCCAGGTCTGACGTCACGCGAGATCCCGCGCACTACCGTCGAAGACGTGACTGTCATCGCGACCGAAAGCCTGAGCAAGCGGTACCCCCGAGTGACCGCCCTCGACCGGCTCTCCCTGGACATCGGGCCTGGTGTGACCGGCCTGGTGGGCGCCAACGGAGCCGGCAAGTCCACGCTGATCAAGATTCTGCTCGGACTGTCCCCCGCCACCGAGGGCCGTGCCGCCGTACTCGGACTCGACGTCGCCACCCACGGCAGCGCCATCCGCGAGCGCGTCGGGTACATGCCCGAGCACGACTGCCTGCCGCCCGACGTCTCGGCCACCGAGTTCGTCGTGCACATGGCCCGCATGTCGGGGCTGCCGCCCGAGGCGGCCCGCGAGCGGACCGCCGACACGCTGCGCCACGTCGGCCTCTACGAGGAGCGCTACCGCCCCATCGGCGGCTACTCGACCGGCATGAAGCAGCGGGTCAAGCTCGCCCAGGCCCTCGTCCACGACCCCCAGCTGGTCCTGCTGGACGAGCCCACCAACGGCCTGGACCCGGTCGGCCGCGACGAGATGCTCGGGCTGATCCGCCGGGTCTGGACCGACTTCGGCATCTCGGTCCTGGTCACCTCCCACCTGCTCGGCGAGCTGGAGCGGACCTGCGACCACGTGGTCGTCGTCGACGGCGGCAAGCTGCTGCGCTCCAGCTCCACCAGCGACTTCACGCAGACCACCACCACCTTGGCGGTCGAGGTCACCGACTCCGACACCCACCCGGACGGCACCGCGGCCCTGCGCCGGGCGCTGGCCCTCGCGGGCGTCACCCTCCACGACAGCGACGAGCAGGGCCTGCCCGGCGCGGGCCACATCCTGCTCGTCGAGGCCACCGGCGAGGCGACGTACGACACCGTCCGCGACACCGTCGCGCAGTTGGGCCTCGGCCTGGTCCGCATGGAGCAGCGCCGCCACCACATCGCGGAGGTCTTCCGCGACCACGACCGCGGCCGCCTCGCGCAGCAGCAGGACGCCGCCGCGTGGCAGACCACCCCGCAGCAGTCCGCGCAGCCGCACTACGTACAGAAGGGAGCCGGTACCGATGGCGCCTGAGACGTCCACCCAGATCCACAACATCGGCTACCGGTCCTACGAGGGCGCCCGCCTCGGCCGCGCCTACGCCCGGAAGTCGCTCTACTCGCAGTCCCTGCGCGGCGCCTACGGGCTGGGCCGGTCGGCCAAGTCCAAGGTGCTGCCGATGATCCTCTTCGCGGTGATGTGCGTACCCGCGCTGATCATCGTGGCGGTGGCCATCGCGGTCCCCGGCTCCACCGAACTGCCGATCAAGTACACGACGTACGCCCTGACCACCCAGGTGATCATCGGCCTCTACCTCGCGTCCCAGGCGCCCCAGACGGTCTCCCGGGACCTGCGCTTCAAGACGGTGCCGCTGTACTTCTCACGGCCCATCGAGCGGGTGGACTACGTGGTCGCCAAGTACGCGGCGATGGCCTCGGCCCTGTTCGTCCTCACCGCCACACCGCTGCTGATCATGTACATCGGCTCGCTGCTGGCCAAGTTCGACTTCGGTGACCAGACCAAGGGATTCGGACAGGGAATCGTGTCCGTACTGCTTCTCTCACTGCTCTTCGCCGGCCTCGGCCTGGTGATGGCCGCCCTCACCCCGCGCCGCGGCTTCGGTGTCGCCGCCGTGATCGCCATGCTGCTGATCCCCTACGGCGCCGTCTCCACGGTCCAGGCCGTCGCCTACGGCACCGGCAAGGCGGGCGCGATCGAATGGCTGGGCCTGTTCTCCCCGATCACGCTGATCGACGGCGTGCAGACCGCCTTCCTCGGCGCCACCACCGCCTTCCCCGGTGGCGAAGGCGTCTCCGCGGGCGTCGGCGTCGTCTACCTGCTGGTCGTCCTCGCCCTCATCGCGGGCTCCTACGCCGCGCTGATGGCCCGCTACCGGAAGGCCGGGCTGTGACCGTCATCGACATCGACCACACCTCCCGCTGGTTCGGGAACGTCGTTGCCGTCAACGACGTCACCATGCGCATCGGCCCCGGCGTGACCGGACTGCTGGGCCCCAACGGCGCGGGCAAGTCCACCCTCATCAACATGATGGGCGGCTTCCTCGCCCCCTCCACCGGCACCGTCACCCTCGACGGCGCGCCGATCTGGCGCAACGAGTCCGTCTACCGGCACATCGGCGTGGTGCCCGAGCGGGAGGCCATGTACGACTTCCTGACCGGCCGGGAGTTCGTCGTCGCCAACGCCGAGCTGCACGGACTCGACGACGCCGCCGCCCAGCGGGCGCTGGCCACCGTCGAGATGGAGTACGCCCAGGACCGCAAGATCGCCACGTACTCCAAGGGCATGCGCCAGCGCGTGAAGATGGCCTCCGCCCTCGTCCACGACCCCTCGGTGCTGCTGCTCGACGAGCCGTTCAACGGCATGGACCCGCGCCAGCGCATGCAGCTGATGGACCTGCTGCGGCGCATGGGCGCCGACGGCCGCACCGTGCTGTTCTCCTCCCACATCCTGGAGGAGGTCGAGCAGCTCGCCTCCCACATCGAGGTGATCGTCGCCGGCCGGCACGCCGCCTCGGGCGACTTCCGCAAGATCCGCCGCCTGATGACGGACCGCCCGCACCGCTACCTGGTCCGCTCCTCCGACGACCGGGCGCTCGCCGCGGCCCTCATCGCCGACCCCTCCACGGCCGGCATCGAGGTCGACCTGAAGGAAGGGGCGCTGCGCATCCAGGCGGTCGACTTCGGACGGTTCACCCAGCTGCTGCCCGTGGTCGCCCAGGCCAACGGGATCCGGCTGCTGACCGTCTCCCCCTCGGACGAGTCCCTCGAATCCGTCTTCTCCTACCTCGTCACGGCCTGAAAGGAGCTGGCACCCATGTACAACCCCACCGTCGCCCGGCTCACCTACCGGGCCCTGCTCGGCCGCCGCCGCGCGCTGATCCTCTTCGCGCTCCCGGCCCTGCTGATCGCCATCTCGCTGGCCGTACGTCTGCTCACCGGGGTCGACGACAAGGTCGCCGCCGAGCTGCTCGGCGGATTCGCCCTGGCCACGATGGTCCCGCTGATCGGTGTCATCGCCGGTACGGGAGCCATCGGACCGGAGATCGACGACGGCTCGATCGTCTACCTGCTCGCCAAGCCGGTGAAGCGGCCCACGATCATCATGACCAAGCTGATCGTCGCCATCGCGATCACCATGGCGTTCTCGGCGATCCCCACCCTCGTCGCCGGCTTCATCCTCAACGGCAACGGCCAGAGCATCGCGATCGCCTACATGATCGCCGCGCTCGTCGCCTCCGTCGCCTACAGCGCCCTCTTCCTGCTGCTCGGCACCGTCAGCCGGCACGCCGTCGTCTTCGGCCTGGTGTACGCCCTGATCTGGGAGTCGCTCTTCGGCAGCCTGGTCGACGGCGCCAAGACCCTCAGCGTCCAGCAGTGGTCGCTGACCCTGGCCGAGAAGGTCGCCGGCGAGGGTTACGTCGACTCCGCCGTCGGCATGCCGACCGCGGTGGTCCTGCTCGCCCTCGTCACCGTGGGCGCCACCGCCTACGCCGGCCAGCGACTGCGCCGCCTCACCCTGGCTGGTGAGGAGTGACCTGCGGGCAGTGACCCGCCTGCCCCGCCCGGCCCACCGGCCGGGCGGGGCAGCCTTGTCACGGTGATGATCGGAGCATGCTGGCGCCACACACCGAGCCGGAGCCGTCACGGCCGCTGCGGTCGTGGATCCGGTCCTCGTCGGGTACGCACATATGGCTGCTGATCATCGCGGTCACCAGCCTGGTCGTCGTCATCGCCCCCGACCGTGTCGAGCACGTGCTGCTGCACCGCAACAGCAGCAACATCCACGAACTGAACCACCATCCGGTCCGGGCCCTGCTGAGCAGCGCCTTCTGGATCGAGAACCCGGCCTCGCTCCCGCTGTACGCGGTGCTCTTCGAGGCCTTCCACGCCCCCGTCGAGCGCTGGCTGGGCACCCTGCGCTGGCTGGTGATCGTCGCCACCGCCCATGTCACCGCCACCCTGATCAGCCAGCGGGTCGTCCTGATGGCCATCCAGGACCACCGGGCGCCGCGCAGCATGGTCCATGTGGTCGACATCGGCGTGAGCTACGGCCTCGCCGCCTCCATCGGCGTCCTGACCTATCGGCTCCCCGGCCCGTGGCGCTGGCTCTACCTCGCCGGGGCCGTCGCCTTCTTCGGCATCCCGCTGCTCACCGGAGCCACCTTCACCGACCTCGGCCACGCCATCTCGCTGGCCGTCGGCCTGCTCGCCTGGCCGCTCACTCGCCACCCCGTTTCACGTGAAACATAGCTAGGCGTCCTCCGCCCGAGCCACCCCCTGCGCCCACGCCCACGCGGCGATGCCCACCCGGTTGCGGACGCCCAGCTTGGCCTGGACATTGGCGATGTGGGTCTTGGCCGTGCCGGCGCTGATGAACAGCTCCGCGCCGATCTCGGCATTGGTCAGCCCCCGCGCCACCAGCCGGACGATCTCGACCTCCCGCTCCGTCAGCGGGTGCGCAGAAGGTGGGGGTCCGGCGGGCATCCGGGAGTCCCCACCCCGCGCCGGCTGCCCGGTCAGCCGGCTGAGCAGCCGGACCGTGATCTGTGGGCTGATCAGCGTGTCCCCCTGTACGGCGGCACGGACGCCCTCGATCAGCAACGCAGGCCCCGACCGCTTGAGCAGGAACCCGCAGGCCCCGTTGACCAGCGCCGTCTGCACGTACTCGTCCAGGTCGAAGGTGGTCACCACGACCACACGGGTCTGCCCGGCCAACTGCCGGGTCAGCTCCAGGCCGTCCAGCCGGGGCATGCGGATGTCCGCCAGGACCACGTCCGGCCGCAGTTCGCGGGCCAGCGCCAACGCGCTCTGCCCGTCGGCCGCCTCCCCCACGACGGTCATGTCCGGTTGGGAGTCGAGGATCAGCCGGAAGCCGCTGCGGATGTCGGCCTGGTCGTCGGCTATCAGGATGCGTATGGTCACCCGGCCATGATCACGTCCGGCACGGTCCGCCGTGCGGGAAAACGGCCGACACCTGCCAGCCGCCCACCTCACGGGGCCCCGCGCTCAGAACCCCGCCGGCCGCCTCCACCCGTGCGCGCAGCCCCGCCAGCCCCGTTCCGCCGGAGACCCGGCGGCGCAGCGGACCGCGGCGCGGTCCGCGCGGGGGCGCGTCGTTGACCACGCTCAGCTCCGTTCCGCCCGCCGTCCGGCGCACCACGACCCTGACCCGGGCCGCGCCGTGCGCGTGGCGGCGTACGTTCGTCAGGGCCTCCACCGCCACCCGGTACGCCGTGGTGCCGGCCTCACGCGACAGCCCGGCCATCGCCTCCGCGTCGGCCTCCAGTTCCCCGGCCTCGAACCGCTCGACCAGCTCCGGCAACGCCTCCAGCCCCGGCGTCGGCGACGTCGGACCGCCGCCGGCCGCCCGCAGCGCGTGCACCGTCCGGTCCATGGAGGCCAGCGCGCTCAGCCCGGCCGCCTCGATCCGCTCCAGCGCCCGGACGGCCTGCTGCGGGTCGCCGTCCGCGACGAACCGGGCCGCCTGCGCCTGCACCACGATCGCGCTCACGTCGTGTGCCACGAAGTCGTGCAGGTCCCGGGCCAGTTCCAGCTGCTGTTCCCGGCGCGCGTCCCGGACGGCGCGCACGCGCAGGTCCGCCTGCCGTCGCAGGAACCAGCCGGCGCCGGCGGCCCCGCCCGCGGCCAGCGCCCAGAACAGCCCCGCGCCCACCACCTCCAGCAGGGACGAGGACCCGGCCCCGCGCAGGAGGGACACCGGCCAGTACGCGACGGCCGCACCCGCGAGCCCGCCCGCCGCCCACGCCCAGGGCGCGGGGGCCCACCGGGCCACGACCGCGATCAGCGGCAGCAGCGCGAGCACGCCGAGCAGGGTCCACGGCGCCGGCAGCCCCAGGGTGGAACCGACCAGCAGCAGTACGGCGCCCACGGCCAGCGCCGGGGCGCACGCGGTCCGCGGAATCGAGGTCATGTCCTGACCCTACGAGCGCGCCGGAGGCGGGGACCATCTGCCGATCGGCAGAGCCGGCCCGGTACGGACCTCCTGATCGGCCGATGGTTGCGGGCGGGTGCCCGCCCGAGGCTGGAGGCCGACGACCGCACCCGCACCGAGGAGCCGGCGATGACCCTGCTCGACACCACTCCCGCCACGGGCGTTTCCCGCGGCATGCGCCTGACGGCCAAGGCCGCGTCCCTGACCGTCCTGCCCAGCTGCCTGTGGCGGCTGCTGATAGCCGTCGGCATTCCGGTCGGCTGGGGTCCGGGCAGCGAGCTGCACCACACGCACTATCCCGGCTGGGGCTCCCTGTACCTGCTCGCGCTCAGCGTTTTCCAGGAGTGCCTGGGCCTGCTGGCCCTCGGCCTCGTGCAACGCTGGGGGGAGATCGTGCCGCACTGGGTGCCCTGGCTCGGCGGACGCCGGATACCGCCGCCGGTCGCGCTCGTGCCCGCGGCCCTGGGCGCCGTGGCGCTCATCGGGATCACCGCGCTCGGCGCCCTCAACTGGAACGACGTCATGGCGGCCGATCCCGACTCGCCGAGCGAGGGTTTCGGCTACTGGCTCTTCACCCTCTCCTACGCCCCGCTGCTGCTGTGGGGCCCGCTCCTGGCGATCGTGACCGCCGACTGCGCGCGGCGCCGTCTGATTCACGGCTGATGCGCCGAAATTCGCTGGTACGCAACCGGTCGCGGAGGCACAGTGGATCTCGCGGGGAGCAACAAAAGGTCCGGGACAGCCGCTTCGAGCGCGCCTGACGGCGCGGGCTGTCCCGGACCTCCCTTCAAGCGCGCTACGCGGCGCCGAGCAGGCGCTCCAGCACCACGGCGATGCCGTCCTCCTCGTGCGAGGTCGTCACCTCGTCCGCCACCGCCTTCAGGTCCGCGTGAGCGTTGGCCATGGCGACACCGTGCGCCGCCCAGCCGAACATCGGGATGTCGTTGGGCATGTCACCGAAGGCGATCGTCTCGGCGGCCTTCACCTTGAGCCGGCGGGCGGCCAGTGACAGCCCGGTCGCCTTGCTCAGGCCGAGCGGCAGGATCTCCACTATCCCCGGCCCGGCCATCACGATGTCGACCAGGTTGCCCACGGTCTCCCGTGCCGCCTTGGCCAGCGTGTCGTCGTCGAGCTCGGGGTGCTGGATGTAGAGCTTGTTCAGCGGCGCCGTCCAGACCTCGGCGGTGTCCTGGAGCTGGACCGCCGGCAGCCCCTCCTGGACCTGGTAGCCGGGACCGAGCAGCACCGCGCCGTCCAGCCCGTCCCGGCTGGCGGCGAGCGCCAGCGGGCCGACCTCCGCCTCCATCTTGGCCAGCGCCAGACCGGCGAGCTGCCGGTCCAGCGTCACCGAGGTGAGCAGCTTGTGCGCACCCGCGTCGTAGAGCTGCGCCCCCTGCCCGCAGACCGCCAGTCCCTGGTAGCCGAGGTCGTCCAGGACGCCCCGGGTCCACGGCACCGAGCGGCCGGTGACGATGATGTGCACCGCACCGGCCGCGGTGGCCGCGGTGAGTGCCTCCCGGGTCCGCTCGGAGACGGTGCCGTCGGCCCGCAGCAGGGTGCCGTCGAGATCGGTCGCGACCAGCTTGTACGGGAAGGGGGCCGGGCTCACTTGGCGATCGGCTCCAGGACCTCGCGGCCGCCCAGGTACGGACGGAGCACCGCGGGCACCCGGACCGAGCCGTCGGCCAGCTGGTGGTTCTCCAGCAGCGCCACGATGGTGCGGGGCACGGCGCACAGGGTGCCGTTGAGCGTGGCCAGCGGCTGGGTCTTCTTGCCGTCGCGGACGCGGACGGACAGGCGGCGGGCCTGGAAGCCGTCGCAGTTCGAGGCGGAGGTCAGCTCGCGGTACTTGCCCTGGGTGGGGATCCACGCCTCGCAGTCGAACTTGCGCGAGGCGGAGGCGCCGAGGTCACCGGTGGCGACGTCGATCACCTGGAAGGGCAGCTCCAGGGAGTTCAGCCACTGCTTCTCCCAGGCCAGCAGGCGCTGGTGCTCGGCCTCGGCGTCCTCCGGGGCGACGTACGAGAACATCTCGACCTTGTCGAACTGGTGGACGCGGAAGATGCCGCGGGTGTCCTTGCCGTACGTGCCGGCCTCGCGGCGGAAGCACGGGGAGAAGCCGGCGTAGCGCAGCGGCAGCTTCTCGGCGTCGATGATCTCGTCCATGTGGTACGCCGCGAGCGGGACCTCGGAGGTGCCGACCAGGTAGAAGTCGTCCTTCTCCAGGTGGTACACGTTCTCGGCGGCCTGGCCGAGGAAGCCGGTGCCCTCCATGGCGCGCGGGCGGACCAGCGCCGGCGTCAGCATCGGGACGAAGCCCGCCTCGGTGGCCTGCGCGATGGCGGCGTTGACCAGGGCCAGCTCCAGCAGCGCGCCGATGCCGGTGAGGTAGTAGAACCGCGAGCCCGACACCTTGGCGCCGCGCTCCATGTCGATGGCGCCCAGCAGCTCACCGAGCTCGAGGTGGTCCTTGGGCTCGAAGCCCTCGGCGGCGAAGTCGCGGATCGTGCCGTGGGTCTCCAGGACCGCGAAGTCGTCCTCGCCGCCGACGGGCACGTCGGGGTGGACGATGTTGCCGAGCTGGAGCAGCAGGGCGCGGGCCGTCTCGTCGGCCTCGTTCTGCTCGGCCTCGGCCGCCTTGACGTCGGCCTTGAGCTGCTCGGCGCGGCGCAGCAGCTCGGCACGCTCCTCGGGGGAGGCCTTGGGGATCAGCTTGCCGAGGTTCTTCTGCTCGTTGCGCAGTTCGTCGAAGCGCATGCCGGAAGACCTGCGGCGCTCGTCGGCGGAGAGCAGGGCGTCGACGAGGCCGACGTCCTCTCCACGGGCGCGCTGCGAGGCGCGGACACGGTCAGGGTCTTCACGGAGTAGCCGAAGGTCAATCACCCCTCCAGGCTACCGGCAGGGGCTTCCGTGGATCACACCGATATCACGCTGCGTGTCGCTATGTCCTAATTGCCATGAATGTAAAAGTGTTCACGCCTGGCCGGATCAGGATGTTCTCCGCCGGTCAATAAAAGGTGGTCGATTCCCCGGAAAGGGGACCGTCCGGACCGGAGGGGGCTGCCGTGACCAGTGGCTTGTCCACAGGAATGGGGTCGGCGACCTTCCTTATCCACAGGCTGTGAGCCGTCGCTGTGGACACGAAAAGCGATCATTCCTGATCGCGCGACGAGCGTACCGATTCATGGTTCAAACCCGCCCCACACACTCATTCGGGTGGGAAAGCCTCGCCCCAAAGAGTTGATCCTCGGTGTGGCGATGACGCCGTTCACCTGCCGCTCACTCTTGCGAAACCTGAGACATCGACCGATATGTCGACCTTGCCGCGTGGAAGTGTCGACTAGTCCACAGGTCTCCTCCCGGGCCTGTGGATAACTTTGTGGACAACTGCGAGGGGTCAGCCCCGGCCGTCGAGGCAGCGCGTCAGCCAGTCGGAGGCCGCTGTGAAGTCGCCGTCCGAGGTGCCCGCCCGGGCCGCCCGGACGTCACTGGCCGTGACCCCCGCCCTCGGGTACGAGCCGAGGAAGCGGACCTGCGGGCAGGTGCGCTTCAGACCCATCAGGGCCTCGCCCACCCGGCGGTCGGAGATGTGCCCCTCGGCGTCGATCGCGAAGCAGTAGTTGCCGATGCCCGCCCCGGTCGGCCGGGACTGGATCAGCATCAGGTTGACCCCGCGGATGGCGAACTCCTGGAGCAGCTCCAGCAGCGCACCGGGGTGGTCGTCGCCGAGCCAGGCGACCACGGAGGTCTTGTCGGCGCCGGTGGGCGCGGCGGGCCGGGCGGGTCGGCCGACCAGCACGAAGCGGGTCTCGGCGTTCTCCGCGTCGTGGATGTCGGTGACCAGCGGCACCAGCCCGTAGGTGGCGGCGGCGAACTCACCCGCGAAGGCGGCGTCGAAGCGGCCCTCCTGCACCAGCCGGGCACCGTCGGCGTTGGAGGCGGCCGACTCCCACACGGCGTCGGGCAGCTGGTCGCGCAGCCAGTTGCGCACCTGCGGCTGGGCGACGGGGTGCCCGGTGACCGTCTTGACGTCCGACAGCGCGGTGCCGGGCCGCACCAGCAGCGCGAACGCGATCGGCAGCAGCACCTCGCGGTAGATCATCAGCGGCTCGCCCGAGGCCAGCTCGTCCAGGGTCGCGGTGACCCCGCCCTCCACCGAGTTCTCGATCGGCACCAGCGCGGCCGCGGCCTCACCGTTGCGTACGGCGTCCAGGGCGGCCGGCACCGACACCATCGGGACGAGCTCCCGGGTCGCGGCTTCCGGCAGGGTGCGCAGGGCGGCTTCGGTGAAGGTGCCCTCGGGACCGAGATAGGTGAAACGAGTGGCCGACATGCGGTCAGCCTAATGCCGTGAGGTGCCGCTTCGCGGCGTTGTTCATCCTTCGAGCAGGTGTGCTCCGACGTACTCGCCGGGACGCGGGCCCGGAGGCACGGCGTACAGGCCGCTGGCCTCGTGCCGGATGAACTCCGACAGGGCGTCCCCCCGGTCCAGCTTGCGCTGGACAGGCACGAAACCGCGCAGCGGATCGGCCTGCCAGCAGATGAAGAGCAGGCCCGCGTCCGGCGAGCCGTCCTCACCGAACCCGTCGTGGTAGGAGAACGGCCGCCGCAGCATGGCGGCCCCGCCGTTCTGCTCGGGCGCGGAGATCCGCGCGTGCGCGTTGGCCGGGATCACCTGCCTGCCGTCGGGCCCGAGCCGGTCGAGGTCCAGCTTCGTGGTCTCCGTACCGCCCGTCAGCGGCGCCCCGTCGGCCTTGCGGCGGCCGATGACCTGCTCCTGCTTCTGCGGCGACTGCTTGTCCCAGTCGTCGAGCAGCATCCGGATGCGCCGGACGACGGCGTACGAGCCCCCGGCCATCCAGGCGTGCTCGGCGGGACCGGGGCCGCTGCCGGGCACGAAGATCCGCTTGTCGAAGTCGGGGTCGGACGGCTTCGGGTTACCGGTCCCGTCGACCTGGCCCATGAGGTTGCGCGCGGTCATCGGCTCGGCGGTGGCGCCGGGGGAGCGGTTGAAGCCGTTCATCTGCCAGCGGACCCGGGCCGCCTCTCCGGCGTCCTTCTGCAGGGCGCGCAGGGCGTGGAAGGCCACCAGCGCGTCGTCGGCACCGATCTGGATCCACAGGTCGCCGTTGCTGCGCCGGGGATCGAGCCGGTCGCCGGAGAACTCGGGCAGCGGGTCCAGGGCCACCGGGCGGCGGGCGGTCAGGCCGGTGCGGTCGAAGAAGGAGTGACCGAAGCCGAAGGTGACGGTCAGCGAGCTCGGGCCGGCGTCGAGGGCGATACCGGTGTCGGCCGTCGGCGCGGTCTCCCCGGCCATCAGCCGGCGCGCCGTCTCCGACCAGCGGCGCATCAGGGCGACGGCCTCCGCCCGGCCGGCGCCGGGCGCCAGGTCGAAGGCGACGAGGTGTCCCTTGGACTGCATCGGTGTGGTGATGCCGGCCTGGCGGTCGCCGTGGAAGGCCACCTGGGTGCTGCCGAGCGAGCTCAGGGCGCCCGCGGAGCCCGCGGCACCGGTGGTGGCCGTCTCGCCGGTGAGGGCGGAATGGGCCAGGGCGCCGCCGGTGGCGCCCAGGGCCAGTCCCGCGGCGCCCGCGGCGCCGACCGTGCCCAGCAGGCGGCGTCGGGAGATTTCGATGTCAGGGGTGCTCTCGGTCACGCTGGTCAGCCGATCTTCACGTTCTTCTGGACGGTCGTCTGGTCGATGTCCGACGTGCGGACGGTCACGTCGATGCGCCACTCGCCCGCAAGCGGCAGTTGGACGCCGGTGGCGGTCCAATGGCCGGCGGCGGCGCGTTCGGGCACGAGGGGGAGCGGCCCGATCTCCTTGGCGGGCAGGGTGAAGGCGACCTTCACCTCCGGGGCGTCCAGGGGCGTGCCCCCGGGCGTGTCCACCCACAGGTGGAGGGTGTTGGCGCCGATCCGGCCCGGGTCGAGCTCCAGCCGGACCGTGCCCTTGCCGTTCTGGCCGCCGGCGTCGAACGGGAGGGTGACCTTCACCGCCCGGTCGGGTACGGCCGTGCTACCGGCGGTGCCGCGCCCCGCCTCCTGCTCCGCGGCCCGGCCGGGCTCGGTGCTGGTCAGCGCGGTGGTGACGGCGAGCAGGACCACGGCGACCGCGGCCTCGGCGAGGACGGAGCGGCGCAGTCCGGCCCGCTCGGGGTCGGCCTCGCGCCGCTTGCGGGCCTGGGCGGTGGCGCGGGCGGCCTGCTGACGGGCCAGCTGGGCTGCCCGTACCGGATCCACCGGGACGGTGACGGCGGGCACCTGGGCGCCGCCCTCCGGCGAGTCGGCCGACTGCGCTGCCCCGGCGGTCCCTTCGCTCGCCCCCTCCACGGTCTCCGCCCCGCCCGTTTCACGTGAAACATCGCCGCCGACCGGTGACTGCGCCAGGCGGCCGGTCCACCGGCGGGAGACAGCGGCGAGGCCGACGAGGACGGCGACCAGGCCGACCTTGACCATCAGCAGTCGGCCGTACTCGGTCCCGGTGAGGGCGGACCAGCTGCCAACCTGACGCCAGGACTGGTACAGCCCGGTGGCGGTGAGCACCAGCACGCTGCCGAACGCGAGCCGGGAGAACCGCCGCACGGCCGTGCGGTCGATGCCGGGTACGGCGTAAAGGGCCACGAGCAGGGTGGCCAGTCCGCCGAACCAGGCGGCGACGGCCAGCAGGTGCAGGATGTCGACGGGCATCGCGACGCCCGGCTGGATGCCGGTGGAGGCGTGCTCGGACAGCGCCCACGTGGCGGCGATCCCACCGGCCACGACGGTCCCGCCCACAGCGAGTCCGAAGGTCAGGTCGGCGGTGTCCTTGGCCCGGGCGTCGGCCTCGGCGGCGGACTCCTCGCCGCTGCCGCCGCTCTCCGCCGCCTGCCGTCGGGCGTAGATGCCGAACAGGACCGCGAGGAAGAGGGCGCTCGCGCCCAGCAGGAGCAGCCGGGAGACCAGCGAGGCACCGGTCTTGGTCTCCAGCACCGCCTTGAGCGCGGTCAGGTCGAAGGCGTCGGCGAACTTTCCGGAGCCGGTGTACGGGGCCCTCAGCACCAGCATCGCCAAGGTGGCGGCGGTCAGGGTGACCCAGGCCCGCACGACGAGCTTCTGCACGGGGCGTTCGGCCGCACCGCGCCGCCAGCACACGAGCAGGAAGGCGCAGCCGCCGACCAGGACGGCGAAGCCGGCGTACGCGGCGTAGCGGGCGACCTCGTAGGCGAGGCCGACCGGGCCGCCGCCCGCCTTCCGGGTGGGCAGCGTGACGTTGGTGGCCGAAGGCGCGCCGATGGAGAAGGTGAAGGCGCCGGAGATCGGATGGCTGTCGGCGGAGACGGCCTGCCAGGCGACGGTGTACGTGCCGTTGGGCAGGCCGGTGTGCAAGGCGGTGCCGTACCGGACGGTGGAGCCGCTGCACATGTCGCGCAGCTCTCCGGTGTCGACCCGCTTGCCCCGCGGGTCCATGACGCGGATGGAGTCGTCGCCCATGGCGACCTGCTCCGAGAAGGACAGGCTGACCTGGGCGGGGGCCGTGGCGACCACCGCCCCGTCCTTGGGGTCGCTCGCAGTCAGCGCGGCGTGCGCCGTGGCCGGTGCGGCCGCGGTGAACAGGCTTGCCAGCAGGGTCGCGAGGACCAGCACCAGCCGCGGCAGCAGGGCTGCCGGGCGGGTGCGGGCCGTGGAGAGGGCGGGGGCGGTGGCCGTCATGGCGTGTCAGTCCCTCGGTCCGTCAGTGGGCGTCGTGCGGCTTGTAGGTCCGTTCCTTCACGTCCAGCTCGACCTTGACCGGGTCGGCCTTCTCGAAGCGCAGCTCGACGGTGATCTTCTCGCCGACCTTGGGCTGGCTCTTCAGGCCCATGAACATGACGTGGTTGCCACCGCGTTCCAGCTTCAGCTCGCCGTTGGCAGGCACGTCCATGGACGGGACCTGCTGCATCTTCTGGTCCTTGGTCTCGTGGATCTGGACGTCGTCGGAGAGCGGGCTGGTGACCCCGGTGAGCTTGTCCGCGGTCGCGGAGCCGTTCTTGATGACCATGAAGCCGCCGGCCATCTTGTCGTTGACGGGCTCCGGCATGAAGGCGCCGCTGACGGTCATGGCGGGCTTGGCGGCGCCGGCGGCGTCGGAGCCACTGTCGTCGGAGGAGTCCGAGGAACAGCCGGATATGGCGAGCGCGGCCGTCAGGGAGAGGGCGGCGGCGAGGGTACGGGTGGTGCGGTGGTTCACGGGTTCTCTCCCTTGGCGATCTTCGGCAGGTCCTTGGTGTAGTCGTCGACGGTCGTGCTCTCGCCGTAGAGGACGTAGCCCTCGTCGGTCTTGGGCGAGAACGCGATGACCTGGGCGCCGTGCATGGAGACGACCTTGCCGTCGGCCTCCTTCTTGGCGGGGTCGATGCCGATGCCCAGGCTGCGCGCGGCGGCCTGGATCGTGGCGAAGTCCCCGGTCAGTCCGACGAAGGACGGGTCCTGGGCCTTGAGCCACGTGCCGAGGGAGTCGGGAGTGTCGCGTTCGGGGTCGGTGGTGACGAAGACGACCCGGAGGTTGTCCTGGTCGGCCTTGGGCAGCGCCTTCTTGGCGACGGCGATGTTGCTCATCGTCAGCGGGCACACGTCGGGGCAGTTGGTGTAGCCGAAGTAGATCAGCGTCGGCTTGCCCTTGGTCTGCTCGCGCAGGTTCCACGGCCGGCCGGTGGTGTCCGTCAGCGTGAGGTCGGGCTTGTCGAAGGGGCGGTCGAGGACGGTGCCGGCCTGCTTCTTGGCCGGCGCGTTCACGTCCGCGACCGGCTTCTGGGCGGGCTCGCCGCCGCACGCGGAGAGCGTGAGTGCGGCCACGGCCGCGAGGGCGGCGACCGTCACACGTGTGGTGCGCATGAAGAGATGTCCCTGGGATCGGGTGTGGATCGGGTCTGTTGGACGGTTCGGTGGGAGGAGGGCCACGCCGTCAGGCGGAGCGACGACGGGAGGCGATCCCGAACGCGACGCCGCCGAGGCCGACGACGATGCCGGCGATGCCGAGCGCCCGCGCCGTGGTGTCCGTGCTCTTGCCGGAGGCCTGCTCGTGGCCACTGCGGTCGGCGTTCTTGGCGCCGTCGTTCTTGGCGCTGTCGTTCTTGGGGGCCGCGCCGTGGTGGTCGTCGCCCTTGGCGGCGGCCAGCTTCAGCACCGGGGCCGGGTTCTGCGGCTCGGCCGCGCCTTCCTTGGGCTCCTCGATCCAGCGGACGACCTCGTCGTTGTCGTACGTCTGGATCGCCTTGAAGACCATGCGGTCGGCGTCCTCGGGCAGCTTGCCGACGGACACCGGGAACTGCTGGAACTTCCCCGGCTCGATCTTGCCGCCGCTCCACGTCACCTTGGTGACGGCCTCGTTGACCTGCTTGCCGTGGACGGTGAGCGGCTTGTCGAGCTTGCTCTTCTCGACGCTCACGGTCCAGCCGGGGACGTCCTGGGGCATCACCGAGGTCAGCGGCTTGTCGACGGGGAAGTTGACCTCCAGCTTCACGGTCGAGGCGGCGTCGCGCTCGTTGGGGACCTTGAAGTTGATCGTCGCGTAGCCGCCCTTGGTGGCCTCGCCGGGCTGCACGCTGACGTGCGCGAAAGCGGTGCCGGACAGGGCCAGGACGGTGCCGGCGGCCAGGGCCGCGGCGAAGGAGACGCGAGAGGTCTTCATGGCGGAAACACTCCACGGGATGAGGGGTGACGAGAACTCCGGGCACGGGCGCGCACGGAGGCCGCGGCACCGGTGCTCCCGTCGTTCGTCCCGGGGAGTGGGGGTGCCGCGTCAGGCTGCGAGGGCGTACGCCGCCACGGGCGGCCCGCGCCGGATCACCGTGTGCTGGAGCGCGTCGCGCCCCGTGGAGGGGGCGTCGTCGTCCCTGCTACGCCGGACCCGCGGAGCCCCGCCGGCAGGGGCGCCGGGCAGCCCGGCGGCCAGGGCGCGTACGAGCGCCAACGCGGTCCGCAGCGCACGGACGGGCGCGGCCTCGGCGGAGCGCCGGGAGAGCGTCAGCAGGCGGAGCAGGGCCGCGTCGCCGCGGCCGAGCAGCCACCCGGCCGCCAGCGCGGCCAGCAGGTGGCCGAGCAGCATGGGCACGGTGAGCAGGCCGGTGGCCGGCTCGGTCGCGCCCTGCACGAGCGGTACGGCGTGCCCATGGGCGGCGTGGGCGCTCTGCGCGGCGAGGGCGGCCGGGTCGAGGCCGGCGGTCCGCAGGATCTGCTGGGCCTCGGCCGGGCTCAGCGGTACGGAGTTGCCCCCGCAGACGAGCTGCGCGGCGAGCGCCGCGAGCGAGGCGTCGGAGCCGCCTTGCACCGCCGGGTCGGCCGGGGAGCCGGCCGCCGAGGTCGCGGTGTGCTGGCCGAAGCCGAACAAGGCGTGCAGGACGAGCTGGCCACCGCCGAGGGCGGCGGCGATGCCGGGCAGCGAGCGCCGGCGGCCGGCCAGCGGCGCCGCGACCGCGAGGACGGCGAGGAAGGCCAGGCCGAGGGCCCACCAGGGCACGGTGGCGCAGGAGGCCACCGCGTGCCCGACCCCGGACAGCACGACGCAGACCGCGGCGAACACCGCGGCCCGCAGGAACCGGAGACCGGCTCCGGCGTGAGTCGTTGGGGGGGCAGACATGGCCGGGCCATCATCGCACTGCGCCGCCGCGTTGCGTACGGCAGGTCCGGAAGGTCCCTTGAGTCCCCCTGGACCCGGGGGCCCGCTCAGCCCTCACAGGGCCGCCCGGGTCGACCGCGAGGGGCCGTACGAGGCCCTGGCCATGCCTCATAACACCGCCCCCGGCACGTGCGCATCGGCCGAATGAGTGCTGTGCCGGTGCCCAGGGGCTTACGCCCCGCCTTGGGCGGCAATAGGTAGCGGTATGAGCATCTGGTGGTCTCTCCACTTGAGGCGCGAAGCCGCGAGCGTGCCGCTCGCCCGGCGGCTGCTGCTGGGGGCGATGGAGACCGCGGGGGTGGACCCGGACATCTCCTACGACCTCTCGGTGGCCCTCAGCGAGGCCTGCGCCAACGCCGTCGAGCACGGCGGGGTCGCCGGACTGTCCGACGAGGCCGAGGCCTATCGGGTCACGGCGTATCTGGACGGCGACTGCTGCCGCATCGAGGTGACCGACTTCGGCCCCGGCTTCCCGTCGGCGACGGTGTCCCGCCCCCGGCCGTCCCTGGCCGAGCACGGGCGCGGCCTGTGCCTGATCGAGCAGCTCGCCGACCACGTCCGCTTCCGGAACCGGCCGGGGCGGGGCGCGGTGGTGAGTTTCGACAAGATGCTCAAGTGGCGCGAGGACGCCCTCCTGAAGGTGTCGTAAGCCGGCTGCGGGCGTGAGCCCGCGCCGAACGCGACGGGGCTCCCCCGGCCGCGCAGCCGCGGCCGGGGGAGCCCCGTCATGTCGTCGTGGTGTCAGCCCTTGAGGCGGGCCATCCAGGCCTCGACCTCGTCGGACCGGCGCGGCAGTCCGTCGGAGAGGTTCCGGTTGCCGTCCTCGGTGACGAGGATGTCGTCCTCGATCCGGACGCCGATGCCCCGGTACTCCTCGGGCACCGTCAGGTCGTCGGCCTGGAAGTACAGGCCCGGCTCCACGGTCAGGCACATGCCCGGCTCCAGCGTGCCGTCGACGTAGGCCTCGGTGCGGGCTGCGGCGCAGTCGTGCACGTCCATGCCGAGCATGTGACCGGTGCCGTGCAGGGTCCAGCGGCGCTGCAGGCCGAGCTCCAGGACGCGCTCGACCGGGCCCTGGAGCAGGCCCCACTCGACGAGCTTCTCGGCCAGCACGTGCTGCGCGGCGTCGTGGAAGTCGCGGAACTTCGCGCCCGGCTTCACCGCGGCGATGCCCGCCTCCTGGGCCTCGTACACGGCGTCGTAGACCTTGCGCTGGATGTCGGTGTACCGGCCGTTGATCGGCAGGGTGCGGGTGACGTCGGCGGTGTAGAGGGAGTGGGTCTCCACGCCGGCGTCGAGCAGCAGCAGGTCGCCGGGGCGGACCGCGCCGTCGTTGCGGACCCAGTGCAGGGTGCAGGCGTGCTCACCGGCGGCGCAGATGGAGCCGTAGCCGACGTCGTTGCCCTCGACGCGGGCGCGCAGGAAGAAGGTGCCCTCGATGTAGCGCTCGGAGGTCGCCTCGGCCTTGTCCAGGACCTTCACGACGTCCTCGAAGCCGCGGACGGTGGAGTCGACGGCCTTCTGCAGCTCGCCGATCTCGAACTCGTCCTTCACCGCGCGGGCCTCGGAGAGGTAGACGCGCAGCTCCTCGTCGCGCTCGGCGGTGACCTTGTCGGTCAGGGCCGCCTCGATGACGGAGTCGTGGCCGCGGACGACGCGGACGGGTCCGGTGGCCTCGGCCAGCTCCTCGGCGACCGTACGCACGTCCTTGACCGGGAGGCCCAGCAGCTGCTCGGCCTCGGACAGGGAGTGCCGGCGGCCGACCCACAGCTCGCCCTGGCCGGACAGCCAGAACTCGCCGTTCTCGCGGTCGGAGCGGGGCAGCAGGTAGAGGGTGGCGGTGTGGCCGCTCTCGCCGGCCGGCTCCAGGACCAGAACGCCGTTCTCGGTCTGGTCGCCGGTGAGGTAGGCGTACTCGGTGGCGGCGCGGAAGGGGTACTCGGTGTCGTTCGAGCGGATCTTCAGCCGGCCCGCGGGGACGACCAGGCGCTCGCCGGGGAAGCGCGCGGACAGCGCCTCGCGGCGGGCGGCGGTGTGCCCGGCCTGCGCGATGGGCTCCAGACCGTGCAGCTCGGTGTCGGCCCAGCCGGTGCGCATGTTCTCGGCGAGTTCGTCGCTGACGCCCGGGTAGAGACCGTTCTTGCGCTGCTTGTGCGTCTTCTTGGGCTGCTCTTCTTCCGGGGTCTCCGGGGTGAGCTCGTCAGCCACGTCATCTCCTCAGTACGACACGGACCGGGTGCGGACCTCATCCATCGTATGTGCGAAAGGCGGCGGGCCGGAGGGGCCCGAAGTCCCCTTGTGCCGGATCACACAAACGGAATGTCCCGGTCAAATCGGCGCGGGCCGCGCCGGCGCGGGCCACCGGCTCGTCCCGAGCGCAGTGCGGCCCGAGGCGCGGCGCCGACCCGAGCAGCGCCGACCCGAGCAGCGCCGACCCGAGGCGCGGCGGCGCCACCGCGCAGGACCGGCGCCGCCGAGCAGAGGAAGGCAGCTCACTCGAAGCGGGCCGCCAGCAGCACGATGTCCTCGTACGGCGCCTCGCCGGCCCCGGTGCACCCGCCCGCCTCGCCCGCCCCGCCCGGCCCCGGCCGCCCGAGGCCGTCGGGCAGCAGCGTGTGCAGGACGTGGTCCACGAGGGCGGCCGGGTCGTCGCGCAGGGCCCGCGGGACCCCGGCGGCCGCCGCGTGCAGCCGGGCGTAGGCCCGGTCCATGGCGTCGCCGGTCCGCCGCAGCAGCCCGTCGGTGTAGAGAAGCACCGTTTCTCCTGCGGCCGGTTCGATCTCCACGCTCGGTGCTTCCCAGCACGAGAGCATGCCCAGCGGTGCGGACAGCGAGGTCTCCACGTACTCGGTGCGGCGTTCACCGACCACCAGCGGCGGGGTGTGCCCCGCGCCGGCCAGGAGGATCTTGCGGCGGGCGGGCTCGCAGTAGGCGAAGAGCGCGGTGGCCGAGCGGGCCGGCTCGGTCAGGCGCAGCAGCAGCTCCAGGTCGGACAGGACCGCGACCGGGTCCTCGCCCTCCATGACGGCGTAGGCGCGCAGGCTCGCCCGCAGCCGGCCCATGGCCGCGACCGCGCTGGGCCCGGACCCGGTGACCGAGCCGACGGCGAGGCCGAGGGCGCCCTCGGGCAGCGGCAGGGCGTCGTACCAGTCGCCGCCGCCGTGCGGGCCGGTGTGGTGGCGGGCGGCGAGCTGGACACCGGGGACCCGGGGGAGCCGGCTGGGCAGCAGTTCCTCGGAGAGGGCGGCGAGCCGGGTCCGGGCCCGGGCGACCTCCAGCATCCGGGCGAGGTGCTCGGCCGCGTGCTGCACGTAGAGGCCGACGAGGTCGCGCTGGCGGTCGCTCGGCTCGGCCGGTTCGTCGTAGAGCCAGACGGCCGCGCCGAGCCGGCCGGTGGCTTCGGCGGTCAGGGGGAGCGCGTAGCTGGCGGCGTAGCCGAGGCGGGCGGCGACCTCGCGGTGGCGGGGATCGACGGGGACGGCGTACCCGCCGGCGCCCGGGGTGGCGTCCGGCTCGGGCAGGATGTCGGAGCCGCCCTCGGCGTCGGGCAGACCGTCGAGGATGCGGCCGTAGGAGGTGGCGCTGCGCGGCACGGTCTCGATGTGCCCGAGCTCGGCGCGGCCGAGCCCCAGGCCGATGGTGACGGCGGGGCCGAGACCGTCGGCGGGCTCCAGCACGATCAGGCCACGGCGGGCGCCGACGAGGGCGGCGCCGGCCCGCAGGAGCTCTTGGAGCGCGGCGTCCAGGTCGCCCTCGCGGGCGAGCCGCTCGGTGAGTTCGTGGAGGGTGGTGAGGTCGGAGACCATCCCGGCCAGGCGGTCCTGGATCAGGGTCCCGGGCGCGCCGGGATGAGGTGTTGGGCTGAGCGGCCGCACGGATGCGGGCGCGGCAGTGTGAGGGGCATCCACAACTGCTGGATCGATTCCAGCCACTTTCGGCAGGTGCGGGGCGCTCATGGCGTCCGCCTTTCCGCCTGGTGCGATTCGCCATATAGCATCGCAAACCCCCAGATCGTGCTGCAGCGCCATCAATGGATCCACATCTACACGCACGCGGGGAGCGATGTCCAGCATTGTCCAGGTGAGAATCCTGGTGTCCGTGGTACGACAACTCACCTTCCGGTGGCGGCAAAAACTTGGCCGGAAAAAGCTGGAACGGGCCTCTTTTTGAGGTCGACTGGGCGGCGCCCAAGTGGCTCCGGGTACGTAATCGGTGGTACCTGGGGACAGTTGGCGCCTGTCCCGGCGGCTGCGCCGGAACCGTTCGCCACGGTCTGCCGTCCCTAGGGGCGCAGGACCGGACGGACCCCCGAGCGGGTCGCGCTCCATCCCGCCGGACGTTTCATGGACCCGTAAGAAAACTGCACGAACCGTGTGAACCTGCCTCTGGTGGGCAGTGGCGCGAAACGTGTACGTGCGGTGAAACACCGCATACATGGTGTGATGTGGCCCTCGGCGTTCAACGGAAAGGAACGAGCGCTCATGCGCGAGATCCTCGGAAGGCGTCTCCAGCGGCTCCGCAGTTCATGGCTCTCCTTGCGCTCCTCCGGCCGGACGGACGGCGAGACCCCCGCCCTCCTCGACGCGGCCCTGCACTGCGCCACCGCGCTGCGGTGGCCGGTCCTGCCCGGCGTGGGCCGGGCGGCCGGTGACGGCACGCGGTGCGCGTGCCCCGATCCCGACTGCGTGGTGCCCGGCGCCCACCCCTTCGACCCCGGACTGCTCGCCGCCACCACCGACGCCCGGATGATCGGCTGGTGGTGGACCAACCGCCCGACGGCGCCCGTGCTGCTGGCCACCGGCGGCGGCGCGCCGTGCGCGGTCAGCCTGCCGGCCGTGGCGGCGCCGGGGGCGCTGGCCCGGCTGGACGCCCAGGGGCTGCGGCTGGGGCCGGTGGTGGCGACCCCGACCCGGTGGTCGCTGCTGGTGCGGCCGTACTCGCTGGAACGGCTGGGCGAACTCCTCTACGCGCAGGACCACGTGCCGTCCTGTCTGCGCTTCCACGGGGAGGGCGGCTACCTGCTGCTGCCGCCCTCACCCGCGTACGGCGGCGGGCAGGTGCGCTGGGAGCGCGCCCCTGAGGCGGGGGGCGGTGCGGTGTGGCTGCCCGAGGTCGGGACGGTCGTGGACGCGTTGGTGGAGGCGAGCAGCGGGGCGCCGGGCGGGGGCAGCCGGCTCGCGTACTGAGCGGCCGCAGGCGCCGGTGTGCCGGCGCCCGCCTCACTCGAACGGGTGCCACCAGGACGTGTTTCCAAGGGAATTGGGCGCGGGGATCTCTGTGCCCCATTCCTGCGTCGCTATCTTCGCCGAATGAATCTCCGCCTCATCGGTATCGGCGCCGGTGTGCTGATCATCTTGTCCCTTCCGCTGGCAGGCGCGATCGCCGGGCCGGATTTCGACGGTCGGCTCGACGGCCGGGGCGACGCGCGGCGCGGCGGTCTGCTCCCCTCGCTGGGACCGTCCGAATCCGGCCGTGAGGCCGGTGGTTCCGCCGGGCCCGGCGCGGGGGCCGGTGCGGGGGCCGGTGCGGGCGCCGGGGCCGGAGCCGGTGCGGCTTCCGGCCGGCCCGGTTCGGCCCCGCTGACCGGTCCGTCCGCCCCGCCGCGTACGGAGTCCCGGTGCGGTCCCGAGCTCTCCTCGCCGGACGGCGTGGAGGCGCAGACGTGCGTCCTGGCGGCCGACGGGCAGACGTGGGGCCGCAGTTACTACCGCAACACGAGCGGTCACCCGCTGGACGCCGTGCTGACGCTCATGGGACCGGCGGGGCGGACGTGGCAGATCCGATGTGCCGTCGGGGCGGGTGACGAGCCCGGACTGTGCGAGACGCCGCGGGAGGAATCGACCGGCGCACGGAGCGAGTGGACGGCAGTTGCGGAGTTTGCAGTTCCGGATGATGAAGGGCGACTGCTGCTGCGATCCGGAAGCAACTCCACCGCTCCGGGCGAGCGTTGAGCGGGCCGGAAATGGAAGGGCCCGGTCGCTGGCGACGGGGGATGCACCAGCGACCGGGCTACAAGAACGGTAACAAGAGATCGCCCCTACGCAAATTCGATCTCTGATATTCAGACACGGATTTGCAGGCGATTAGCGGGAGTTGTGACGCCTGTCACCGTCCGAACACACGGGGTGACGCTCAGCTGAGCGTCACCTGGCGGTTGGTGAGCCCCCCGCGCGCCCGGCGCTCCTCCGGGGTCAGCGGGGCGTCCGTGGCGAGGGCCGCGGCCAGGTGCTCGGCGAACTGCGCGGCGGGCTTCTCCACGTCGGCGGCGGTGACACCGGTGGGCAGGTCCCACACGGGAACCATCAGGCCGTGGGCGCGGAAGGAGCCGACCAGCTTGGTGCCTTCGCCCAGCGAGGTGGCGCCCGCCACCTGCATCCGGGCCAGCGCGTCGAGCAGCTTCTCCTCGGGGTGCGGCATGACCCACCGCAGGTGGTTCTTGTCCGGGGTCTCGCACCAGTAGGCGGCGTCGACGCCGGCCAGCTTGACGGTCGGGATGGCGGCGGCGTTGGCGCGTTCCAGCGAGGCGGCGATCTCCGGCGAGGCCGCCTGGGCGTCCTGCGCATCCGGAATCCAGAATTCGAAGCCGGCGTGGACAACCGGCTCGAAATCGCCGTCGGGGTCGAGGAGATCCTGAAGTCGCGGACCCTCGGCCGGCACCCGGCGGGCCGGAACCGGATTACCGGGCTCCGTCGCGAAGGCGCGCTCCAGGGTGTCGGCCATCTCCCGGGACAGGTCTCCCGAGGAGGCGTCGTTCTGCAGGCCGAGCAGGATCGAGCCGTCCTCGCGGCGCAGCGCCGGCCAGGCCATCGGCAGGACGGTGGCCAGCGTGACGGACGGGACGCCCTCGGGCAGGCCGCCCTTGAGGTGGAGCGGGGCGGTGGCCGCGGGCACCAGCTCGCGCAGCGCCACCCAGTCGCACTCGCCCGGCAGGCCCTGGAACGGACGCTGCACCAGCTCGGTGGCCGCGTGCGCGGCGGTGCGGCCGTGGCAGGCCTTGTAACGGCGCCCGGAGCCGCAAGGGCAGGGCTCGCGGGCACCCACCACGGGGATCTCCCCGTCCTTGAGCTGAGGCTTTGCTGCGGGACGCTTCTTGGCCATCGTGGGTGTCTCCCGGTTGCGGCGGTACGGCGTCACGGACCACGTGCCGTGACTGGCGCGAGCCTAGTCGCTCGTACCGCCGGAACCTGGAGATGCGGCCGGGAGTACGGTCGGCGTGCACTCCCGGACGGCCGCCTGTCGAAGGCCGGTTCCGCTGCGGATCGGCTCGGATCCGCGAACGGGTCAGGGATCGAGATCGTCGAAGGGGGCCGAGAAGTCGATCGCGGGCGGCGCAACGCGCGTAGCGAAATCGTCGTGCCGGGGCCCTGTGGCCACGACCACCCACACGGTGACCTCACCCGCCACCCCGTCGCGCACGCCCCAGTCCTGGGCGAGGGCGCTGATGATGTTCAGCCCCCGACCGCCGTGCGCGGTGACCGAAGGCGTGGCCGGAACCGGGCGGGTGGGACCGCCCCCGTCCGTGACCTCGACCGTCAGCCGCCCCGCGTCGTCCACGCGCCACGCGGCGCGTATGTCTCCGTCGCCGACCTCGCCGGTGCCCAGCGGTCTGCCGTGCCGGCAGGCGTTGCTGAGCAGTTCGGAAAGGATCAGTACGGCGTCGTCCACGACCGATTCGGCCACTCCGCTGATGCGCAACTGCTCGCGCATGCGGCGCCTTGCTTCCCCCACGCCCGCAGGGCCATGGGGTACGGCCATGCACGACGACGTGGGCACCTCCTGTGCCACCACCAACGCCACCCCCGGAACCTCCTTAGCCCCACGCCAAGATCTGAATGCCCCAATGGCCTGGACCGGAAACCGGCCGGGCAGGGCACTGTGACGCATTGATGACGCATTCATGACGACCGAATGCGGACCGGATGCGCCGGGGCACGCCCTGTAACGGGCGGGGTGGACGGGGTGGGTGGGCAAACCGGGGCGTCAGCGACCGAGCTGGGACAGAACCTGTCGCGGCCGGTTCGTAATGATCGCTTCCACACCCAGATCAGCGCAGAGCTGAACGTCCTCGGCGTCGTTCACGGTCCACACGTGGACGGCGTACCCGGCGGCCTGGAGCTTGCGGACGAAGCCGGGGTGGTTCCGGACGATCCGCATGCCCGGCCCCGCGATCCGCACTCCGGCCGGCAGCCGGCCGTCGCGCATCCGGGGGGAGATGAACTGCATCAGATAGACCGTGGGCACCGTGGGCGCGGCGGCGCGCACCCGGTGCAGGGACCGGGCCGAGAAGCTCATGACGCGCACCGGGTGGGGTCCCTCGGGCGGCGGAGCGTCCAGGCCGAAGCGCTTGAGGAGGAAGAGGAGGCGCTCCTCCACCTGTCCGGCCCAGCGGGTGGGATGTTTCGTCTCGATGGCCAGCTCGACCGGCCGGCCGGCGTCGGCCACCAGTTCCAGCAGCCGCTCCAGTGTCAGGACGGAGGTGCGTTCCGACAGCAGCGCCGGGTCGGAGTCCCAGTCCGGGGACTCCTCGCGGTCCTTCCAGGAGCCGAAGTCGAGCGCGGCCAGGTCGGCGAGCTCCAGGGCCGAGACGGCGCCCCGGCCGTTGGACGTGCGGTTGACCCGGCGGTCGTGGACGAGGACCAGATGGCCGTCGGCGGTCAGCCGGACGTCGCATTCGAGTCCGTCCGCACCGTCCTCGATCGCCTTGCGGTAGGCGGCCAGGGTGTGTTCCGGGGCGTCCTCCGACGCCCCGCGGTGGGCGACGACCTGGATGGTGCGCGGCGCTGCATGGGTCACCGGGTCATGGTGCCACCGACCGGGGGCCGCGTGCCGGGCCGGGCGAGAACCCACAGGTCCGGCTTACAGTGCTCTGACGGTTCATGGGAAAAACTTTGATCAGGAACTTGTGCGTCCGGTCGAACGTTCTGCCGGACCGATGTCCAGAAGCCGTGTCCGACGAGGAGAGACGCTGTGAGCACCGAGAACGAGGGCACCGCGGCCCCCACACCCCCCGTGGCCCCCTCCGCACCCCCGGCGCCGGCGGCCCCCGCGACTCCGGAGCCGCCGGCCGAGCCGCCGACCCAGCAGCTCCCGCCCACC
>NZ_JAJAUY010000029.1 GCF_020532625.1 Streptomyces antimicrobicus | reverse complement strand
TGCCTGGGGAGGTTGGGGCGCGGGCCCTGGACGAGGGCGGGGCGCGGCCTGGGCGAGGCAGCGAGCGCCTGGCGCCCGGCCGCCCGCGAGCACCCGGCCGGTAGTGGCCGGGCGGCCGGGAAGTGGATGCGGGATCGGGTTGAGCCGGCAGGCGGGGCGGGCGGAGCCGCGGCGGTGAGCGGGCGGGGTGAGCGGTGCTCCGCGGTGGCGTCGGCGGGGCCCAGCGGCTGGGCCTCCGCAGTCAGCCGAGGCGACGGGCGCAGGAGAAGCTCCGTATCCGCGAGCCGGGGTGGTCGGCGCCGGGCGCCGCAGGCGGCGGGCGTAGAAGAGGCCCCGCGGCCGCGAGCCCGGGGTGGCCGACGTCGGCGGCGGGCTCGGCAGGCGGCGGGCGCAGGAGGGGCTCTGCGTCCGCGAGCCGGGGTGGCCGACGCAGGCCGCGGCAGACCCGGCAGGCGGCGGGCTCGGCAGCGGTCCGGGGCCGCGTGGGCGGGGGTGTCGGTCAGGTGGGGGTGGTGGGGCGGTAGACCGTGAGGGCCTCCGGTAGGCCGTCGATGACCAGGGACGAGGGCGCCAAGGCGTACTCGCCGTCGTAGGCGAGCGGCGTACCCGGCGGGATGTCGGAGATGCGCAGGCTCCGCAGCCGGGTGGCGGTGTGGACGGGCGAACGCGACAGCGGCCCGGCCAGCGCCGCCGCGAGCAACCGCGGCCCGGGTCGGCCGCCCCCGCGGACGAGCCGTACGTCGAGCAACCCCGCCCCCAGCGAGACCCGGCGCCGGGGCGCCGCACCCCGGCCGTGGTAGACCCCGTTCCCCGCGAACAGCAGCCACACCGCGCGCCGCCGCCCCGCCACCCGCAGCACCACGGGCCGCTCTGCCCGCAGCACCCGCACGGCGGCCACGACCGCGGCGGCCCCGCCCCCGATCCGCGGCGCCCACACCAGCCGGTGCCGCAGCAGCTCGGGGTACACCCCGATGCTGAAGGTGTTCAGGAAGTACCCGGCCCCCGCGCCAGCCCGCGCCTCGCTCCCCGGCCGGGCCTCAGGCCCCGACCGCGGCGCGGTCGGGGCCTCGTTCGGTGGCGCGTCGGTGGGGGTGCCGGTCTGGGCGATGGGGGCGGGGGTGATCCGGCCGACGCCCACCCGGACGGCCTGGCCCCGGGCGACGGCGCGGCACGCGTCCTCGGGCCCGGTCAGACCGAGGTCGAGGGCGAAGTGGTTGAGGGTGCCACCGGGCAGGACCGCCAGCGGTACGCCGGCGCGCAGCGCGGCGGTCGCGGCGGCGTTGACCGTGCCGTCGCCCCCGCAGACACCGAGCACGGTCGCTCGGTCCGCCGCCTCGGCCAGCGCGTCCGGCAGTTCCTCCCCCGAGCACTCGACCACCTCGGCCTTGGGCAGGGCGGAGCGCAGCACGCTCACCGCGGCGGCCGGGGTCCCGGCGCCGGTGTTCACCACGACGACCAGCCCGGCGCCGTCCGGCAGCGCAGGCGCCCCGGTCGCCGCCCGCTCGTCACCGGGCACCGCCCGCGCCTGCTTGGCGTCGCTGGCGAGCCGGCGTACGACGAGCGCGGCGGCGACGCCGAGTCCCGCCCCGGCCAGGACGTCCGTCGGGTAGTGCACCCCGGTGTACACCCGGGAGAAGGCGACGGACGCCGCGAGGGGCAGGGCCAGCAGCCCCCAGCCCGGGTGTTCCAGCGCCAGCCCGGCGGCGAAGGCGAACGCGGACGCCGAATGCCCCGAGGGGAACGAGGTCGTGGTCGGCTGGACGGCCAGCTGCCGCACCACGGGGACCCCCTCCAGCACCGGTCGGGGCCGGCGCACCGACCACTTGCCGACGGTGTTGATGGTGGCGGAGGCCAGCGCCAGCGAGGCCATCCCGCGCAACGCCGCCCGGCGCGCCGAGGCGGAGCCGAAGACGCCGAGAGCGGCGGCCGCGCCGCCCCACAGCACGCCGTGGTTGGCGGCCCGCCCGAGCCGCGGCAGCACCCGGTCGGCCCCGGGCCAGTGCCGCCGGGCCACCGCGTCGAACACCTCCCGGTCCCACCGCGCCGCCGCGCCCCACCAGGTCAACAGATGCTTGTGCGTCCTCTGCTCAGGCATCTTCACCTGATACCCGCGAACCTCTCCTGTATCACCCTCGTATCACCCCCTCGTCGCTCTCCTCCTCGTCTCTCCGTCGCAGTGCTCTTCGCCGAGCTCCGCCTCGATGGGCTCGTCGATCAACTCGTCGAGCGTCTCTCAGAGCCACTCACCGAGCGAGACACCGAGCGGGTCACCGAGCGACTCTCCGATCTCCTCGGCGCTCTTGTCCCGCACCCGCCCCCTCCCCGCTCCCCGCCCCCGCCCCTCCCCGCTCCCGCCTCGCCCCGCCTGGCCGGGCCGGGCCGGGCCGGGCCGGGCCCGGCCTGGCTTCCGCGGCCCTCGCCGCCGCTCTACTCCGCCCCCTGCTCCTGCTCCTCGTCCAGCGGGCGCTTGCGCAGCAGGAGGACGACCATGCCGCCGAGGACCACCAGGCCGATCGCCAGGGAGGCGATCACGGGGGTGGCTGCCGAGCTGCCGCTGGCGGCCAGGCGGTCGTCGGGCTCGTCCGGGGAGGTGACGGAGGCCTGGAGGGTGACCGGGGCGGCCTGGCCGCCCTGGGGGGCGGTGAGGGTCGCCGATTCCGGCCAGACCGCTGTCGCGACGGCCGAGGCGGCGGACTCGCTGGAGCCGGCCACGACCTGTGCCTGCGTCCACTCGCCGCTCGTGAACACCCGCCCCACCGGCACCCGGGTCGAGCCCTGGACCGTCACCGTGGCCATGCCGTCGGCGGTGCCCGCCGGCACCTCGAACCACAGCCGGCTGCCGTGCTTGGCAGCCGTCACCGGCTGGCCCTGCGCGTCCACCACCCGTACGCCCATGGCCAGGGCCGACGCGTCCGGCGTGACCGTCACGCTCTGGGCCCCCGTCCGGACCGTGACCGGCCCGATCCGGCTGCCGACCGGCCCCGCCACCTGGGCCGGGTCCAGGCTCAGCGACGCCGGGGGCTCCGCCAGGCGGCCCGCCTCCTTCTGGAGGTAGTCGGCCAGCTTCTCCGCCGCCGGATCGGCCGCCTCCACCTGTGCCCCGTCGGCCAGCCGCCAGATCGCCACCTGGGTCCCGGCCGCCGCGCTCTCCGCGGTGAGCGCGCCGGCCCCGGCCGCCTTGGCCAATCCGGTCAGGTCGTTCAGCTGGGGGTAGGAGTGCTCCAGGACCCATCGGATCCTGCCGCCCGCCTCGCCGTTCGCGCCGAGCGGGCTGCCGCTCCACGCCGTCTCCGTGTACCGGGCCTGCGGTTGGGCGAAGCCGGTCACGCCGACGCCGTACGTCTGGAGCATCCCGCCGCCGTCGACGCGCATCTCGTAGAGCCCGGCCGGGATCTGCTGGACGCTGCCGTCCCGGCCCCGCAGGACCGCCTGGCCGAAGGTCTTGAGCCCGTCCAGCACGGCCGTCGCGCCCTCCGGCGGACGGTGCGCGCCCCGGTCCCCTTCCGCGGCGGCGGCCGGGGCCCCGGGCGCCGCCGCCAGGGCGGCGGCGAGCAGCGCCACCGCGAACGGACGCCGCGCCGCGGCCCGAGTCCCACCGGTCGGCCCATTGCCGCCACCGGCCGGCCCATTGCTCCCACCGGTCGACCCGCTGCCGCCACCGGTCGGCCCATCGCCTGTGTCGGTCCCGGTGCCTCCACCGCTCCCGCCGACCCCACCGACCCCGCCGACCCGGCCGACCCCGCCGACCCCGCCGACCCGCCCGGTTCCGCCCCGCTCCCCGAGGCCGGCGGCCGGCCCGGACTCACGTGCGGCGGCCGGATCAAGGCGCGGACCAGCGGCAGGCCCGTCAGCAGAGCGAGCGGCAGGCGCCACAGCAGCACCGGCGGAGGGCCCGGCGGCAGAAGCGGAACCTGTGGGATCGGCCCGGTCAGCAGTCGTGGCGGAGTCGGCAGGAACAGAAGAAGCGGGAACGCCAATGGACACAGTCTTCCCCTTCGGGCCAAAGCCCCAGATGCCCGTGGATACCGGGGAATCCTATAGGCCTCGAACACCTAGACCACCGCCCCCTTCTGAGCTTCCGTCAGTGGCGCGCCCGCCGTCGCCGCCCGGCGGAAGGCCGCCGTCCCCCGGCTCAGGTCGTGCCCCGCGGCCAGCGCGTCGATCTCGGCCGAGACCCACCGCTGCCCCTCGCCCTGTTCGTCGCGGACCCGCAGTCTGCCGTGCAGGACCAGCGGCTCGCCCACGGACACCGAGGCCGCGAGGTTCGCGGCCAGCGACCGCCGCGCCCACACGGTGTAGAAGCTCGTCGCCCCGTCCGTCCAGGCCTCCTTCTGGCGGTCGTAGAACCGGGGCCGCACGGCGAAGCGGAATCTCGCCGCCGGTCCACTCGGCGTCTCGCGGTAGTCGATCTGGGTCGCCACATGGCCCACCAGCGTCACCACGGTCTCGTTCATCTGCGGCGCCCCCTCCTCGTCGTCCACGTCCTGCGGCGCGTGGGACCAGACTGCGCCCGGCCCCTCCCACCGCGCCGACGCCTGTGGACAACTACCGGGTTGTGGACAGGCGCGTCCCCCGTCCGGGTGTACCGGCTCCGCCCGCCACGCTCACGAACTGCTCCCGCACCTCCTGGTAGCGCAGCAGTTCCGCCGCCACCGGCTCCAGCACCCGCGCCCGTCCGCACCCGGCCGCCGCCTGCCGCAGCCGCCGTTCGGCGTCCTGCCCGTAGCGCCGTGCCGGGCCGCGGGCGGCCATCGAGCACGCCCACTCCACCAGCGGCCCGCCGACGATGCCCGCCGCCATCAGCAGCACCGGCGGAAGCAGCTTCGGCTCCAGCACGCCCACGATCTGCCCGACCAGCCACAACCCGCCGTAGATCTGCACCAGCGTCATCGCCGCCTGGGCGAGCACGGCCGCCGGCCACCACGCCGGTCGCGGCGGCTTGCCCGTGGGCACCCCGGCCGACAGCGCCAGCTCGTCCAGCGCCTCCGGCAGGCCCGCGGCCCCCCGCGTGGCCGTCTCCCGTACGGCCTGCGCCCACGGATCGGGCAGTCCCGCCGCCGCCTCGTCGGCCACCGTCCGCACCGCCTGCTCAACCCGCTGGCGCGCCGTCACCTCCGCCTCCGGCGGCTCCGGTTCCACCCCGAAGGTGCGCCCGCCGATCGCCGCCAGCGCCGCCAGCCCGCCCAGCCGCTGCGGGGCGCGCCGGCTCTCGTACCAGCGCCACAGCCGCAGCCACGGGGTGCCGCAGGCCTTGCCGGCGTTGCGGCGCCAGGCCCGTTCCGCGGCGAGGCCGGCGGCGTACGCGCCGACGGCCTCGGCGAGCCGGTCCTCGAACTCGGCCCTGGCGCGCTCGCCCAGCTCCGGCAGCGGCCCGTCCGTCACGTACAGCGGCCGCAGCCGCACCGCCGCGCGGTCGACGTCGGCGGAGATCCGCCGGGTGGCCGCGCCCCGCTCCTGGGTGAACTGGCCGAGCAGTTCGCGCAGCTCCGCCACGCCCTCACCGGTCAGGGCGGACAGCCCGAGCACGGTCGCGCCCGGTTCGCCGTGCTCGCCGAGCGCCATCCCGTCCTCGTCCAGCAGCCGGCGCAGGTCGTCCAGGACCAGGTCGGCGGCCTCGCCGGGCAGCCGGTCGATCTGGTTGAGCACGACGAACGTCACCTCGGCGTGGCCGGCGAGCGGGCGCAGATAGCGTTCGTGGAGCACGGCGTCCGCGTACTTCTCCGGGTCCACCACCCAGACCACGGCGTCGACCAGCCCCAGCACCCGGTCCACGTGCGCCCGGTGGGCGCCCACGGCGGAGTCCAGGTCCGGCAGGTCCACCAGGACGAGTCCCTGGAGCGCCCCGGCCGCCTCGCCGGTCTCCCGGGGCCGCCGGCGCAGCCGCCCGGGGATCTCCAGCCGGTCCAAGAGGCCGGCGGCGCCGTCGGTCCAGCTGCACGCGATGGGCGCGGCGGTGGTGGGCCGGCGCAGTCCGGTCTCCGAGATCTGCACCCCGGCGAGTGAATTGAAGAGCGTGGACTTGCCGCTTCCGGTGGCGCCGGCGATCGCGACGACGGTGTGCTGCGGCGACAGGCCGCGCCGCGCCGCGGCCTCGTCGAGCACCCGTCCCGCCTCGGCGAGGGTCTTGCCGTCGAGCCGGGTCCGGGACAGTCCGACGAGGTGGCGCAGCGCCTCCAGCCGGGTGCGCAGCGCCTTGCCCTCGGGGGTGACCGGCGCGGTGGGGAACGTACCGCCGTCGCCGCCGTCACCGGAACCGGAACCTGAGCCGGAACCGGAACCGGAGCCTGAGCCTGAGCCGGAACCGGAGAAGCTGCCCGAGACGGCCCGTACGAGCGCGTCGTCGGCGTCGGGGTCGCCGTCGAGGCCGTGGTCGTGGGCGGAGGGGTCGTCGGGGCGGCGGGAGCGCGCGATGAGCCCGTCGTCCCAGCGGTCGTCGGTGCGATCGGCCAGTGCGGTCACCGCGTCACCTCTCCTTCTGCAGTACGGACAGCGCGGCGATCAGCTCGGCCTGGGCCTCGGGGGTCACTTCGAGCGCGTCGAGGGGGGCGAGGCGCCGGTCGCGTTCGGCGCGCAGGACCTGGTCCAGGTGCTCCCCGACGAGTTCTCCGCCGCGGTCGCGCAGCCGCAGCGCCGCCTGTACGCCGATCCGCTCGACGAGCTTCTCCCCGGCGCCCCGAGCCCGCTTGCCGCCGAGCAGGGCCGCCACCAGCAGCGCGGCCACGCCGTCGGGGTCCGGCGGCGGCTGCTTGGCGAGCTGGGCGACCTCTTCCTCGGCCAGTTCCTCCAGCACCCGCCGCCAGTGCCGTACGGCGACGCCGATGCGCCGGCCGGCCTCCCGGTCGGGGGTGGGCAACGGGATCGCGCCGGCCGCCGGCTCCTTGCGCCAGGCCTCGGCGATGCGCTCGTCGGCGGCGGCGACGGCGCACTGCAGCAGGGCCGACAGGCTCTCGGCGAGGGAGTCGAGGAGCTCGTCCGCGGTGGTGTCGAGGGGGTAGCCGCGCCACCGGGTCAGCGTGTCCCCGGCGAGCACGGCTCCCGCGTCCAACCGGCCCCGTACCCGCTTGCCCTCCCTGCGGTACGCGTCCTCGACGGCCGAGGTCAGCCGTACGGCGGCGGCGTGCTGGGCGGCGACGGCGGAGGCCAGTTCCGGCATCCGGCGGCGCAGCGAGTCGAGCGCGCCGAGGGCGGTACGGCCGACGGCCTGCTGCCGGGCGGCGGGGTCCTGGGTGTGGTGCAGCAGCCAGGCGGCGAGCGGCGCGACCGCGCTGGCGGGCAGCAGCCCACCGCCCCCGGCGGACTCGGGCAGCTCGGGAACCGTGAACCGCGGTACGTCGCCCAGCCCGGCCCGGGTCAGCAGCGCGCCGTACTGCCGCGAGACCTCGGCGAGCACCTGGTGGGGCACCCGGTCGAGGACGATCACGAGGGTCGCCTTGTACTCCTTGGCGGTGCGCAGGATGTGCCAGGGCACGGCGTCGGCGTAGCGGGAGGCGGTGGTGACCATGACCCACACGTCGGCGGCGCAGATCAGCTCGGCGGCGAGGGCACGGTTCTCGACGACGAGGGAGTCGATGTCGGGCGCGTCGAGCAGGGCGAGCCCGCGCGGCAGGGTGCTGACGGTCTCGATCCGCAGCTCACGGCCGCCGGCGGCGGCCCTGGCCTTGGCGGTCCTGCGGCCGGCGGGGGTGAGGAGTTCCTCCTCCTCGTCGGCCGGCAGCCAGACGCGCAGCAGGTCGGGCAGGACGCGCATGCCGGCGAACCAGTGGTGGTCGTCCGGATGGCAGACGAGCACCGGCGTGCGCGTGGTGGGCCGCAGCACCCCGGCCTCGCTGACCTGCCGGCCGACGAGCGAATTGACCAGCGTGGACTTGCCGGCACCGGTCGACCCGCCGATGACGGCGAGCAGCGGTGCCTCGGGTGACTTCAGGCGGGGGACCAGGTAGTCGTCGAGCTGGGCGAGCAGCTCGGCCCTGGTCTGCCGGGCCCGCGGGGCTCCCGGCAGGGGCAGCGGCAGACGCACGGAGGCGACCCGGTCGCGCAGGGCGGACAGGGCATCGAGCAGCTGAGGCCGAACATCCAAGGTCACCACATGCGAAGAATGCCCAATTTGTGACCTTTTTTGAAGCTTATACGCCCTGCGCGCGCCGACCGCGACTCGGGCGGAACATCACAGACACAAGGGGCGAGTGGGGCGCAGGCATAACGAGTGCACAACACCCGGCGCGTGGCGGCGCAAAAGCGGTGCGAGAATCGCACCTGCCTGCGATTATCGGGACCGCTTCACCGAACCTCCACATCGTGGCACGCGAGCGAAGCAACCGGGACAAGGCGACCGGAGCCCTATCCTTGACCCGGCACGGCCGAAGTCCCACCCCCACCACGGGGCTCCAGACCGCACACGGTCACCTTCCGGCCCCCGTAGCTCAGTGGATAGAGCAGGCGCCTTCTAAGCGCTTGGCCGCAGGTTCGAGTCCTGCCGGGGGCGCTCTTCTTCCACAGCCTTCCCTGGCCCTCCGCTGGATCGCATCGGGGGGCTTTTGCGCAGGTCAGGGCACTTTAGCGCGGGGGAAGTAGTGCCGGCGTAAGAGCCGGACGGCGGCCCGGACCACCCGAACGGCCGTCCGACTGCGAGCGGCTGTCTCCGCGGTTCTCCGGGTGTCTCCGCGCTTCCTCAGGTGGCCACGGTGGATGCGCGGTGGCGTTCTCCGCGTCCGTCCGCACGCCGTGCCCCCGCTCACGCTTCCGGCAGGTCTCCCCCGGCCTCGATCCGGTGCTTCAGATCCTTCAGGTGGCCGACGATGCACCGGGCGTAGATGGCGAGCGGGACCGGCACGCCGTTCCCCGCCCACTCCGCCACCTGAGCCGGCGGCACTCCATCGTTCAGCCAATTGGTGAGGCAGGTGTGGCGAAGGTCGTACACCTTCTTCGCGAGTGGGGAGGCGTACCCCTCGACCTCGCGCTCGATGTACCCACGGAGGATTCTCGCGACGCGGGCCGGCAGGGAACGACGCATATGTCGTCCGCCTCCCTGCGCTCCAGGCCACGTTCCTTGCGGATCGCCCCCCGCCCTCCTTGCAGCCCAAACCCGTCTGCACTGTCGGACCGCTGCCGTAGGCTCGGATTGCTGATCTTCTCGACCCATGGGGGTGGGCATGGCGACGTGGCTTCTGGCGTGCAACCAGGACATGTTCGACCTCGACCGGTATCGGCGAGATGGACACGAGCTCAGGTCCTGGAGCGTCGGGCGGCATCTGAAGGAGCTGGCCGCCGGCGACGAGTTCGTCATGTGGGTCACGGGCCCTCGTGGCGGCCTCGTCGGCCGGGGCCGTGTCACGGGCGTCCCCACGCAGCAGCCGACCGCTCCCGACGAGTACTGGCAGGAGCCCCCCGGAACGCGCTGGTACGCGCCGTTGGTCATGGAAGAGTGGCTTGCACAGCCGATACCGCGGCAGCGCTTCACAGAGGACTTGCGATTTCAGGAGGAGTCCCCGCTGAGTACCTTGTTCGCCGCCAATCCGCACAGGGTGACCGCGGAGCAGTGGAGCGCGTTCGAGGAGGCTCTCGCGACCGGACACGTCGAAGGCGGAGTGCCGTCCTGGCACCTCCAGCCCGGCCAGACCATCAAGCGCAAGAAGCTCCACGACCGGTACGGCGGCAGCCGCCAGGGGGGCATCAGCAAGTGCGCCAAGTCCCCCAACGTGCTGCTCTTCACCGATCCGAAGACGGGCCACCAGCACGGCTACTTCGACAAGTGGGCTGAGGACGGTACGTTCCACTACACGGGTGACGGGCAGAAGGGGCCCCAGACCTTCGACAGCCTGGGCAACTCGTCCACTCGGGATCACGTGAGTCTCGGACTCTCCCTGCGGCTGTTCGAGGGGTCGCGCGGCATCGTCCGGTACGTGGGTGAGTTCGCCGTGGACCCGGAGGAACCGTACTCCTGGGGGGAGGCGCCGGAAACGGGCGGAGGGCCGCTGCGAAAGGTGATCCGATTCCACCTGGTACCGGTGGGCAGCACCACCCAGCCCCCCAGTGTCCCGGTCGGATGCGGATACCGCGTGGCGGACGAATCGGTAGAGCTGACGTCCGCCCAACCCGGCCTCACCAACATCGAACTCGTCACGAGGAACCTCACGGCACATCGCAAGCTGCAGAACGACTTGGCGGCCGCTGCAAGGATCGGAGGGCTGGATGTGTTCTCGCCCGGAGTCGCAGACCCCGACTTCGACCTCGGCTGGCGGTCGAATGACGATGACTTGACCGTCTGCGAGGTGAAGTCGCTGACCCGGGCCAACGAGACGCGGCAGCTGCGCGCCGGTATCGGGCAGCTGCTCGACTACCAGGACAGGCTCGCGGACCGGGCGAATTCCGTGCGCGCCGTGCTGTGGGTCGAGCGGGAACCGACGGAGTCACGCTGGATACCCCTCTGTGAGCGGGTGGGGATCACCCTCGCTTGGCCAGGACGTGAGGAGGACGTGTTCGCGTGAGCCTGGCGGCCCCTGCGTCGGAAGGGAACGTTCCGGTGCCTGGGTGGTGCGCTCCTGCGACGTGAAAGCCCGGTGGGGGGGTTTGGCGGGCCCTTTGCGGCATCGGGCCCGCCCTCCAGGTCATGGGCTTGAGGGTCAGGTGGTTTGCGGGCTCGGAGTGGTTTACGGGGTCGGAGCGGTTTGCGGGCTCGGAGTGGTTTACGGGGTCGGAGCGGTTTGCGGGGTGGGAGCGGTTTGCGGGGTCGGGGTGGTTTGCGGGGTGAGGCCCAGGGCGCGGACTGCCTGGTAGTAGGTCCAGGCCGTGCCGTCGCACGAGGTCTTCTTCGCGCCCGAGTAGGTGGAGCAGACCCGCTTGAGGTCGGCGTAGAAGGCGTCGTCCAGGCGCGGCTTGTTGGCCGGGAAGGTGCCGGCCGCCTTGTAGTTGCGGTAGCCGAAGTCGTGGCGGGCGCAGGCGGTCTGGAAGGGGAAGCCGAAGGGGTTGTCCGGGGACTTGCTGCAGTAGTCGGTGGACCAGTCGAAGGCGTACGCGGCCCAGCGGCTCCGGTTCGCGCGGGCGGTCACCCAGGAGTTGTAGCTGGCGGCACTGGTCTGGGTCCAACTGCTCAGGACCTGCGGCTTGTCGGCCGGCACGGCCGCGGCCGGAGTAGCCATGACCATGACACCACTGAGGGCGGTGGCCGCGAGGGCGGTGGCCAGGGCCGGCTGGGAGCGACGTCTCATCGGGTTCCTCCGTGAGTGGGGGTGGGAGAACTCACGGGGAAGGTAGGGTGCGCGCCTTGCATCCCGCTATACGCGTCATCTCTAGCTAACTCCCTGGAGGAGTACGCCGGTTGACGCTCGTTCCGGTGTTCGGGCGTACCGGCCGTACGGCACTGCGGGATGACCCCTGTCCGACTTGAGGCAGGGGGGCGATTCGTCCCTCAGGGGGACCCGTCCGGGGGGGCCGGCTGGTGAGACTGGTGGGTATGAAGCGTCCACTCGTCATCGCCGTGGCGACGGTCGGTGTCCTCGCGACCGCCGCGTTCGTCCTGCCCGAGCTGCCGCCGAACGCGGCGACCGATGCCGTCAAGGCGCAGCTGTTCAAGGAGAAGGAGAAGAGCTTCTCCTCCGCCGCCGACGCGCCGCGCGACAGCGGACGGAGCTTCGCCCTGCCCGCGTGGGTCCCTCAGGACGCCACCCACGTGAAGGTGAAGATACGGACGAACGGTGAAGGCAGGCTGATCCGCTTCACCCTCGGCAGCGCCGGGTTCAGGATGCCGCCCTGCGATGGGCGGACGCAGCCGGTCGGGGCGCCGGCGCTGCGGGCGCGCTGGTGGCCGTCCGACGCCCGGCACGACGCGCGGCCCGTGTGCGGGGACGCGGTGCAGTACCAGGTCGTGGTGCGGGGCAAGAGGGTCTACGCCTGGACCAACGGAGAGGCCTCGCCCGAGGCGGGCAAGGCCGCCACCGCCGTCCCCTCCCCGGGCCCGGCCGCACCCTGACCCCCGCCCCGACCGCTCGCCCCCGCCCAGCTCGCCCCCGCTCCGCTCAGCTCAGCGCCGCCGCCCAGCTCAGCTCGGCGCCCCCGCCCAGCTCAGCTCAGCGCCGCCGCCGTCGCGCGGGCGAAGCCGTCCGGGTTGTCCAGCATGATGTTGTGCCCGCAGTCCGGGACGGCGACCACGGACACGCCCGCCGCCTCGAGCGCCTCCGCGCCGGCGAGCGGGGCGTCGGCCGCCGGGAGCAGGTAGGTCCGCGGGATCGGCAGTTCCAGCAGCAGTTCCCGCATGGTCGGGACGCTGCCCGTGACGAGCCCGACCGCGCTGCGGTGCAGGGCGGTACGGTCCGCCAGGCGCATGGTGGACCACCAGTGCGCCCCGGCCAGGTCGCGGACCTCGGCCCAGCCGCCCGCCAGGAACTCCGCCTCGGTGTACGAGGCGATCCCGCTGCTGCCGACGGTCCCCGGCCGGCGCGGGAGCGGGTCGAGGTTGGCGTCGACGAGCACGAGCCCAGCGACCAGGTGCGGGTGGCGGGCGGCCAGCACGATCGCGACCGAACCGCCCATGCTGTGGGCGATCAGCTCGGCTCCGGCCACGCCCGCCTCGGTCAGGGCCGCGGCCAGCGCGTCGGCGTGTGCGACCAGGGTGTAGTCGAAGTCCTGGGGGCGGTCGCTGTGGCCGTGCCCGAGCAGGTCGACCAGGAGCGAGCGGCGCCCGGCGAGCAGCGGATGGACGGCGCTCGCCGCGAAGTACGCGGGCGAGGTCGCGCCCAGGCCGTGGACGTAGACCCGCGCGGGCTCGGCGCCCGGCAGGTCGACCCAGCGGATCCGGTCGCCCCCGGGCGTGACGGCGGCACTGCGCATCTCCTGCTCCCTCCCCTGTTCCCCAGCCTGCCCCGGCCTTGTCCCGGCCGGTTCGGCCCTTCGGCCCTGCCGGTTCGGCCGGTTCGGCCGGTTCGGCCGGTTCGGCCGGTTCAGCCGGTTCGGCCGGTTCGGCCCGGCCGGTACGGCCCGGCGCACCTTCACCCGGTCGTACGATGATCGTTACGGCGAACGTACTACGCTCGACGGATGATCGCGTACGTGAACCGGCTGGGCGCCGCCGCGCCGCAGGCCGCCGCCCTCCCCGATCCGGCCGGGGTCTCCGTCTGGTCGCTGGACACGACCTCGGACGTGGTGGGGGGCCTGCGGGTCGCCGACGCCGAGCGGACGCTCGACGCCGCCGAGCGGGAACGGGCCGGGCGCCTGGTCCGACCCGCCGACCGGCAGCGCTACCGCGCCTCGCACCTGGGTCTGCGGGTGCTGCTGGGGAACGCGCTGGGGCTGCCGCCGGAGGCGGTGGAGCTGGGCCGCGAGGACTGCCACTGCTGCGGCGAGCCGCACGGGCGGCCGGTCGTGGTGGGCGGCGGCGTGCGGTTCTCGCTCTCGCACAGCGGGGACGTCGCCTACGTCGCCCTGGCTGCCGTGCCGGTCGGCGTCGACGTGGAGGCGGTGCCGAGCGCGGCCGCGGTGGCGGACGTCCTGAACACGCTGCACGCGCGGGAGACCGCCGAGCTACGGGCCCTGCCCGAGGCCGCCCGCCCGCCGGCGCTGGCCCGCCTGTGGGCGCGGAAGGAGGCCTACCTCAAGGCCACCGGCGCCGGTCTCGCCCTGGGCCTGGCCGAACCGTACGTCGGCTCGGCCCAGGCGCCCGCGCCGGTGGCGGGCTGGGACCTGTCCGACCTGCCCGCCCCGGCCGGCTACGCCGCGGCCCTCGCCGTACGGGAGAACGAGCCCCGGGCCGTACGGGAGAACGCGCCCCAGGCCGCACGGGAGAACAGGCCCCACGCCGTACGGGAGAACGCGCCCCACGCCGTGGGTGAGGCCGTGCCCCGGGCCGTGCGTACAGCCGCGCCCCGGGCCGTGCGTACGGCCGCGCCCCCGGCCGTGGGTGAGGCCGCGTCGGACGAAAGGCGCTGACCCGACCCGAGCCCACCCGACCGGTCCGCGCGCCGCGCCCACGCCGGCCGGCACCGACAGCCGCGGCCTCCGCCGTGCCGGTGCGGCCGGCCCCCGAACTGGACCCGGGCGAGGTCCCCTTGGACGCACTCCCGGCGCGGGCGAAGCCCTCGTGGACGGACGCCACGCCCGTGACCCGCCCGGGTCGGCACCCTGTACCCACCCGGCCCGGACCGCCCCCCTGCTCCCCATGAACCCGCCCCGCCCGTCACCCCGGTACGGCGTGTCGTGCGTCCAGTCGGCGCACCCTCCGCGCGGGGCGTCGGCGGCTCGCCGAGCATCGCGGCATGACCCCACTCTCCGTGCTGCTCCCCGCCGCCGCCCTGGTCGCCACCGCCGCCGTGCCCTCGCATCCCGAGGCCCGTCCCGCGCCGCGGGAACCGGACGCGCCCTACGTCGTCGTGCTCCAGGACGGCGCCGCCCCGCGGGCCATGGCCCGCGCCGTGGCCGCGGAGGCGGCCGAGGCCGGTGACGACGTCGGGCACGTCTACGACACGGTGCTCAACGGCTTCGCCGTGCGCACCACCGCGGCGCGCGCCGCCGAGCTGGCCGCCGACCCCCGGGTCGCGTCCGTCGAACCGGACGCCGTGTTCCGGATCAGTGACACCCAGTCGGACGCGCCCTGGCAACTGGACCGGTTGGACCAGCGCGCGTTGCCGCTCGACGGCGGGTACACCTACGACCGGACCGGCGCCGGGGTCACCGTCTACGTCCTGGACACCGGCATCAGCACCCACCACCGGGAGTTCGGCGGCCGGGCCCGCACCGGTGCCAACGCCGTGCTCCTGGAGACCTCGGCCGACTGCAACGGCCACGGCACGCACGTCGCCGGCAGCATCGGCGGGGCGACGTACGGGGTCGCCAAGGAGGCCGAGCTCGTCGGGGTGAAGGTCGCGACGTGCCGCGGCACTGCCCGGCTCTCGGCCATCCTGCGGGGCCTGGACTGGACGGTGAAGGACGTCAAGGCCTCCGGGACCCGGCCCGCGGTGGTCAACATGAGCCTGGGCGGCGACCGCAGCGCGACCATGGACCGCGCGGTGCAGCGGGCGGTCCGGGCCGGGATCACGGTCACCGTCGCGGCCGGCAACGAGAACCGCGACGCCTGCACCTCCTCCCCCGCGGCCGCGCCGGACGCCCTCACGGTCGCCGCGAGCGACCGGCAGGACCGGCGCGCGGGTTACTCCAACTACGGCCGCTGCGTGGACCTCTTCGCTCCCGGCAGCCGGGTCACCTCGGCCTGGATGGGCCTGCCGGGCGCCACCGGGACGATGTCCGGCACCTCCATGGCCGCCCCGCACGTGGCGGGCGTGGCGGCGCAGGTGCTCGGTGCGCGGCCCGGTGCCACTCCCGCGCAGGTCCGCAAGGCCGTGCTGGACGCGGCCGAACCGGGCCGGCTCACGGGCGTCCCGGCCGGCACGCCGAACCTGCTCCTGCACAGCCCGGCCGCGCCGGCTCCGGCACCCGCGACCCCGACCCCGGCACCGACGCCCGCCGCCCCGACCCCGGCGCCCTCGACCCCCGCGTCCCCGGCCCCGACGCCCGCCGCCCCGACCCCCGCGTCCTCGACCCCGGCGTCCCCGGCTCCGGCCCCGGCGTCCCCGGCCCTGACGCCCACGCCCACGCCGACGCCGACGCCGACGCCCGTAACCCCCACCCCGGCACCGTCCCCTGCGGTGACCGCCCCCTGAGCGGCGGTCCGGCGCGCCACCCGTGCCCCACGCCCTGATGGGACATCAATTTCTGTGTGCTTCGGACGAAAGGAGCCGAAAGGAAGTCATTGACTTCTCAGGACCGCGACGCGTCAATGTCGGCCACCGCACCGGCTCGGCCTCCCCCGCACAGCGGGTGGGGGGAGGGTTCGTCCTGACGAAGGAGTCGCGACCGAAGTGAGCACGAGGACGTTCCGACGAAGAGTGCTGGCCGGGGCGGGAGCCCTCACCCTGGCCCTGACGAGTGGTGTGGCGGGTCTTGCGGGGACGGCGCAGGCGGCGACCAGGACCACCCCGGTGTTCATGAAGTGCGTCGCCCCGGCGCCGCAGCCCGGTGCCGAGGGGAACCAGGACTTCACCGTGACCCTGCCCGACGGGGCCAGGGCCGGCGAGACCGTGCCGATCGAGATCGACCCGGGCGAGACCCCGGTCGTACCGATGTTCACGATCGACACCGTCAACACCATCAAGGCCAAGCTGCTCGTGGGCGGGGTCGCGCAGACCGTGACCAGTCCGGCCACGCCCAGCCACCAGGAGGCGGGCAAGAAGGCCGACCCGCCGAAGTTCTCCGGCACGATCAAGATCCCCGACGGCACCGAGGGCACCACGGTCGACGTCACCATCGACCAGGTGATCACGGACGCCGACCTCGGCGGCACGCTCTACACCACCACGTGCACGCCGCAGCCGCGGCCGAGCGCGTCGGTGGGCAGCGTGGCCGTCGCCGCGCTGCCGAAGGAACCGGTCACGACCAAGCTGACGCCCAACAGCGGCAAGGCGGGCACCGCCGTCGTCGCCACCGGCGCCAACTTCCCGGCGGGCGCGGTGACCTGCTCCGCGCTCCTCGCGGGCGCCCCGACCGGTGACACCGGCACCGGCACCGCGGACGCCACGGGCGCCGCCACCTGCACCCTGACGGTCACCAAGAAGGCCGACGAGATCCGCATCGACGGGTCCGTCACGCCGTACCGGGCCTTCGTCTTCGTCGAGGACGTACCGGGCGTGAAGAACCCGGTCGACGTCGAGGTACTGCCGGGTCCGCTCGGCATCGGCCCGCAGGCCGGCAACCCGCCGGTGAACTTCGGCAAGGTCACCATCAACGGCAAGCCGCAGTCGGTGGTCGGCCAGTTCTCGGCCATGACCGTCCAGGACTTCCGCGGCGGCACGCTCGGCTGGGACGTCACGGCCACCCGTACGCCCTTCCTGAACGAGGCCACCGGCCACGCCATGGCCAAGGCGCAGATCGGCATCCAGCCGAGCTGCAAGGTCACCAACCCGGACAGCCCGAGCACCTGCACCGCCGGTGCGCCCGGCGCGATCACGGACACCCCGATGAAGGTGGCCTCGCAGGCGGCGGGCGGGGACCAGCTGACGGGTGGCGAGTTCGAGATCGGCGGCGCGGGGATGATCCAGCTCCCGCCGTTCATGTTCGCCGACACCTACCGGTCGGTGGTCACCTTCTCGATCGCCTGATCCCACCCTGGCGGGGGTGGCGCGGACCGGCGCACCGGCCGCACCGCCCCCGCCCTTCGCCGCCCCGCCCGTCCCACCCCGCCCCGCCCCCCGCCCCGCCCCCGCCCGGTCCCTTCGCCACCCGGTCCCTTCGAGCGCCCGTCCCGTCCACCGATCCGGAGCCCGCCATGCCGCCGCGTCGCCGCCGCCGCACACGCCGCACCCACCGCCTCCGGCTGCTCCTCGGCCTGCTCCTCCCCCCGCTCGCGCTGCTGGCCGCGGGCCTGCTGCCGACGGGGACCGCCGCGGCGGCCGAGAACGGCACCTGGGGGGTGTTCCCGACGCCCCCGGCGGGCGCGGCCATGACCGACCGGGCGTACTTCTTCCACCAGGGCGCGGCGGGCACGACCCTCCACGACAGCGTCACGATCCTCAACAACTCCGATCGCGACCTGACCTTCCAGGTCTTCGCGACCGACGCCGTCAACACGGTGGTCGGCGGTGCCTTCGCCCTGCTGCCGGTCGAGACGAAGCCGACGGGGGTCGGGACGTGGGTGGCGCTGCCGTCCGCGACGGGCACGGCGGTCACGGTGCCGGCGAAGGGCCGCAAGGACCTGCCGTTCACGGTCGAGGTGCCCGAGGACGCCGTCCCGGGCGACCACGTCGGCGGGATCGTGGCACTGAACACCGAGGTGGAGGGCGTCCAGCAGGAGGGCAAGGTCAAGGTCGGCGTGAAGCGTTCCGTGGGCGCCCGGCTCTACCTGCGCGTGCCCGGGCCGTTGACGCCGGGCCTGAGCGTGGAGGACGTACGGGTGCGGCGCGGCGCCCCGCTGCTGCCGTGGGTCGAGGACGCCCGGGCCACGATCTCGTACGCGCTGGTCAACCGGGGCAACGTGGTGGTCGAGCCGAGGATCGCCTTCGCGGCCGAAGGGCTGTTCGGGCGCACGGTGTTCCACCGTCCGCCGCGCGAACTGAAGGTGGTACTGCTGCCGGGCCAGCGGATCGAGCTGACCGAACCCTGGCCGGACGCGCCCCAGTCCGACTGGGTGACCGTACGGGTCACCGCGAGCGCCACGGCCCAGCCGGAGCTGGTGGCGACCGGCACGGCGGACTTCGTGGCGGTCCCCTGGACCGCGGTGGGCGCGCTGCTGGTCCTGGCCGGGGGCGGCTGCGCGGTGTGGGCCGTACGCCGCCGCCGCAGGCGCGCCACGCAGGCCCGGGCCCCGCGCGCCCGGGACCTGACCGGCGCGTCCTGACCGGCGCGCCCTGACCGGCGTGTCCTGACCGACGTGAGTGACCGGCGCGTCCTGACCGGCGCGTCGTGACGGGGCCGCGCACAGCGGAGAACCCCCCGGCCGGTGAGGGTGGGCCAGGGGGTTTCCGCTGCTCAGGGGCCCGCGAAGGGCCGGTGGCTCAGTGGTTGCGCGGGAAGCCGAGGTCCACGCCCGCCGGGGCCTCGGACGGGTCCGGCCAGCGGGTCGTGACGACCTTGCCGCGGGTGTAGAAGTGGATGCCGTCGTTGCCGTAGATGTGGTGGTCGCCGAAGAGCGAGTCCTTCCAGCCACCGAAGGAGTGGTAGCCCACCGGGACCGGGATCGGGACGTTGACGCCGACCATGCCCGCCTGGATCTCCAGCTGGAAGCGGCGGGCGGCGCCGCCGTCGCGGGTGAAGATCGCCGTGCCGTTGCCGAACGGCGAGGCGTTGATCAGGGCCACGCCCTCCTCGTACGTCTCCGCGCGCAGCACGCACAGCACCGGGCCGAAGATCTCGTCGCGGTAGGCGTCGGAGTCGGTGGAGACCTTGTCGAGCAGGGACAGGCCGATCCAGTGGCCGTTCTCGTAGCCGTCGACGGTGTAGCCGGTGCCGTCGAGGACCACCTCGGCGCCCTGGTCGGCGGCGCCGTGCACGTACGAGGCGACCTTGTCGCGGTGCGCGGCGGTGATCAGCGGGCCCATCTCGGAGGTCGGGTCGTTGCCCGGGCCGATCTTGATCTTCTCGGCGCGCTCGCGGATCTTCTCCACGAGCGCGTCCCCGATGGAGCCGACGGCGACGACCGCCGAGATGGCCATGCAGCGCTCGCCCGCCGAGCCGTAGGCGGCCGAGACCGCGGCGTCGGCGGCGGCGTCGAGGTCGGCGTCCGGCAGCACCAGCATGTGGTTCTTGGCGCCGCCGAGGGCCTGGACGCGCTTGCCGTGGGCGGAGGCGGTGGTGTGGATGTGGCGGGCGATCGGGGTGGAGCCGACGAAGGAGACGGCCGCGACGTCGGGGTGGGCGAGCAGCGCGTCGACCGCGACCTTGTCACCGTGGACGACGTTCAGCACGCCGTCGGGCAGGCCGGCCTCCTTGGCCAGCTCGGCCAGCTTGTTGGCGGCCGACGGGTCCTTCTCGCTCGGCTTGAGGACGAAGGTGTTGCCGCAGGCCACGGCCAGCGGGAACATCCACATCGGGACCATCGCCGGGAAGTTGAACGGGGTGATGCCGGCGACCACGCCGAGCGGCTGGCGGATCGCGGCCACGTCCACCCGGTTGGACACGGACGTGGACAGCTCGCCCTTGAGCTGGGTGGTGATCCCGCAGGCCAGCTCGACGATCTCCAGGCCGCGGGCGACCTCGCCGAGGGCGTCGGAGTGCACCTTGCCGTGCTCGGCGACGATCAGCTCGGCGATCTCGTCGCGGTGGGCGTCCAGCAGGGCGCGGTAGGCGAAGAGCACCTTGGTACGGGCGGCCAGCGAGGACTGGCCCCAGGTCTGGAAGGCCTCCTTGGCCACCTGGACCGCCGCGTCGACCTCCTCGGCGGAGGCGAGCGCGACCTGGGTGGTGACCTCACCGGTCGCGGGATCGGTGACCGGGCCGTAGTTGCCCGACGCGCCCTCGACGGTCTTGCCACCGATCCAGTGGTTGACGGTCTTCATTGTGCGTAGCTCCTTCACAGATGGCGACGTCGCTGAGCGGCTTGCCGGTCGTACTCCTCGCGGGCGGAGAGCGCGGACGCACGGGTCGCGGTCTCGGCCACAGGAACATCCCACCACGCCTGTGCGGGGGGTGGGCCCGACACAGTGTCGGGCGTTCGGGTCTCCACGTAGACACATGTGGGGCGGTCCGCCGCGCGCGCCCGGGCGAGGGCTTCGCGCAGGTCACGGACGGTCCGGGCGCGGATCACGGCCATGCCGAGGGAGGCCGCGTTGGCGGCGAGGTCGACCGGGAGCGGCTCGCCGTCGAAGCCTCCGTCGGGCCCCCGGAAGCGGTACGCGGTACCGAAGCCCTCGCCTCCGGTAGCGCCGGAGAGGCCGCCGATGGAGGCGTAACCGTGGTTGTCGAGGACGACCAGCTTGAGGGGGACGCGCTCCTGGACGGCGGTGACCAGTTCCGTCGGGTTCATCAGGTACGAGCCGTCGCCGACCAGGGCCCACACCGGGCGGCCGGGCTCGGCCAGGGCGACGCCGAGCGCGGCGGGGATCTCGTAGCCCATGCAGGAGTAGCCGTACTCGACGTGGTACTGCGACGGTGACCGGGGCCGCCACAGTTTGTGCAGGTCACCGGGGAGGGAGCCGGCCGCGCCGACGATCACGTCCCGGTCGGTGACCAGGGCGTCGAGCGCGCCCAGCACCTGGACCTGGGTGGGTACGGCGTCCTCGTCGGGGGCGGCGAAGGCGGCGTCGACGCGCCGCTCCCAGGCGGCCTTGGCCTCGCCGTAGTCCCGCACGTACGCCGCGTCCACCCGGTGGCCGGCGAGCTCGGCGGTCAGCAGCTCCAGAGTCTCGCGGGCGTCGCCCACCAGGGGGCGGGCGGCGAGCTTGTGGGCGTCGTACGGGTCGAGGTTCAGCCCGAGGAAGCGGACGGCCGGGTTCTGGAACAGCGTGGCGGAGGCGGTGGTGAAGTCGGTCAGCCGGGTTCCGGCGGCGATCACCAGGTCCGCCGTACGGGCCAGTTCGGCGGCCGGGGCGGTGCCGGTGTGGCCGACGCCGCCGACGTCGGCCGGGTGGTCGTACGGCAGGACGCCCTTGCCGGCCTGGGTGACGGCCACGGGGACGCCGGTGGCCTCGGCGAACGCGGCGAGCGCGGACTCGGCCCCGCTGTGCCGGATCCCGCCGCCGGCGATCAGCAGCGGGCGCCGCGCCGCCCGGACGGCCGCCGCGGCGGCGGCGAGCTCGCCGCGGTCGGGCAGCGGCCGGCGCACCGGCCAGACCCGGTCGGCGAAGAACTCCTCCGGCCAGTCGTACGCCTCCGCCTGGACGTCCTGGGGCAGCGCGAGGGTGACGGCGCCGGTGGCGACGGGGTCGGTGAGCACCCGTACGGCCTGGAGGGCGGCGGGGACCAGGGCCTCCGGGCGGGTGACCCGGTCGAAGTAGCGGGAGACGGGCCGCAGGGTGTCGTTGACGGACACGTCGCCCGCGCCGGGCACTTCGAGCTGCTGCAGGACCGGGTCGGCGGGGCGGGTGGCGAAGGTGTCACCGGGCAGCAGCAGGACCGGCAGCCGGTTGACGGTGGCCAGGGCGGCGCCGGTGACCAGGTTGGTGGCGCCCGGGCCGATGGAGGTGGTCACGGCGTGGCAGGAGAGCCGGCCGCTGTGCCGGGCGTAGCCGACGGCGGCGTGCACCATGGCCTGCTCGTTGCGGCCCTGGAGGAAGGGCATCGTCTTCTCGCCGCTCTCCACCAGGGCCTGGCCGATGCCGGCGACGTTGCCGTGACCGAAGATGCCCCAGGTGGCGGCGATCAGGCGGTGGCGGCGGCCGTCGCGCTCGGTGTACTGCGCGGCGAGGAAGGCGACGAGGGCCTGGGCGACGGTCAGCCTGCGGGTGGTCACTGCGGGTCCTCCGCCCGGTAGAAGGGCAAGCGCGGATCGAGTTCCTGGCCGGTCCAGGTGTCCCGGATCCAGCCGTGGTCGGGGTGGTCGCGGATGAGCCACTCCCGGGTCGCGTCGGGGCCGGCCATCACGTTCAGGTAGTACATGTCGTGCCCGGGCGCGGCGATGGACGGGCCGTGCCAGCCGTCGGGGATCAGCACGGCGTCACCGGTGCGCACCTCGGTGAGGATGTCGGTCTTCCCCGCCGGGGACGGGGTGACACGCTGGTAGCCGAGGCCGGGCGTGGCGCCGTGCGGGGCGATCTCGAAGTAGTAGATCTCCTCCAGGCGGGACTCCTCGCCGGGGTGGTGCTCGTCGTGCTTGTGCGGCGGGTACGAGGACCAGTTGCCGCCGGGGGTGAGGACCTCGACGGCGATCAGGCGGTCGCAGGGGAAGGTGCCGGCGGCGGCGAAGTTGTTGACCTGGCGGGAGCAGGTGCCGCGGCCGCGGAGCTCGACCGGGACCGCGCCGGCCGGGCCGTAGCGGGGCGGCAGGCGGCGCCGGGCCGGGGCGCCGGCCAGGGCGAAGCGGCCGCCGGTGGGCCCGGCCGTCACGGTGGCCCCGGCGTCGCGGGGGACGTAGGCGAAGTCGGTGACGCCGGCGAAGACGCTGTCGCGCCCCCGGAGGTCGAACCGCTGCGGGGGCGGCTGCGCGGGGTCCGGGGCTCCGGCCGCCGGGGAAGGCGCCTCGGACACGGCCTCGGTCAGGGAGTCGGACAGGGCCTCGGGCGGGGCCTCGGGCGGGGCCTCGGACACGGACGGGGACACGGACACGGACGGGGACACGGACACGGACGGGGACACGGACGGGACCTCGGACAGGCCCTGGGACAGGTCCCCGCGCCGGACCTCGCACAGGACCTCGCAGGCGCCCGTCAGGGGCAGGACGATCCATTCGTCAGGGCCGCTTGACCAGGTGTACGCCTCCCCCGGGGACAGCGTCAGGATCCTCAGGCGGGTCAGGTCCATGGCCCATTCGGCGGTCAGTGGCATCGCGCGAGCACCTCCTCCACCTCCGCGGGCCAGGGCATCGCCGTGGAGCAGGCGAGCCGGGACGCCACGATCGCCCCGGCCGCGTTCGCGAACCGGAGCGTGCGGTCCAGGTCCCATCCCGCCAGCAGGCCGTGGCACAGGGCGCCGCCGAACGCGTCGCCGGCGCCCAGGCCGTTGACCACCTCCACCGCCACCGGTGCCGCCTGCGCGACCGTGCCGTCGCGGTGCACCGCGAGGACGCCGTCCGGGCCCAGCTTGACCACCGCGAGCTCCGGCCCGGCCGCCAGCAGGGCGCGCGCCGCCTCGCGCGGGTCGTCGCAGCCGGTGGCGACCGCGCATTCCTCCGCGTTGCCCACGGCCACCGTCGCGAGCTCCAGCGCCTCGGCGTAGTACGGCTGCGGTTTCTCCTCCCACAGCATCGGCCGCCAGTCGAGGTCGAAGACGGTCACCCCGGCGCCGCCGGCCCCGAGCCCGGCCCCGGCTGCGGCCCCGGCCCCCGGCAGCGGGGCCCCGGCCCGGGCCCGTAGCGCCGCGAACGTCGCGGCCCGCGACGGCTCCACGCTCAGGCCCGTTCCCGTCATCCAGAAGATCCGCGCGGCCCGGACCGCGTCCAGGTCCAGTTCGTTCGGGTGGATCTCCAGGTCCGGCGCCTTGGGCAGGCGGTAGAAGTACAGCGGGAAGTGGTCCGGCGGGAAGATCTCGCAGAACGTGATCGGCGTGGGGTACGCGGCGACCTCCGTGACCCAGCGCTCGTCCACACCGAACCCGCGCAGCTCCGCCCTCAGGTACGCGCCGAACGGGTCGGCCCCGGTGCGGGAGACCAGGCCGACGCGCCGGCCGAGCCGGGCCGCGGCGACGGCCACGTTGGCGGCCGAGCCGCCGAGGAACTTCCCGAAGGTGTCGGCCTCGGCGAGCGGTACCCCGGTTCTGAGCGGGTAGAGATCCACCCCGATCCGGCCCATCGTGATCAGATCGAACGGGTCGGTGGTCACGAACTGTCCTCCAGTCTCCTCGAAACCTCGCACCCCTAAGGTGGCCGCCATGACGTCCTCCCCACCCGCGTTGACCCGTATCCGCATCGGTTCGGCTCCGGACTCCTGGGGTGTCTGGTTTCCGGACGATCCGCGGCAGACCGGTTGGGAACGCTTCCTCGACGAGGTCGCCGAGGCCGGCTACGCCTGGATCGAGCTCGGCCCGTACGGCTACCTGCCCACGGACCCGGCACGGCTGCGCGCGGAGACCGAACGGCGGGGGCTTCGGGTCTCGGCCGGAACCGTCTTCACCGGACTCCATCACGGTCCCGCCGTGTGGGACGACACCTGGGCGCACGTGTCGCGGGTCGCCGCGCTCACGCAGGCCGTGGGCGCCGGGCACCTGGTGGTCATCCCGTCGTTCTGGCGGGACGACAAGACGGGCAAGGTGCTGGAGGACCGGGAGCTGACGGCGGACCAATGGCGTGAACTGGCCCGCCAGACCGAGCGCCTGGGACGGGAGGTGCGGGAGCGGTACGGGTTGCGGATCGTCGTCCACCCGCACGCCGACACCCACATCGACACCCCGCAGAACGTCGCCCGCTTCCTGGACGCCACCGATCCGGAGGCGGTGTCCCTGTGCCTGGACACCGGGCACTACGCCTACTGCGGCGGCGACAGCGTCGAGCTGATCAAGGCCTTCGGCGAACGGATCGGCTATCTGCACCTCAAGCAGGTCGATCCGCGCGTGCTGGCCGAGGTGGTCGCCGAGGAGGTGCCCTTCGGGCCGGCGGTGGCGCGCGGGGTGATGTGCGAGCCGCCGTCCGGGGTGCCCGCCCTGGAACCGGTCCTGGCCGCGGCGCAGGAACTGGGCACCGAGCTCTTCGCCATCGTGGAACAGGACATGTACCCCTGCCCGCCGGACCGTCCGCTGCCGATCGCCCGCCGCACCAGGGACTACCTGCGCTCCTGCGGCGCCCGTTGAGGAGGAGACCCGTATGACCAGCACGCTCGGCATCGCCGTCATCGGCACCGGCCGGATGGGGGCCGACCACGTCCGCAGGATCGGGCGGACGGTCGGCGGGGCCCGGGTGGTGGCCGTGGCCGACCCCGACGGCGACCGCGTCAAGGAGGTCGCGGCCGGCCTGGAGGGCGCGAGCGCCCACACCGATCCCGCCGCGGCGATAGCCGCGCCCGGGGTCGGGGCGGTACTGATCGCCTCGCCGGGACCGGCCCACGAGGAGGCGCTGCTCCAGGCGCTGGCACGGGACCTGCCGGTGCTGTGCGAGAAGCCGCTGACCCCCGACCCGGCGGGGGCGCTGCGGGTGATGGAGGCCGAACAGCGGCTCGGCCGGCGCCGGATCCAGGTGGGCTTCATGCGCCGCTACGACGCCGAGTACGCGCGGCTCAAGGAGTTGCTGGACGCGGGCGGGATCGGGCGGCCGCTCTTCCTGCACTGCCGGCACCGCAACGCCTCCTCCCCGTCGTTCTTCACCAGCGACATGCTGATCAGCGATTCGGTGGTGCACGAGGTGGACGCGGCCCGCTGGCTGCTCGGGCAGGAGGTCACCGCCGTGTCGGTGCTGTCACCGCGCGCCTCGTCGGCGGCGCCCGAGGGCGTGCAGGACCCGCAGCTGGTGCTGCTGGAGACGGCCGGCGGGGCGGTGGTGGACGTGGAGGTCTTCGTCAACTGCGGCTTCGGCTACCAGGTGCAGTGCGAGGCCGTCGGCGAGCACGGCAGCGCCCGCATCGGCGACGGGCAGGCGATGGTCGTCCAGTCCGCCGGACGCTGGGGCGGCGAGATCCCGCAGGACTTCACCGTGCGCTTCGCCGACGCCTACGACCGCCAGCTGCGCGGCTGGGTCGCGGCGGTCGCCCGGGGGCGGGTGGAGGGACCGGACGCCTGGGACGGCTACGCGGCCGCCGCCGTCTCGGCGGCCGGCCTGACGGCCCGTCGCACGGGCCGCCGCACCCCGGTGGACATGGCCGAACGCCCTCCCCTCTACCGCTGACCTCCGCGCCGGGCTCCGCGCGTCGGGCGCCGGGGGTGCCGGGCTCCGCGCATCGGGCTGCGTGCCGAGCCCCGCGCCGAGCCCCCCTCTGGGCTACACGCTGAGCCCCGCCATCGGCTCCGCGCTGAGCTCCGCTCTGGGCTTCGCGCATGAGGTGCGCCGGTTCTCGTTGGCGGCTCCTGTGCCGCAACCGTCACAGGAGTCGCCTCCGTGTCACACATGTCCGCATTACGCGGGCCTTCCGTCACAGCAGGTCCACAACCACACTCCGGCGGTCACCGAGCGTCGTTCTCCGGGCACAACCCGCGTGATCGTCAGTGCCCGCGCCCCGGCTCCCCCGACGGCCTCCCGGCCGCCCCTGGGGCGCGGACAAGGAGGTGTGCCATGACCGACCGAAAGCTGTGGTCGTACAAGGAGATCGCCGCCCACATCCGGGTGCAGCCGGACACCGTGCGCTCCTATCGCAAGCATGGGCTCCTTCCCGCACCCGACCATGTGGAGGGCGGTAAGCCCTACTGGTACGCGGACACGATCCGCACCTGGGTGGCGCAGCGGCCCGGCAACCGGGGCCGGCGCGAGGGCTGAACCGCGTGCCGGAAGTGGCGGGGCCAGGGGCTCCCAAGGCCCCGCCACCGGCCGGCGCGTGGCGGCTCAGCGGCTGCCCGCCGGCACCTTCCCGGGCCGCTCCCCCTCCGGCCGATCCCCCTCGGGCCAATCCCCCTCGCTCCGTTCCCCCTCGGGCCGTTCCCCCTCGGCCCGTTCCCTTTCGGCCCGTTCGGGCGCGAGAGCCTCCCCGGTGCCCGGCTCCCGCTCGGCCTCCCCCTCGCTGAGTCCGAACCGCTCGTGCAGCCGGCGCAGCGGCCCGGGCGCCCACCAGGTGGCCCGGCCGGTCAGCTTCATCACCGCCGGGACCAGCAGGCTGCGCACCACCATCGCGTCCATCAGAACCGCCAGCGCGATGCCGAGCCCCAGCATCTTGGTGTTGGTCACCCGCGAGGCGCCGATGCCGACCATCACCACCGCCAGGATCACCGCAGCCGCTGTGATCAGCCCGCCGGTGCGGGCCAGTCCGGTGCGCACCGCCCCCTCGTGGTCGCCGGTGCGGTCGTACTCCTCCTTGATGCGGGATATCAGGAACACCCCGTAGTCCATGGAGAGTCCGAAGGCGATGCAGAACATCAGCACCGGCAGGGTGGTCTCGATGTCCCCGGTGGGTGTGAAGGCCAGCAGGTCGGACAGGTGGCCCTCCTGGAAGACCCACACCACCGCGCCGAACATGGCCGTCAGGCTCAGCGCGTTGAGCAGGACCGCCTGCAGGGGGATGAGCACGCTCCCGGTGAGCAGGAAGACCAGCAGCAGCGTGGCCACCACGATCAGCCCCAGCGCCTCGGGCAGTTGGCCGGCTATGGCGTGCCGGGTGTCGACCAGGCGCGCCGCCTCTCCCGCGACCGCCGTCTCGAAGGGGGCGTCGACCGTGCGCACCCGGCCGACCAGGTCCTGCGCCGGCTGCCCGGCGGCCTCGCCCTCGGCGAGCACGGTGAAGTAGGCGTACTTCCCGGAGGTCACCGGCCCCTCGACCCCGAGCACCCCTGGCAGTTCCTGGAGCCGCCCCCGGTAGGCCGCGTAGTCCTGCTCCCCGGCGGTCCCCTCGGTGAGCACCACCAGGGCGGCTCCGGGGCCGGCGGGGAAGCCGTCCCGGATCTGCTGCTGAACCAGGTGCGACGGGGCGGTGGCCGGCAGCTGGCGGTCGTCCACGGTGCCGAACTCGACCCCGAGGAACGGCAGGCCGAGCAGCAGCAGCGCGGCCGTGGTGCCCGCGGCGAACAGCGGGGCCCGGCGCATCACCAGCGTGGCCGAGCGCGCCCAGCCCCGCCCGACGTCCCCGGCCGACCCGTCGGCAGCGTTCCGCGCTGCTTCCCCGCTCCGCTTCCGCTGCGCGGAGCGGCCGCGTCGCCACAGCCGCCGCAGGTCCAGCGCGTCCACCCGACGGCCCAGCAGCACCAGGGCGGCCGGGAGCAGGATCAGCGCGGCCGCCGCCGCGATCAGGACGACGGCGATCCCGGCGTAGGCGAAGGAACGCAGGAAGTACATCGGGAAGAAGAGCATGGCGGACAGGGCGACGGCGACCGTCAGCGCCGAGAACAGCACCGTGCGCCCGGCGGTGCGCAAGGTGGCCGCGACCGCATCGGCCGGCTCCCGGCCCCCGGCCAGCTCCTCCCGGAACCGCCGCACGATGAACAGGGCGTAGTCGACGGCGAGTCCGAGGCCGAGCGCGGTGGTCAGGTTCAGGGCGAAGACCGAGACCTCGGTCACCTCGGTCAGCCCGCGCAGCACGGCGTTGGTCCCGAGGATCGCGACGATTCCGACCCCGAGCGGCAGCAGGGCCGCCACGGCGCTGCCGAAGACCAGGACGAGCAGGACGAGCGTGACCGGCAGGGCGATCAGCTCGGCGCGCAGCAGGTCCTCCTGGATGGTGGTGGTCACCTCGCGCTGGACCGCGACCGGCCCGCCGAGCGAGACGCGCACCGGTCCGTGGCTCCCCCGGAAGGCGGGGGCGAGGCGCTCCAGCGTCCGCGAGGCGGTCTTCTCCTCGCCCTGCACGCGGGCCGTGATCAGGGCCTGCCGGCCGTCCTCGGAGCGCAGGGCGGGCAGCTTCGTCGCCCAGTAGGAGCCGACTCCCACGACCCCCGGCTCGGCGGCGAGCCGTCCCGCCAGCCGGGCCGCCTCGGCGGCGACCGCGGGGTCGTCCACGCCCGCCGGCCCGGCGTCGACGAGGAGCAGCAGGTTCGGCTGGGAGGCGGGGAACTCGCGCTCCAGCGCCTGGGCGGCCCAGGTGGACCGGGCACCCGGGTCCTCCCAGCCGCCGCTGCCGAGCCGGTCGGCCACGCCCCCGCCGGCCAGCACGGCCAGGGCCGTGACCAGCAGGGTGAGCAGCAGCGACAGGCGCGGCCGGGCCGTGACGAACCGGGTCCAGCCCCCGGGCCCCGGCGGTTTCCTCACATCGGACATGACGCGGCGTCCCCCTCCACTCGTACCGCGACGCACACCGTCGACCACGATGTACTTCGACCACAACGCCATAGACTCGAAACGCGAGCTACCACTCGCATTCACTCACCCCACAATGCGAGCGACCCCTCGCGTTTGTCAACCACCTCGGAAGACATCGGGAAACAAGGGAGACGAAGTGCCGGAATCCGGGAACGCCGGGAACGCCGGGAACGCAGGGAGCGCCGGGAAGGCCGGGAGCGCCGGGAGCACCAAGAAGACGGCCGCGCCACGCCGCCGGCAGGCGCGCGGGGAGCGGCGGATCGCCCAGCTCCTGGCGGCCGCGGCCGGCGTGTTCTGCCGCACCGGCTACGCCGCCGCCAGCACGAACGCCATCGCACGGGAGGCCGGCGTGTCGCCGGGCACGCTGTACCAGTTCTTCCCGAACAAGGAGGCCATCGCGATCGAGCTGGGCGGGCAGCTGCTCCAGCGCGCCCACGAGATGCACGGCCAGGCCTTCCTGCCGGAGAACCTGGACAAGCCGCTGCCCGAGCTGCTGGACGCCGTCATCGACCCCGTGATCGCGTTCAACTGCGAGAACCCGGCCTTCTGGGCCCTCATGCACGGCTCCGGCGTGCCCGGCATCACCCAGGAGCACGAGGCGCTGCACGCCGGCCTGCTGGCCCGGGTCGAAGGCATCCTGCACACCTTCACCCCGGACGCGGACCCGGCCCGGCTGCACCACGTCTCGAACATGATCCTCGGCATCTTCAAGGCGTCCCTGGACCTGATCCTCGCCACCGAGGGCGACGAGCGCGCCGCATACGTCGCCGAGCTCAAGACCGTGCTGCTGCGGTACCTGGAGCCGATGGCCACCACGACGGCCGCACCCGCCACGGGAGATGCTCGCGTCGCTCGCCTGGATACCCCCTAGGGGTATATAGTCGAGGAGACGGAAGGCCGGGGCGTACTGTCGCGGCCCGCCGCCGACCCGATACGCGCCCGAAGAGGAGAACGACATGACCGCCGAGACGGACACCCGGACCACCACCGTCTACCGCGTGACCGGCATGACCTGCGGGCACTGCGAGGGCGCGGTGACCGCAGAGATCTCCGCCCTGGCCGGGGTCACCTCGGTCAAGGCCGTCGCCGCCACCGGCGAGGTCACGGTGGTCTCCGAGGCGCCGCTCGCCGAGGACGCCGTGCGCGCCGCCGTGGACGAGGCCGGCTACGAGTTCGCCGGCCAGGTCTGAGCCCCACCCCAGCGTCGACCGCCGGGCCGGTTCCGGCCAGCTGATACTGGTTCTGAACCGACCCGGCCTTCCCCCTTGGAACCGGACATGAGCAGCAGCACTGTGCACGACGGGCCCATAGCGGCGGTGGAACTCTCGATCGGCGGGATGACCTGCGCCTCCTGCGCGGCCCGGATCGAGAAGAAGCTCAACCGGATGGACGGCGTGAGCGCCACGGTGAACTTCGCCACCGAGAAGGCCAAGATCTCCTACGGCGGGGACGTCCAGGTCGCCGACCTGATCGCGACCGTGGTGAAGACCGGCTACACCGCCTCGGAACCCCCACCGCCGGAGCCCGAACCGGAACCGGAAGCCACCGGTCCGGCCCGGGAGGGCGCCCCGGCGCCCGGCCCGGACGCCGAACTGGCGGCCCTGCGCCAGCGGCTGCTGGTCTCGGCCGTGCTCGCCCTGCCCGTCGTCGTCCTGTCGATGGTTCCCGCCCTGCAGTTCGACAACTGGCAGTGGCTCAGCCTGACCCTGGCCGCCCCCGTGGCCGTCTGGGGGGCGCTGCCCTTCCACCGGGCCGCCTGGACCAACGCCCGGCACGGCGCCGCCACCATGGACACCCTGGTCTCGGTCGGCACCCTCGCCGCGTTCGCCTGGTCCGTGTGGGCGCTGTTCTTCGGCCACGCGGGGATGCCCGGCATGCGGCACGGATTCGACCTGGCCCTCTCCCGTACGGACGCCTCCTCGGCCCTCTACCTGGAGGTCGCCTCCGGCGTCGTCACGTTCATCCTGCTCGGCCGCTATCTGGAGGCCCGTTCCAAGCGCAAGGCGGGCGCCGCCCTGAAGGCGCTCCTGGAGCTCGGCGCCAAGGACGTCGCCGTGCTGCGCGGGGGCGCCGAGGTGCGGATCCCGGTCGACCGGCTGCGGGTCGGCGAGCGGTTCGTGGTCCGCCCCGGCGAGAAGATCGCGACCGACGGGACCGTGGTCGAGGGCACCTCGGCCGTGGACGCGTCCATGCTCACCGGCGAGTCCGTCCCCGTCGACGTCCGCCCCGGCGACGGCGTCACCGGGGCCACGGTCAACACCGCCGGCCGGCTCGTCGTGGAAGCCACCCGGGTCGGCGCCGACACCCAGCTGGCGCGGATGGCCAAGCTCGTCGAGGACGCCCAGAACGGCAAGGCCGAGGTCCAGCGGCTGGCCGACCGGATCTCCGCCGTGTTCGTGCCCGTGGTGCTGGTGATCGCGCTCGGCACCTGGCTGACCTGGTGGCTCGCCACCGGCAACGCCACCGCCGCGTTCACCGCCGCCGTGGCCGTCCTGATCATCGCCTGCCCCTGCGCCCTGGGCCTGGCCACCCCCACCGCCCTCCTGGTCGGCACCGGGCGCGGCGCCCAGCTCGGCATCCTCATCAAGGGCCCCGAGGTGCTGGAGTCCACCCGCAAGGTGGACACCGTCGTCCTCGACAAGACCGGCACCGTCACGACCGGCACCATGACCCTCACCGACGTCCGGCCGGCCGACGGAGTGGCCGAGGCCGAACTGCTGCGGCTGGCGGGCGCCCTGGAGCACGCCTCCGAGCACCCGATCGCCCGCGCCGTCGCCACCGGCGCCGTCGAACGGACCGGCGGCGACCTGCCCGTCCCCGAGGGGTTCCAGAACGTCCCCGGCCTCGGCGTGCAGGGCGTGGTGGACGGCCACGCGGTCCTCGTCGGCCGCGAGCGCCTCCTGACCGACTGGTCGATCTCCCTGCCCGCCCCCCTCGCCGCCGCCAAGGCGCAGGCCGAGGCCCAGGGCTCGACGGCGGTCCTGGTGGCCTGGGACGGCGCGGCCCGCGGTGTGCTGACGGTGGCCGACGCCGTGAAGGAGACCAGCGCCGAGGCGGTCGCCCGGCTGCGGGCCCTCGGGCTCACCCCGATCCTGCTGACCGGCGACAACCGGGCGGTGGCCGACACCGTCGCCCGCCAGGTGGGCATCGAAGAGGTCGTCGCCGAGGTGCTCCCCCAGGACAAGGTCGACGTCGTACGCCGGCTCCAGGCGCAGGGCCGTACGGTCGCCATGGTGGGCGACGGGGTCAACGACGCGGCCGCCCTGGCGCAGGCGGACCTCGGGCTGGCCATGGGTACCGGCACCGACGCCGCCATCGAGGCGGGCGACCTCACCCTCGTCCGCGGGGACCTGCGGGTCGCGGCCGACGCCATCCGGCTCTCCCGGCGGACCCTGGCCACCATCAAGGGCAACCTGTTCTGGGCCTTCGGTTACAACCTCGCCGCCCTGCCGCTGGCCGCCGCGGGGCTGCTGAACCCGATGATCGCCGGGGCGGCCATGGCCTTCTCCTCGGTGTTCGTGGTCACCAACAGCCTGCGGTTGCGCTCGTTCCGCTAGTGTCCGGCCTCCGCGCCGCGCACACACCTCCTTCACAGGAGACGCAGATCACAGTGACGGGAACGTAACCATCCGCGGTGGTCGTGGGTCTAATGGGGCGAGCCAGGAACGTCTTGGGGGACGTCCGGCGCAGCTGGGCCGGGGCACGTACCCGCGGGAGCTTTGAGCGGCCTTCCCGACCCGTGCGGGTCCCGGCAGACACCGACGCCCCGGTTCGGGTCCCGTGGGGGGAATCCGTTCCGGGGAAAGGAAAGCGCCCCGACCGTCGACCCGTGGGGGGATCGACGGCGGGGCGCTTTTCGCTTGCCGGAGGGGACCCGGGCCCGGCGGGCCCGGGCCGAAGCCGACGGACCACCAGGCCCGGGCCGAAGCCGACGGACCGGCGGACCCGGGCCCAGGTCAGCCGGCCCGGGCCGAGGTCAGCGGGCCTCGACCGGGACGAAGTCGCGCAGGACCTCGCCGGTGTAGATCTGGCGCGGGCGGCCGATGCGGGAACCCGGCTCCTTGATCATCTCGTGCCACTGGGCGATCCAGCCGGGCAGCCGGCCGAGCGCGAAGAGCACGGTGAACATCTCGGTCGGGAAGCCCATGGCCCGGTAGATCAGACCGGTGTAGAAGTCCACGTTCGGGTAGAGGTTGCGCTCGATGAAGTACTCGTCGGCGAGCGCGTGCTCCTCCAGCTTGAGCGCGATGTCCAGCAGCTCGTCGCTCTTGCCGAGGGCGGAGAGGACGTCGTGGGCGGCCGCCTTGATGATCTTCGCCCGGGGGTCGAAGCTCTTGTAGACGCGGTGGCCGAAGCCCATCAGGCGGACGCCGTCCTCCTTGTTCTTCACCTTGCGGATGAAGGAGTCCACGTCGCCGCCGCTGGCCGCGATGCCTTCCAGCATCTCCAGCACGGACTGGTTGGCGCCACCGTGCAGCGGGCCCCACAGGGCGCTGATGCCGGCGGAGATCGAGGCGAACATGTTCGCCTGCGAGGAGCCGACCAGGCGGACGGTGGAGGTGGAGCAGTTCTGCTCGTGGTCCGCGTGCAGGATCAGCAGCTTGTCGAGCGCGGAGACGACCACCGGGTCGAGCTCGTACTCCTGGGCCGGCACGGAGAAGGTCATGCGCAGGAAGTTCTCGACGTAGCCGAGGTCGTTGCGCGGGTAGACCACCGGGTGGCCGACCGACTTCTTGTACGCGTACGCCGCGATCGTCGGGAGCTTGGCCAGCAGCCGGATCGTGGAGATGTGGCGCTGCTTCTCGTCGAACGGGTTGTGGCTGTCCTGGTAGAACGTCGACAGCGCGCTGACCACGGAGGACAGCATGGCCATCGGGTGCGCGTCGCGCGGGAAGCCGTCGTAGAAGCGCTTGACGTCCTCGTGCAGCAGCGTGTGCTGGGTGATCTCGTTGCGGAACGACGCGAGCTGGTCGACGGTCGGGAGCTCACCGTTGATCAGCAGGTACGCGACCTCGAGGAAGGTCGAGCGCTCGGCCAGCTGCTCGATGGGGTAACCGCGGTACCGCAGGATGCCCTGCTCACCGTCGAGGTAGGTAATGGCGGACTTGTAGGCCGCCGTGTTCCCGTAGCCGCTGTCCAGGGTGACCAGACCGGTCTGGGCCCGCAGCTTCGAGATGTCGAAGCCCTTGTCACCGACGGTGCTCTCGACCACCGGGTAGGTGTATTCACCGTCCGCGTACCGGAGTACTACAGAGTTGTCGCTCACGTCATCCCTCACCGACGTAGTGCCTCTTCTTCGAGGTGCCCTGACTGCCTCTACCTTCCCCCATTTGGCGCAGGAGAGTGCACTCGGGGTCGGCCTTTGGTGTTGAAGGCGGCACTCAGTGCCGCCCAACCTGAACATCCTGCCCCCTCCGGGCCGGTAGCCAAAACCCTAGGTCATGATTCCCACCGGTATGCGGCCGGACAGCCTAGCCGCGACGGCGGTGTACCTCCTGCCTGCGGAAACCGTACGCACGGCCTGCGCCAGCGCCTTGCGGGAACCGACGAGCACGACCAGTTTCTTCGCCCTGGTCACCGCCGTGTAGAGCAGATTTCGCTGGAGCATCATCCAAGCCCCGGTGGTGACCGGTATCACGACCGCCGGGTATTCACTCCCCTGGGAACGGTGGATGGTGACGGCGTAGGCGTGGGCCAGCTCGTCGAGCTCGCCGAATTCGTAGCCGATCTCCTCGTCCTCCTCGGTGCGCACCGTCAGCCGCTGCTCGTCCAGGTCGAGGCCGGTGACCACGCCGACCGTGCCGTTGAAGACGCCGTTGGCACCCTTCTCGTAGTTGTTGCGGATCTGGGTGACCTTGTCGCCGACCCGGAAGACCCGGCCGCCGAAGCGCTTCTCGGCCACGGTGGGCCGGGCCGGGGTGATCGCCTCCTGGAGCAGCCCGTTGAGCGTGCCGGCCCCGGCGGGCCCGCGGTGCATGGGGGCCAGGACCTGGACGTCGCGCCGCGGGTCGAGGCCGAACCGGGCCGGGATCCGGCGGGCCGCGACGTCCACCGTGAGCCGGCCGGCCGCCTCGGTGTCCTCCTCGGCGAAGAGGAAGAAGTCCGGCAGCCCGTCGGTCAGAGGCGGCAGCCCGGAGTTGATCCGGTGCGCGTTGGTGACCACGCCCGACTTCTGGGCCTGCCGGAAGATGCGGGTGAGCCGCACCGCCGGGACCGGGCCGCCCTCGGCCAGCAGGTCCCGCAGCACCTCGCCCGCCCCGACGGACGGCAGCTGGTCCACGTCCCCCACGAACAGCAGGTGGGCGCCCGGCGCCACGGCCTTGACCAGCTTGTTCGCCAGCAGCAGATCCAGCATCGAGGCCTCGTCGACCACGACCAGGTCGGCGTCCAGCGGCCGGTCGCGGTCGTACGCCGCGTCCCCGCCGGGCTTGAGCTCCAGCAGCCGGTGCACCGTGGAGGCCTCGGCCCCGGTCAGCTCCGCCAGCCGCTTGGCGGCGCGGCCGGTGGGCGCGGCCAGCACCACCTTGGCCTTCTTGGCGCGGGCGAGCTCCACGATCGAGCGCACGGTGAAGGACTTGCCGCAGCCCGGCCCGCCGGTGAGCACCGCGACCTTCCGGGTCAGGGCCAGGCGCACCGCGTCCCGCTGCTCCGGGGCGAGGTCGGCCCCGGTCCGCCCGGCCAGCCAGCTCAGCGCCCGGTCCCAGTCGACGTCCTGGAAGCCCGGCATCCGGTCGTCCTCGGCCTGCAGCAGCCGGCGCAGCTGGCCGGTCAGCGACAGCTCGGCCCGGTGGAACGGCACCAGGTAGACCGCCGTGACCGGGTCCCCGCCGTCCGGGTCGGGCACGGCCTCGCGTACGACGCCCTCCGGGTCGGCGGCCAGCTCGGCGAGGCACTCGATGACCAGCCCGGTGTCGACCTGGAGCAGCTTGACCCCGTCGGCGATCAGCCGCTCCTCGGGCAGGAAGCAGTGGCCCTGGTCGGTGGACTGGGACAGGGCGTACTGCAGGCCGGCCTTGACCCGCTCGGGGCTGTCGTGCGGTATGCCGACGGACTGCGCGATCCGGTCGGCGGTGAGGAAGCCGATGCCCCAGACGTCGGCGGCGAGCCGGTACGGCTGGTTCTTCACCACGGAGACGGAGGCGTCGCCGTACTGCTTGTAGATGCGGACCGCGATGGAGGTGGTGACCCCCACTCCCTGGAGGAAGACCATGACCTCCTTGATGGCCTTCTGCTCCTCCCAGGCCGCGCCGATCAGCTTCGTGCGCTTCGGGCCCAGGCCCGGCACCTCGATCAGGCGCTTCGGCTCGGCCTCGATGACGTCGAGCGTGGCCGTGCCGAAGTGCTCCACGATCCGGTCGGCGATCCGCGGGCCGATGCCCTTGATCAGACCGGAGCCCAGGTAGCGGCGGATGCCCTGGATCGTCGCGGGCAGCACCGTCGTGTAGTTCTCGCAGACGAACTGCCGGCCGTACTGCGGGTGGGAGCCCCAGCGGCCCTCCATCCGCAGCGACTCGCCGGGTTGCGCGCCGAGCAGCGATCCCACCACCGTGAGGAGGTCCCCGCCGCCGCGTCCGGTGTCGACGCGGGCGACCGTGTAGCCGTTCTCCTCGTTGGCGTACGTGATCCGCTCGAGCACCCCTTCCACCACCGCCAGATTGGACATGATCCGACGTTACCGCCGCCCGCCGACACCGCGGCCGGCCTGTGGACAACCCCGTCCCCCGCGGCCGGGGAACGATGAAGGGGGCCCGGCCGACGGCCGGACCCCCTCAACGGTTACCCCTCCCGTGCCGGACTTCCCGATCCCCCCAGATCCCCTCCCGGAAGTGCCGACGCACCGTACGACCCGCGGCTCGCGCGAACGGTTGCACGGCCGGAGCGGAGTTTATTTTTCCGTTACCGAACGGCCCGGAGCAGGCGCGTCGTCACCCCGTCAAATCACCACGGACGTAGCGTTTCCGGCATGAGTGAATCTTCCTTCGAGGACGACGTCCTCCACGAGCTCGGCGACGACAGGCTCCAGGAGATCGCCGGGCTGCTCGACACCGACGCGAGCGGCGCCCGCGAGACCGTCGGCACCACCGTCGGCGCCCTCGCCGGCGGACTGCAGGAGCGGGCCGACGGGGACGGGGCCGACGAGGTCCGCCAGGCCTTCGCCGAGGTCGCCGAGCCGCAGTCGGCGCCGCTCCAGGGCGTCGCCTCGCTCGGCGGCGGCCTCGGCGGGCTGCTCGGCGGCGGGATGATGGCCGGGGTGCTCGCCAAGGTGTCCAAGCCCGTGGCGAACGCCGTCGCGAAGAAGACCGGCTTCCCTCCGGCCACCGTCAACCGGGTCGTCGAGATGCTGATCCCGGTCGTCCTGACCGTCCTCGCCAGGCGCGCGGGCGCCAAGGCGGGCGGCCCGCGCGCCGGCGCCGCCCCGGGCGCCGCACCCGGCACCCCTCCCGCCCCCGCCTCCGGCCTCGATCTCGGGGAGCTCCTGGGCCAGGTCCTCGGCGGCAGGAAGTGAGCGTTCGGCGGGCCGGGGCCGCCCGGCCCGCCTAGAATCCGGCACATGGCCGGGCTGGAGGACGTACGACTGCGGGACCCGGAGCCGGGCGACCTCGGCTGGATCGTCGAGCGCCACGGCGCTGTGTACGCCGCCGAGTTCGGCTGGAACACCGAGTTCGAGGGCCTGGTGGCCCGCATCGTGGCGGACTTCGCCGAGGACCACGACCCGTACCTGGAACGGGTGTGGATCGCCGAGCTGAACGGCCGCCGGGTCGGTTCGGTGATGTGCGTACGGGACGACGGCGCGCCCGGCACGGCACGGCTGCGGCTGCTGCTCGTCGAGCCCGAGGGCCGCGGCCGCGGGGTCGGCACCCTGCTCGTGGACACCGTGGTCGACTTCGCCCGCTCGGTCGGCTACCGCGAACTGGTGCTGTGGACCAACGACGTGCTGCTGTCGGCGCGCCGCCGCTACGAGCGGGCCGGCTTCGCCCTGGTCGCCGAGAAGCCGCACCGCTCGTTCGGCGCCGACCTCATCGGGCAGGACTGGCGGCTCCCGCTGCAGGAGCACCGGCCGCGCTGACCGCCGTACGGCCGGCGCCGGAGCGGGCCGGCGCCAGGGAGGTCAGCGCCACCCCGCCGACCAGCAGCACGGCCGCCGCCCAGCGCAGACCCGAGACCTGCTCCCCCAGCACCAGCGCCGCCGAGGACATCCCGAACACCGGCACCAGCAGGCTGAACGGCGCCACCGCCGAGGCCGGGTAGCGGCGCAGCAGGTACCCCCAGGCCCCGAACCCGAACACGGTCGAGATCCAGGCGACGTAGCCGATGACGGCCACCCCGGACCAGTCCAGGGAGCGCAGCGCCGCCAGGTCCCGCTCCGGCCCCTCCAGCAGCAGGGAGAGGACGGCGAGGGGCAGCACCGGCACCGTGCACACCCACACCATGAAGTTCAGCGCGTCCGGCGGCGCGGCCTTGCGGGTCAGGACGTTGGACACGCCCCAGCACAGGGCGCCCGCGACCACCAGGACGAAGCCCAGCACCGGCCCGGAGGCGCCCTGGTCCACGGCGGCCACGGCGATCCCCGCCAGCGCCACGGCCATGCCCGCGACCCGCACCCGGCCTGGCCGCTCGCGCAGCGCCACGGCGGCGAACAGGGCCGTGAAGACGGCCTGGACCTGGAGCACCAGGGAGGACAGCCCGGCCGGCATGCCCGCGGCCATGCCGGTGAACAGCAGCCCGAACTTCGCGACGCCGAGGGCCAGTCCGACGCCCACGATCCACTTCCAGGCGACCTTGGGCCGCCCGACGAAGAACACCGCGGGCAGCGCGGCGGCGAGGAAGCGCAGGGCGGACAGCAGCAGGGGCGGGAAGTGGCCGAGTCCGATCTCGATGACGACGAAGTTGAAGCCCCAGACGGCGGCGACGAGGACGGCGAGTGCGGTGTGAACAGGACGCATGGTCCGAGCCTCGGGCCGCCGACCGTTCAGCACCAGCGCGGATCTCTTCCGGGTCGGATGAAGCGTTGCTTACGATTGCCGCATGCTCGACCTGTCCCGGCTGCGCGCCCTGCACGCCGTCGCCGTCCACGGTTCGGTCGCGGGCGCGGCGGCGGCCCTCGGCTACACCCCGTCGGCCGTCTCCCAGCAGATCGCCAAGCTGGAGCGGGAGACCCGCACCACGCTCCTGGAACGCCGCGGACGCGGGGTCGCGCTCACCGAGGACGCCCACCACCTGGTGTCGGCCGCCCGGGAGTTGCTGGCGATCGTGGAGCGGGCCGAGACCACGCTGGAGGAGCGGCGCGGGCAGCCGGGCGGACTGCTGACGGTGGCAGCGTTCGCCTCGGCGGCGCGCGGGCTGCTGCCGGGCGTGCTCGCCGACCTCGCCCGCCGCCACCCGGGGCTGGACGTACGGCTGTCGGAGGTGGATCCGCACCTGTCGGTGGACCTGGTGGTCAAAGGGGTCACCGACCTGGCGGTCGCGCACGACTGGGACGTCGCCCCGCTGCCCGCCCCCGAGGGGCTGGAGCAGGTCTTCCTCGGCTCGGAGCGGTGCGATCTGATCGTCCCGGCGGACGATCCGTTCGCCGGCCGGGCGCTGGTGCGCCACGACGAGCTGGGCGGCCGGCGCTGGGTCTGCCAGCCGCCGGGCCGGGTCTGCCACGACTGGCTGATGCGCACCCTGCGCGCGGCCGGCCTCGAACCGGACGTGGTGCACGTGGCGGAGGAGAACCACACCCTGGTCGCGCTGGTCGCGGCCGGACTCGGCATCGCCGTGGTGCCGACCCTGGGCACCGGCCCGCTCCCGCCGGGCGCGGTGGCCGTCCCGCTCGAACCGGCGCCGGTCCGGCGGCTGTACGCCCTCTGGCGGGCCGGGGCGGCACGCCGGCCCGCGATCCAGGAGGCCGTGCGGACGCTGCAGGAGCACTGGGCCCGGGCCCGTACGGGGGACGCGGCGAGTGTCCGCGAGCCGGGGGCGGCGGCCCCGCAGTAGCGTGCCCGGGTGCCGTACCACACGTCCCGCCGCATCCTGCTCGCCGCAGCCGCCGCGGCGGCCGTCTCGGCCGCCGGCGCCTCCGCCGCCTCCTTCGTCCCGGGCGGCGCGCCCGAGGCCCCCGACCTCGCCGACCTGTCCTGGGCGCAGCGGCTGGTGGCCCGGATGAGCCTGGCCGAGAAGGTCGGGCAGCTGTTCGTCAGCCGTGCCTACGGCCATTCGGCGACCGATCCGGACCCCGCCGACGCCGAGGCGAACCAGGCCCGGTTCGGGGTGCGCACCGCCGCCGAACTGGTGGCGCGCTACCACCTCGGCGGGATCATCTACTTCGCCTGGGCGCACAACACCCGCTCCCCGCAGCAGATTGCGGCGCTGTCCAACGGGCTCCAGCGGGCGGCCGTCAGCAGCGGCGCCCGGATCCCGCTGCTGCTGTCGACCGACCAGGAGCACGGCATCATCGCCCGGATCGGCGCGCCGGCCACCCTGCTGCCCGGGGCCATGGCGCTGGGCGCCGGCGGGTCGACCGCGGCGGCGCGGCGGGCCGCGCGGATCGCGGGGACGGAACTGGCCGCGATGGGCATCCGGCAGGACTACGCCCCGGTGGCCGACGTCAACGTCAACCCGGCCAACCCGGTGATCGGGGTACGGTCGTTCGGCGCGGACCCGGAGCGGGTGGCGGCGCTGGTGGCCGCCCAGGTGGCCGGGTACCAGGGGGCCGGGATCGCCGCCACGGCCAAGCACTTCCCCGGGCACGGGGACACCGAGACCGACAGCCACGTGGGCCTGCCGGTGCTGGGGCACTCCCGGGCCGAGTGGGAGGAGCTGGACGAGCCGCCGTTCGCGGCGGCGGTGGCGGCCGGGGTGGACGCGGTCATGACCGCGCACATGGTCGTACCGGCCCTCGATCCGTCGGGGGACCCCGCGACCCTCTCGCGGCCGATCATCACCGGGGTGCTGCGCGAACGCCTGGGCTTCCGCGGGGTGGTGACCACCGACGCCCTGGACATGGCCGGGGTGCGCCAGAAGTACGGGGACGACCGGGTACCGGTGCTGGCCCTGCTCGCCGGCTGCGACCAGCTGCTCAACCCGCCGGACCTGCCGCTGGCGCACCGCAGCGTGCTGGCGGCCGTCCGCTCGGGCGAGCTGGACGAGGCCCGGATCGAGGAATCGGTCCTGCGGATCCTGGAACTGAAGGCCCGCCGCGCCCTGTTCACCGATCCGTGGACCTCGCCGGGACGGGTGGCGGCGGCGGTCGGCACACCGGCGCACCACAAGGCGGCGGACGAGATCGCGGCGGGGACCACCACCGTGCTGGCCAATCCCGAGGGGCTGCTCCCGCTGGACCCGGCGGGCCGTCCCCGGTTGCTGGTCACCGGCGCCGACCCGGTCTCGCCGAGCGGCACCACGGGACCGCCGACGGCGGTCCTGGCCCGGGAGCTGACCGCCCTCGGCTGTCCGGCCACGGCCGTGCCGCCCGCGCGGGCGGTGGCGGCGGCCCCGGGGCACGAGGCGGTGCTGGTGTGCACGTACAACGTGCCGGAGGGCGACAGTCCGCAGCGCACGCTGGTGGCGGACCTGGTGGCGACCGGGGTCCCGGTGGTGGCGGTGGCCGTGCGCAACCCGTACGACCCGGCCCGGCTGCCCACGTGCGCGGCGGAGCTGGCGACGTACGCGTGGACGGACGTGGAGATGCGGGCCGCCGCCCGGGTGGTCACCGGCGCGGTGCGCCCGGCCGGGCACCTTCCGGTGCCCGTGCCGGGGCGCTACCCGCTGGGCCACGGGCTCACGTACTGACGCCGTACGGCGTACGTCCCGGGCCCGGCGGGCGGTGGTGCGGTGGTGCGGTGGTGCTGGGCTACGGCCTCACGGGCGCAGCTGCGCAGTGCGCTCCTCGGGCTGGTCGAGGTAGGCGTCCGGCGCGGCGAGCGGAGCGGGGGCGGCGCCGCGGGCGCCGGCGGCCGGGCCGACGCCCGCCCACTCCTGGATCTTGGCGGTGGCCAGGGCCTTCTCGCCGTCGAGCAGCTTGGCGACGTTGGCCCCGTGGTTGGCCCCGGGCGCGATCATCACGTAGCTGTCGCGCGCGGTGTAGCCGAGGTGGAACGGCTCGGCACCCCACGGGTCGTTCTGCCCGTACACGAAGAGCATCTGGTGGGCGTTGTCACGGACCCAGCGGTCCACGTCCGCCATGACCCCCGGCTGGAAGGTCATCGGGATCTCGCGCGGCACGAAGTTGCGCGGCGGCTGGTACCCGTAGCGGCTGAGGTTGCCCAGGTGGGGCTGCTTGATGTCGGGCGAACCGAGCTGGGTGCCGGCCTGGTAGTAGTACGGCGTGTAGGTCTGCAGGCCCTGGTCGGTGTAGGCCGAGAAGCCGGAGATGGCGTCCACCGAGTCCCAGATCTGCTGGTCGGTGGCGGTGGCCGCGTCCGGGATCGTGCCGCAGTCGGCGAGCAGGCTGTACTGCCAGAAGGCCCAGACGTAGTCCAGGACCACGGCCTCGTAGGCCTTGTCCAGGCTGCCGACGGTGGTGAAGGTGTAGCCGTTGTCCGCCGCGTACGCCGCGTACTTGGCCTCCAGCGGCTCCCGGCGGACCAGGGCCTCGCGCTGGACGGCGTTCAGCTTGTCGCGGCACTCCTTGGTGCCGACCTTCTTGAAGAACCGGTCGTAGGCGGAGTCCTCGGTGTCCTTGACGTCGTTGGGCGCGACGTACGCGACCACGCCGTCCATGTCACCGGGGTAGAAGCGCTCGTAGTAGGTGGCGGTCATGCCGCCCTTGCTTCCGCCGGTGGCCAGCCAGTTCTTCGGGTAGATCGCCTTCAGCGCGGAGAAGACGCGGTGCTGGTCGCTGGCGGCCTGCCAGATGTCCAGGTTCGCCCAGTCGGCCGGATCGGGCCGGGACGGGGTGAAGAACCGGTACTCCAGCGACACCTGGTTGCCGTCGACGATGGTCGTCGGCTCGCTGCGGCGCGGGTTGGGGTTGACGTTGTAGCCGGAGGTGAAGAACACCGTGGGCCGGGACGTGTCCTTGTGCAGCAGCGTCAGGCGCTGCTTGAAGGTGCCCTTCCACGGCTGCCGGTGGTCGACCGGCTGCTCGTAGTTCAGTACGAAGAACCGGTAGCCGGGGTACGGCTTCTCCTCGATCAGGCTCATCCCCGGAACGGCCAGGATCTGGTCCTTGATGTCCGGGCCGGTCCCGGCACCGGCGGCGGTGGCCGCCTGGGCCGTGACGCCGGCCGCGCCCACGGTGCCTATGAGCACCACGAGCGACAGCAGCCATCTGAGCGCCTTGCGCATTCACCCTCCCCTTGAGTTCACTGCGGTCGCGGTGAACCTAGCGGGGTCGACTGCGCGGTGAACAGACCTCGTCGGGCCGCAGTCTCAGCACAGGATCCAGCCGGAGGCGACCGCTTCGCGGCCGACCTCGCCGCGTGCGTAGACGCAGCGGTTGACGGTGTGCACGGTGACCGGCCCGGCGTAGTGGCCGAAACGCCCCGCGTCACGCACCGGGACGCCGCCGCGCGGCTGGATGCTCACGGCCAGGTGGCCCCGGGGCCCGGGCCGGTGCGTCACCGTGACGGCGCAGGCCTGGGTGCGGGTGCGGTAGACGCGCATCTCGCCCTCGGGAAGGGTCACGGTGTGCGCCAGCTCGCCCCGGCAGCCGCGGGGGGCCACCTGGGCGCTCGCCTCGGCGCCCGGCGCGGCGAACCCGGCTCCGGCGAGACCGGCACCGGCCGCGAACACCCCCAGGGCCACGACCGAACGGGCCGTCCTCCCCCTTGGCTGGAACACGATTCCCCCCGATAGGTCGTACGTACCACGTGCGTACGTCCGTACGACGTACGAGCCGGGCCGATGGTTGCGCTGTGCAAGCAGAATCGGCGCCGGGCCCGTACGGGGCCGGGACGGCGCGGCTAACCTGATCCGGACCGTACGAGCAGGCCGGGCATTGGCGGGGGTTGGGGACGTGACGCTGCGGGACGGTGATCCGCGCACCATCGGCGGCTACCGGCTGGAGGACAGGCTCGGCGCGGGCGGCATGGGCGTGGTCTACCGCGCCCGGTCCCTGTCCGGGCGGCAGGTCGCGGTGAAGGTCGTCCGGCCCGAGCTGGCCGAGGACACCGCCTTCCGGCAGCGTTTCCGCCGCGAGGTCGCGGCCGCCCGGCAGGTCAGCGGGGCGTTCACCGCGCCGGTGGTGGACGCGGACCCCGACGCGGACGCGCCGTGGCTGGCCACGCTGTTCGTGACCGGGCCCTCGCTGGCCGAACGGGTTCACGAGCACGGCCCGTTGCCGGTGGCCGAGGTGTGGCTGCTGGCGGCGGGGCTGGTCGAGGCGCTGCGGGACATCCACCGGGTGGGGCTGGTGCACCGCGACCTCAAGCCCGGCAACGTGCTGCTCGCCGAGGACGGGCCCCGGGTCATCGACTTCGGCATCGCGCGGGCGGTGGCCGGGTCCGGGGCGACCGCGCTGACGGGGACGGGCGTGGTGGTCGGCACCCCGCCGTTCATGGCGCCGGAGCAGTTCCGGCGCGCCGAGGTCGGGCCGGCCGCGGACGTCTTCGCCCTGGGCTCGGTCCTCGTCCACGCGGCCACCGGGCACGGCCCGTTCGACGGCGACCACGCCCACGCCGTGGGGTTCCAGGTGGTCTACGAGGAGCCGGACCTGACGGGTCTCGCCTCGGAGCTGCGCCCGCTGGTCGTACCCTGCCTGGCCAAGGACCCGGCGGACCGCCCGACGGTCCCCGACCTGATGACCGTCCTGGCGGCGGGCCCGCCCGCGGCGGCCGCCTCCCCCGCCTCCCCCTCCTCCCCCGCCTCCACCGCTCCCGATCCGGCCCCGGCCCCGGCATCGGCATCGGCATCGGCATCGGACGCAACGCCCGCGTCGGACCCGGCGGTCGACGTGCCCGGGGCGCCCGGAGCGCCCGGAGGCGTCTTCGGGCCGCCACCCACGGTCACCGCGGCCCCCTCGCCGCTACCGGACGGGACGACCGCGCCGCCCCCCGGCTCCGGCGGACCGGCCCCGGCGCGGGACGCGGGGGCGGCGGCGCGGCGCACGTCGCGGATCAGGCTTGCCGTGGCGGTCGCGGTCGTGGTGGCGCTCGGCGCCGGCGGGTTCGCGGCCTGGCAGGGGCTGCGCGACGACGACAAGGGGAGGCGCGGCTCCGCCGCGGGCTCCCAGGGGTCGGGCTCCGGCGCGATCGCCCCGGCCTGCGGACCCGACGGGGCCCTCAACTCCGCCGGGGCCAGCGCCCTCAAGCCGGCCATGGACTATTGGAGCGCGGACTACCAGGCGGCCTGCCCCGGCACCCGGCCGACCTACGCGCCCACCGGTTCCGGCGCCGGGATCCAGCAGTTCAAGGAGGGCTCCGCCGACTTCGCCGTGGTCGACCGGACCCTGACGCAGCCCCAGGCCGGGGCGGTCGCCGCCCGCTGCCCGGGCGGGAAACCGGTCCACCTGCCGCTCGGCGTGATGCCGGTGGCCGTCGTCGTCAACCTGCCGGGCGTGGACTCCCTCACCCTGGACGCGCCCACGCTCGCCCGGGTCTTCCGGGGCCACGTCACCCGCTGGAACCACCCGGAGATCACCGCCACCAACCCGGGCCGGCTGCTGCCCGACACGGCGATCCAGGTGGTGACCCCGACCGACGAGTCCGCCACGACGCTGGCCTTCACCCAGTACCTCTCGAAGGTCTCGCCCACCGGCTGGGGCACCCTCCCGCAGTCCTCGCTGGCGGCCGTCGGCGGGGGGCCGGCCGTGACGAGCGCGCTCGTGGCCCAGGCGGTCAAGCAGACCGCCGGGGCCGTCTCGTTCACGCGGCTCGGCGGCGAGGCCACGGGCCTGACCACGGTCCGGCTGGCCACCGGCGCACCCGAGCCGGTCGCCGTCGGCACGGAGTCGGCCACCGCCGCCTTGGCCACGGCCCGGATCTCCGGCACCGGGGCGGATCTCGCCGTGGACCCGGACTTCACCACCAAGGCCGCCGGGGCCTATCCGATCGTCCAGCTCGGGTACGCCGTGCTGTGCGACCGCGGCAACGACGGCGCCGGGCTGGCCCGCTCGCGCCCCTTCCTCGCCTCCGTCGTGGCGGGCGACGCGGGCGGTGCGGGCACCAAAGCGGCCGACCAGGTCGGCTACGGCGCGCTGCCGCCCGCCCTCGCCCGGAAGGTCCGCGAGGCGCTCGCCGCCCTCGGCTGAGCCCGGCGGCGGACCCGGCGCCGGCACCCGGCCGCCGCGCCCCGCGCCGGAGCCGGCCGACCCTCAGGCCACCGGACCCGGGGCCGCCGGACCCCGGCGGTCCCTCAGGCCGCCGCCCGCTCGTCCTCGCCGACGAACGTCCGCCACAGCTCGGCGTACCGCCCGCCCCGGGCCAGCAGTTCGGCGTGGCTGCCGTCCTCCACCACCCGGCCGCGGTCCATGACCACGACCCGGTCGGCCCGCGCCGCGGTGGTCAGCCGGTGCGCCACCACGAGGGTGGTACGGCGGCCCGCCAACCGGTCGGTGGCCTGGTTGACCTGCGCCTCGGTGGCCAGGTCCAGCGCAGCGGTGGCCTCGTCGAGCAGCAGCACGTCGGGGTCGACCAGTTCGGCCCGGGCCAGGGCGATGAGCTGGCGCTGCCCGGCGGAGAGGTTGCGGCCCCGCTCGGCCACGGTGTGCAGGTAGCCGCCGTCCAGGGTCGCGATCATGTCGTGCGCCCCGACCGCCCGCGCGGCCGCCTCGACCTCGGCGTCGCTCGCGTCGGGCCGCCCGTAGGCGATGGCGTCGCGCACGGTCCCCGGGAAGAGGTACGACTCCTGGGGGACCACGCCCAGCCGGTGGCGGTAGCCCGCCAGGTCCAGCTCCCGCAGGTCCACGCCGTCGGCGGTGACCCGGCCGGCGGTGGGGTCGTAGAACCGGGCGACCAGCTTGACCAGGGTGGACTTGCCCGCTCCGGTCTCGCCGACGAAGGCGACGGTCTGGCCGGCGGGTATCCGCAGGTCGACACCGGAGAGCGCGTCGCCCTTCTCGCCGCGCTCCTCGGCGGTGCCGTAGGCGAACCGGACGCCCTCGAAGGCGATCTCGCCGCGCAGCTTCCCGACGGCCTTGGGCCGCTCGGGCAGCGGGGTGGTGGTCGGCTCGCGCAGCAGGTCCTGGATCCGGCCGAGCGAGACCGTGGCCTGCTGGTAGCCGTCGAAGACCTGGGAGAGCTGCTGGACCGGGGCGAAGAACAGGTCGATGTACAGCAGGTAGGCCACCAGCGCGCCGGTGGTGAGCGTCCCGGCCTCGACCCGGCCGGCGCCGACGACCAGCACGGCCGCCGCGGCGCCCGAGGACAGCAGCTGCACGAACGGGAAGTAGACGGATATCAGCCACTGCCCGCGCACCCGGGCCTGCCGGTAGGAGTCGCTGCGCTCGGCGAACCGGGCGGCGCCGGAGCGCTCGCGGCGGAAGGCCTGGACGATGCGCAGTCCGGAGACGGACTCCTGGAGGTCGGCGTTGACCAGGCTGACCCGGTCGCGGGCGAGCTCGTACGCCTTGACGGACTTGCGGCGGAACACGATCGTGCCGACGACCAGCAGGGGCAGGGTCGCGAAGACGATCAGGGCGAGCTCCACGTCGAGCACCAGCAGCGCGACGAGGATCCCGAGGAAGGTGAAGACGGAGACGACGGCGGTGACGAGCCCGGTCTGGAGGAAGGTGGACAGGGCGTCCACGTCCGTGGTCATCCGGGTCATGATCTTGCCGGTGAGCTCGCGCTCGTAGTAGTCCAGCCCGAGCCGCTGGAGCTGGGCGAAGATCTTCACGCGCAGCGCGTAGAGCACCCGCTCGCCGGTCCGCCCGGTCATCCGGGTCTCGGCGACCTGGGCCGCCCACTGGGCGGCGACCACGGCCAGGGCCAGCCCCGCGGCCACCCATACGGCGCCCAGCGCGGCCTGCTGCACGCCCTGGTCGATGCCGTGCCGGATCAGCACCGGCAGCAGCAGGGACGCGCCCGCGTCGGCCGCGACCAGGCCCAGGCTGACCGCGAGCGGGGCCCAGAAGCCCCGCAGCAGCCGGCGCAGGCCGTAGCTGTCCTCGGCGGCGGCCGCCTGGTCCTCGTCCACGTCCGGGGTGTCGGTGGCGGGCGGCAGCGCGGCGACCTGGGCGAGCAGTTCGGGGGTGGCCGGCATGCCGGCGACGGCCCCGGCCATGGAGTGTCCGGCCCCGGGCGCGCCGGAGGCCGCCGCCGGGGCGGCGGAGGCGGCGCCGTCCTGCCGCTCCTGGCGGCGCCACAGCTCGGGGGTGATCCCGTCCACGACCCGGCGCTTGGCGTTGACCGGCTCGGAGTCGATCTCGGCCTCGATCTCCAGGTCCCGGGCCAGGTCCCGCTCCAGCCCGGCGATCACCCGGGCGTCGGACTCCGGCTCCCGCGGCGAGCCGCCGGCCAGCGCGTCGGGGTCGGTCAGCAGCCGCCGGAACAGCGCCGACTTCGCCTCCAGCTCCTCGTAGGTGCCGAGGTCGGCCAGCCGTCCCCGGTCGAGTACGGCGATCCGGTCGGCGAGCGCCAGGGTGGAGCGGCGGTGCGCGATGAGCAAGGTGGTGCGCCCGGCCATGACCGAGCGCAGGGCCTCGTGGATCTCGTGCTCGATGCGCGCGTCCACCGCGGAGGTGGCGTCGTCGAGCAGGAGCAGCCGCGGGTCGGTGAGGATCGCCCGGGCGAGCGCGATCCGCTGGCGCTGGCCGCCGGACAGGGTCAGGCCGTGCTCGCCGACCTTGGTGTCGTAGCCGGCGGGCAGGGCGCTGATGAAGCCGTGGGCCTGGGCGGCGCGGGCGGCGGCCTCGATCTCCGCGTCGGTCGCCCCGGGGTGGCCGTAGGCGATGTTGGCGCGGACGGAGTCGGAGAAGAGGAAGGAGTCCTCGGGCACGAGGCCGATCGCGGCCCGCAGCGAGTCGAAGGTCAGCTCGCGCACGTCGTGGCCGCCGACCCGGACGGTGCCGCGTGTGGCGTCGTAGAAGCGGGGCAGCAGCAGGGACAGGGTGGACTTGCCGCTGCCGGAGGCGCCGACGACGGCGACGGTCTCGCCGGGGGCGACGGTGAGGCTGAAGCCGTCCAGGACGGGCCGCTCGGGGTCGTAGCCGAAGGAGACGTCCTCGAAGGCGACGGTGGCGGGCGCGTCGGCGGGGAGTTCGACGGTGCCGTCCTCGATGGCCGGCTCGGTGTCGATCAGTTCGAGGACCCGCTCGACGCCGGCGCGGGCCTGCTGGCCGACGGTCAGGACCATGGCGAGCATCCGGACCGGGCCGACGAGTTGGGCGAGGTAGGTGGAGAAGGCGACGAAGGTGCCGAGGGTGATGTGGCCGTTGGTGGCCATCCAGCCGCCGAGGGCCAGCATGGCGACCTGGGCGAGGGCGGGGACGGCCTGGAGGGCGGGGGTGTAGCGGGAGTTCAGCCGGATGGTGCGCAGCCGTCCGGCGAACAGCCGCCGCCCGGCCTCGCGCAGCTTGCCGGTCTCCTGGTCCTCCTGCCCGAAGCCCTTGACCACGCGGACGCCCGTCACCGCCCCGTCCACGACGGTGGCGACGGCGGCGGCCTGGCCCTGTGCGTACCAGGTGGCGGGGAAGAGACGGAGGCGGCTGCGCTGGGCGATGAACCACAGGGCGGGCGCCATCAGCAGCGCGACGAGGGTCAGCAGCGGGGAGAGCCAGAGCATGATGCCGAGGGATATCCCGAACAGCAGGAAGTTCCCGATGGTCATCGGCAGCATGAACAGCAGGCCCTGGATGAGCTGCAGGTCGCTGGTGGCCCGGCCGACGACCTGACCGGTGGACAGTTCGTCCTGGCGGCGCCCGTCGAGCCGGGTGAGGGCGGCGTACATCTCGGTGCGCAGGTCGTGCTGCACGTCGAGGGCGAGCCGGCCGCCGTAGTACCGGCGGATGTACGTCAGCACGTACACGAGCACGGCCGCGCCGACGAGCAGGCCCGCCCACGGTCCCATCGGCCGGGTGCCGTCCTCGATGACGTCGTCGATGATCACCTTGGTGACCAGTGGCACCAGGGCCATGACGGCCATCCCGGCGAGGGAGGAGCCGAGCGCCAGCAGCACATTGAGCTTGTAGCGCCACGTGTATCCCGCGAGCCTCCTGGCCCAGCCCTGCGTCCTGTCGGCCGTCTGCGCCGCCGCCACCTGACCTCCCCGGTCCGTCGTCCCGTCCGCCATGCCCCAACGCGCCGACCGGCGGATTTCATCCCGCCGCAACAAGTCTGCGGCGGGTGGGACGGGCGTGCCGGTCAGAGGTGGGTGGGCGCGAACATCCGGAGGGTGGCGTTCAGCACCAGCACCGACGGGCCGGGCGCGGCGAGGGCGGCCTTCAGGTCCGCGGTGAGGGTCTCGGGCGTGGTGGTGGCGGCCGGTACGCCGAACGAGTCGGCCAGGGCCGTGAAGTCGGGGCGGGCCAGCTCGGTGGCGGTGGCCCGGCCGAAGGCCTCGGTGGCGTACTCGCGCAGGATGCCGTAGCCGCCGTCGTCCACGATGAGCCAGGTGACGTCCAGGTCGTGCTGGCGGGCGGTGGCCAGCTCGGCGATCGAGTACATCGCGCCGCCGTCGCCGGAGACGGCCAGCACGGGGGTCCCGGGTTCGGCGACGCAGGCGCCGAGGGCGGCGGGGAAGGCGTAGCCGAGGCCGCCGGCGCCCTGCGCGGAGTGCATCGTGTTGGGGTGGCGGGCGTCGAAGGCCGACCAGGCCCAGTAGGACAGGATCGTCATGTCCCAGAAGGACGGCGAGCGCGGCGGCAGCGCCGCGCGGACCGAGGCCAGCAGGGACTGCTCCAGGGCGAGGTCCTGCGCGTCGATGCGGGCGCGGATCTCGGCGAGGACCTTCGCCACCCGCGCGGGCGCGTCGGGGTCCGGGCGTTCGCCGACGGTCTCCAGCAGGGCCTGCAGGGCGAGCCGGGCGTCGGCGTGGATGCCGAGGGCGGGGTGGTTGGACTCCAGCTTGCCGAGGTCGGCCTCGATCTGGACGACCCGGCCGGCGGGGAAGAACGTGTGGTAGTTCGACGACAGCTCGCCGAGCCCGGAGCCGACGACGAGCAGGACGTCCGCGTCCTCCAGGAAGTCGGTCATGTGGCGGTCCTCCAGCCAGGACTGGAGGGACAGCGGGTGCTGCCAGGGGAAGGCGCCCTTGCCGCCGAAGGTGGTGACCACGGGCGCGTTCAGCCGCTCGGCGAGCTGCTTGAGCTTGCCGGCGGCGTCGGCGCGGACCACGCCGCCGCCGGCGACGATCACCGGGCGGGCGGCTTCCTGGAGCCAGTGGGCGGCGAGCGCGGTGAGCTCCGGGCGCGGGACGAGCTCGGGCGGGGTCGCGTCCACGCCGGTGACCTGCGGGATCACCGTCTCCGCGCGCAGCACGTCCTCGGGGATCTCCACCCAGACCGGGCCGTGCGGGGCGGTCAGCGCCGACTGCCAGGCCGCGGCGACCGCCGAGGGGATCTGCGACGGGGTGCGCGCGACGTGGACCGACTTGACCACCTCCCGGAAGGAGGCCGCCTGGTCGCGCAGCTCGTGCAGGTGGCCGCGCCGGGCCCCGCCCAGGCCCGCGGTCGGCACCTGGGAGGAGATGGCGAGCACGGGCGCGGAGGCGGCGGCCGCCTCCGCCAGGGCGGGCAGCGCGGTCAGCGCGCCCGGTCCCGTGGACAGCAGCAGAGGGGCCGCCTCGCCGGTGACCCGGCCGTACGCGTCGGCCGCGAACCCGGCGTTGTTCTCCACCCGCAGGGGGACCAGGCGCAGGTCGGAGCGGCCGACCGCGTCGAAGAGGGCCAGGGCGTGCTGGCCCGGCAGACCGAAGACGGTGGTCGCGCCGAGCCCGCGCAGCGTCTCCGCGACCAGGTCCCCGCCCGTCCGCCCGGGCGGGGGCGCCAGGGCGGCCCGCGTCTGGGCGTCGGTGGGGCGGAGTACCAGGTCGTGGTCGTGCGTCACGCGCTGCGTGCCTTTCTCGCCGTGTTACGTGCCTCGGCCGTCACCTGCCGCGGGCCGTCACATGCCTCGGGCTGTCACGTGCCGCGGGCCGTCACTTGCCCTGGCCGTCACGTGCCCTCGACCGTCACTTGCCCTTGGCCGCCGCGATCTGACGGCTCATGATCGTGGTCAGCTCGTACGCGGTGTGGGAGGCCGCGACCGAGGTGATCTCGGCGTGATCGTACGCCGGGGCGACCTCGACGACGTCGGCGGAGACCAGGTTGCAGGAGGACAGCCCGCGGATGATCTCCAGCAGCTCGCGGGAGGTCATGCCGCCCGCCTCCGGGGTGCCGGTGCCGGGCGCGTGGGCCGGGTCGAGCACGTCGATGTCGATGGAGATGTAGAGGGGACGGTCGCCGATGCGCTGGCGCAGCTGGTCGGCGATCTCGTCGGCGCCGCGGCGGTAGACGTCGGCGGAGGTCACGATGCCGAAGCCCATCTTGGCGTCGTCGTCGAGGTCCTGCTTGCCGTAGAGCGGGCCGCGGGTGCCGACGTGGGACAGGGCCTCGGTGTCGAGGATGCCCTCCTCGACGGCGCGGCGGAACGGGGTGCCGTGGGTGTACTCGGCGCCGAAGTAGGTGTCCCAGGTGTCCAGGTGGGCGTCGAAGTGCAGCAGCGCGACCGGGCCGTGCTTCTTGGCGACCGAGCGGAGCAGCGGCAGCGCGATGGTGTGGTCGCCACCGAGGGTCATCAGGCGCGAGCCGGCGCCCAGCAGCTCGTCGGCGGCGGCCTCGACGGTCTCGACGGCCTCGTTGATGTTGAAGGGGTTCACCGCGATGTCACCGGCGTCGGCGACCTGCGCGAGGGCGAACGGGGAGGCGTCCTGGGCGGGGTTGTACGGGCGCAGCAGCCGGGAGGCCTCGCGGATGGCGTTGCCGCCGAAGCGCGCGCCGGGGCGGTAGGACACGCCGGAGTCGAAGGGCACGCCGACGACGGCGACGTCGGCGGAGCCGACCTCGTCCAGGCGGGGCAGCCGGGCGAAGGTGGCGGGGCCGGCGTACCGCGGGATGCGGGAGGAGTCGACGGGGCCGCGCGGCGTCTGCTCGGTGCTCATGGGGGTGCCCTTCTGGAGGTCCTGCGGTGTGCGGTCCTTCGAGCGTAAGGGCGTGCCCGGGGGGCGCGAAGTGTACGTTTTATCCATCACGGCGTGTCGGTCTGTACGGAGTATCCATGGAAGCCTCGCCCCCGGGAGCCACCGGAGCCGGAGCGGTCGCCGGAGCAGCCACGGCAGCCGGAGCGGCCACCGCAGCCGGACCGGGCGTCGGCGCCGCCCCCGGACCGGGTCCCGCGGCGCCGCCCGTCCCCCCGGTCCCCCTGTCCGCGCTGCTCGCCGACCGGGACCTGGGGCTGCGCCACCTCGCCGGGCCCGCCGAGGCCGCCGTGCACGGCGTGCACGCCTCCGAGATGGCCGACCCGTCGCCGTACCTGCTCGGCGGCGAACTGCTGCTCACCGCGGGGACTGGGCCCGGCGGCACGTACGAGGCCCACGACGCCTACGTCGCCCAGCTGGTCGCGGCCGGCGCGGCGGGGCTCGGCTTCGGTGTGGCCCCGGTGCACGAGGAGGTCCCGCCCGCGCTGGCCGAGGCCTGCGCCCGGCACGGGCTGCCGCTGCTGGAGGTCCCGCCGCGGACGCCGTTCACGGCGGTCGCCCGGGCCGTGTGGCGGCTGATGGCGGAGGCCCGGACCCGTGAGCTGCGCCGGGTCACCGAGGCCCAGCAGGCGCTGGCGGCCGCCGCCGCCCGGCCGGACCCGGTCCCGGCGG
>NZ_JAJAUY010000284.1 GCF_020532625.1 Streptomyces antimicrobicus | reverse complement strand
CTGCGGGCGACGCTGTTCGAGGTGGGTGCGCGCGAGCACGTGCTGCTGCTGGTGGTGCACCACATCGCGGCGGACGGTGCCTCGCTGGCGCCGCTGGCGCGGGACCTGTCGCAGGCGTACGCCGCGCGGTGCGCGGGTGCGGAGCCCGGCTGGCAGCCGCTGCCGGTGCAGTACGCGGACTACGCCCTGTGGCAGCGCGAACTCCTCGGCGACGAGAGCGAC
>NZ_JAJAUY010000283.1 GCF_020532625.1 Streptomyces antimicrobicus | reverse complement strand
CGTCCCGCAGATCGAGGTGTCCTTCGACATCGACGCCAACGGCATCATGCACGTCACGGCCAAGGACCTCGGCACGGGCAAGGAGCAGAAGATGACCGTCACCGGCGGCTCTTCCCTCGCCAAGGACGACATCCGGCGCATGGTCGAGGAGGCCGAGCAGCACGCCGAGGAGGACCGCCGGCGCAAGGAGGCGGCCGAGACCCGCAACCAGGGCGAGCAGCTCGT
>NZ_JAJAUY010000282.1 GCF_020532625.1 Streptomyces antimicrobicus | reverse complement strand
CGGAGCCGGAACGGTTCTGCGGCAGCCATCCCGCCGCCTCGTTGCGGCACCCCTACTCAGCACGGTCTCCCGCTCGGGAACGAATTCGGCATGCCCGAATTTCTTTTCGAGGCTCGATTATGAGCAGCCCGGGAAATCCGCTAGAGTTCGGGAGTCCGAACGGCCCGACGGCCGTACCGGACAAGCCCGCTGACTGGGAGTCAGGCCCGAAAGGATCTGATAGAGTCGGAAC
>NZ_JAJAUY010000281.1 GCF_020532625.1 Streptomyces antimicrobicus | reverse complement strand
GACGAAGAACCCGACCAGGTCCTCCAGCGCCTCGTCCGTACGACCCGCCACCGGCGTACCCAGCGGAACGTCCGACCCCGCGCCGAGGCCGGTGAGCCAGGAGGCGACGGCGGCCTGGAGGACCATGAAGAGGCTCGCGCCGTTGTCCCGGGCGATGCCGGCCAGTGCGGCGTGCACCTCGGCGTCGAAGGCGAAGGGCACGACGGCGCCGCGGTGGCTCGGCCGGGCCGGGCGCGGCCGGTCGGTGGGCAGCCGCAGTTCCTCCGGGACCCCGGACAGCGCCCACTTCCAGTAGGCCAGCTGCTGGGAGACGACGCTGGTGGG
>NZ_JAJAUY010000280.1 GCF_020532625.1 Streptomyces antimicrobicus | reverse complement strand
CACGAAGAACCCGACCAGGTCCTCCAGCGCCTCGTCCGTACGACCCGCCACCGGCGTACCCAGCGGAACGTCCGACCCCGCGCCGAGTGCCGTCAGGAAGGACGCGAGCCCCGCCTGGAGGGTCATGAACAGCGTGCTGCCGTGCTCCTTGGCCAGCTCGGAGAGCCGGCCGTGCACGTCGGCACCGATCTCGAACGGGACGACGTCACCGCCGTGTCCGGAGCGCGCCGGGCGCGGCCGGTCGGTGGGCAGCCGCAGCTCCTCCGGGATCCCGGACAGGGCCTGCCGCCAGTACGCGATCTGGCGGGCGGTCAGGCTCCGGCC
>NZ_JAJAUY010000028.1 GCF_020532625.1 Streptomyces antimicrobicus | reverse complement strand
CTACCAGACCGAGAAGCTGCTGGCGGACAGCGCCGACAAGGTCCCGGCCGACGTGAAGGCCGAGGTCGACGGCGCGCTCGCCGAACTGAGGGAGTCCCTCAAGGGCGAGGACACCTCCGCCGTCCGCGCCGCGACGCAGAAGGCGGCGGCAGCCGCCCAGAAGATCGGTACGGCCCTCTACGCGCAGCCCGGCGGCGCCCCCGGCACCGGCGGCAGCGCGGACGGCGCGGCCGGCCCGGACGAGGACGTCGTGGACGCCGAGATCGTCGACGACGAGCGGTCGGCCAGGCAGAGCACCGGATCATGAACGGCCCGGCCGCCCTGCGGCGCCCTGCCGCAGGGCCGCCCCGGGCACCCGGCGGTGCCGGCGCGCCCCGAACCTCCTACGGCCCCTCCTGCCTCGGACCCGGCCCGCAACGGAAGTCCCGTGTGCGTCCTGGGGTCACTCAGGGCACGGAGCTCGTGCGGGTCGGCTCGTTCCCGCGCGCCGGCGACGAGCCGGTCGGCCAGGGTGGGCCGGAGGCGGTCTTCCGCCGCCCCGGCCCAGGCTGTTCACTGGCCGCGTCCCGGCCGTTCCGCCGTGCAGGAGGCTGTCATGAACGACCCGCACCCGGCCGCGAAGACGGACGTCCTGGTCGTCGGCGGGGGTCCGGCCGGAGCGACGACGGCCGCACTGCTAGCCCGCGAAGGCTTCGCTGTCACCCTGCTGGAGAAGGCCCGCTTCCCCCGCTACCACATCGGCGAGTCCCTCCTGCCCTCCCTGCTCCCGCTCCTGGACCTGCTCGGTGCCCGCCAGGCGGTCGAGGCCCACGGCTTCGTACGCAAGCGGGGCGCCTACTACGACTGGGGCGGCCAGCAGTGGGCCCTGCACTTCGACCACCTGGGCCCCGAGGCCCCTTACAGCTTCCAGGTCGTCCGCGCCGACTTCGACCACGCCCTCCTGGACCACGCCCGCCACCAAGGCGTACGCGTCCATGAGCAAACCGCCGTGGGCGCCGTGGCCTTCCACGACGGCCGGCCGCGCTCCGCCACCTGGACGGCCCCTGACGGCCACCAGGGCAGCACCGCCTTCACCCATCTGGTGGACGCCTCGGGCCGGGCGGGCCTGCTGACCGCACGCCACCTGCGCCTGCGCCGCTTCCACGACGCGTTCCGCAACGTCGCCACCTGGGCCTACTGGCAGGGCGTCGCACCCGTGCCCGGCGCACCCGAGGGCGCGATCTGCCTGTACTCCCTTCCCGACCACGGCTGGTTCTGGGCCATCCCCCTTCACGACGGCACCCTCAGCGTCGGCCTGGTCACCGACAAGCGCTCCTTCGCCCAGGCGCGCACGGAACTCGGTTCCGCCCAAGCCCTCTACACCCACCACCTGGCCCGCACCCCCGCCCTGGCCGACCTCCTGGCCGACGCCCGCCAGGCCACCGGCGTGCGCGTGGAGAGCGACTACTCCTACGTCTGCGACCGCTTCTGCGGACCCGGCTGGTACGCCGCGGGAGACGCCGCCTGCTTCCTGGACCCCCTGCTCTCCACCGGCGTCCACCTCGCCATGCACAGCGGCCTGCTCGCGGCCGCCTCCATCGCCGCGACGCTCCGCCACGACACCACCGCATCCCGAGCGGCCGCCTTCTACCAGGCCGCCTACCGCCACGCCTACGAACGCCTGCTCGTCCTCGTCGGCGCCTTCTACGACATCCACCAGGGCCGCGACGCCCACTTCCGGCGCGCCCAGCAGCTCAGTCACCGCGACCAGAAACCCCTGCGCCTGCACGAGTCGTTCCTGCACATCGTCACCGGCGTGGAAGACCTCCACGACACCCAGGACCACGCCGTCCCCCGCCTGTTCGCCGCCCTGAGGGACCCCCTGCCCGGCCACAGCCCCGTAGGCCTGGGCGGCCACGGCGCGAGCCGGATGACGCCCTGGCCCACCACGCCCGACCACGCGGTCGCCGGGCTACGCCTGGTGCTGCGGCCCCACCTGACCTTGCGCAGCGCCGAAGGCTGACCGGCCGCGAGGCGCGGGGCACCGGACGCGGGGCGCGGGGCGCCGGACGCCGGACGTGGGGCGCGGGGCGCCGGTCAAAAGCCTCAGGCGGCGGGTGGGTCGGTGGGGGGCCAGGCGGCCATGGCGAAGGTGACGATGCGGTCGAGGTCCTGGCGGGTGGCGCCGTCGCAGGCCTGCTGGTTCATGCCCTGGACGACTGCCGCGACGTAGGCCGCGAGGCCCTCCGCGTCCGTGGCCGGCGGAAGAAGACCCGCGTCGACATCGGCGCGGATGCGGGCGGCGACGGCCTCCTTCGTCCGTTCGCGCCGGTCGCGGAGGTCGTCCTTGACCTCCTGGGCGCCCGGACCGCAGTTGGTGGCCGCCGTGATGACCAGGCAGCCCGGCGGGTGGGCCGGGTCCGTGTAGTCGACGGCAAGTCGCCGCAGCATCTCCTCCACGGCGGTGCGGGCGTCGGGGCCCTCCAGCGGGCCGGCGCCGTGACGGGCGAGGTAGAGCTCGACGGCCTCGGCGAACAGCTGCCGCTTGTCGCCGAAGGCCGCGTACAGGCTGGGCGGGTTGATGCCCATCGCCTTGGTGAGGGAGGCGATGGACGTCGTCTCGTAGCCGTGGATCCAGAACTCGCGGAGCGCGACGGCGAGTGCCTCGTCGCGGTCGAAGGCGCGCCGGGGCTTTCGCGCCCTCGGCCTCTCGCCCGTTCCCGTACTGCCGGTCTGGGTGGTGTTCACGGCGCCAGCATACCCGGCATCTGTAGCGGTCGCTAAAGAAGCTCTGCTACGGTCCTCGACGTCACAGCTTTAGCGATCACTAAAGGAGCGGTCATGACGCTTGGTTCCGCACGCCCCGGACTCCTGCTCGTGCACGGTGCCGGCGGCGGCATCGAGGCCAACTACGGGCCGATCATGGAGGGGCTCTCCGCCCGGCACACCGTGGTCGGGGTGGATCTGCCCGGCGCCGGGAACACCCCGCGCTCCCCCGTCCCCCTGGACGCCGACGCGCTCGTGGACGAGATGGTCGCCGCCGCGGACGAGCGGGGGCTCGACCGGTTCTCGGTCAGCGGCTACTCGCTGGGCGGCCCCCTCGCCGTACGGCTCGCGACGCGGCACCCCGAGCGGGTCGGCGCACTCGTCCTCAGCGCCACGTTCGCGTACGCCGACACCCGCACCGAACTGGCCGCCTCCATCTGGCAGCAGCTGTACGAGTCCGGTCAGCACGTGCTGATGGCGGAGTACCTGAACCTGATGGCCCTGGCCGCGCCCACCCTCAATGCGCTCACCCCCGCCCAGGTCCGGGCCGCCGCGGCCGGGCTCGCGCCGCTCGTGCCCACCGGGACCGCCGAACACGTGGACCTCGTCCGGCGCATCGACGTACGTCAGGACCTCGCCGGGATCGCCGTGCCGACGCTCGTCGTCGTCACCACCCTCGACCCGCTCGTCGCGCCCGGCCTCCAGCGGGACCTCGCCGCTGCCGTACCGGGCGCGGAGGTCGCCGAACTCCCCACAGGGCACCTGCCGTTCGCGGAGAACCCGGCGGAGTGGCTGCGGCTCATCACCGACTTCCTCGAACGGTTCTGACATCGTCCGACGCCCGGGACGAGGGTGACGCGGAAGCGGAGCCGGCAGATCACCGCGTCCGTGGCGCGGCGAACGGCGTGGGCGACGACCGCGCCGCGCCGGCTCCTTCGAGCGCCCCACCCGCGGCACCTCCCGCCCGCCTCCCCCTCCCCTGAGTCGCGCTGGTCGAAGCCCCGCCCGGAGCCGGTTCACGGGTGGCGTCCCCCGGGCAACGGAGTGGTGGAGCCGTGCCAGTCGGGTGACCTCGTCCTTGCGACCCGGCAGGTTTCCGGCATGTGCGGTGGCGCCTGTGGCTTCGTGTGCGGCATGACCTCTCCCCGCCACCCCCGCCGAGCGCGTCTCCTCGCGCTCGGGGTCGCCGCCATGGCCGCGCTGCCCATGGCGGGCTTCTCCGCCACCGGTGTCTCCGCCGCCCCTGCCGTCGTCTCCGCCCCGTCGCCCACGGACGGCGACGGGGCGGAGGTGCTCCGCGACCGCACCGTCCCGCTCGCTCTCGACGCCTTCCGAACGCTGTGCACCGGAGCCCCGTTCGGTGCCCCGCGCGCATGGACCTTCGACTTCTTCGACAACATCCGCCTCACCGCCGTCGAGGACGGCATCGACGACGACGGGGGCACCCGCACCTGGTCCGGCCATGTCCAGGGGAGGCCGGACACCAGCGTCATCGTCTCCCTGCACGGAGTCTGCTCCACCGACCGCACCCCGCCCGGCACCGCCCTCGTCGAAGTCGTCGCCGACCTCGGGGAGCACGTCTACCGTCTGGAGACCCTGCCCGGCAGCCCCCCGCGCGCCCGCATCACCGAGGAGGACCCGGCCAAGCGGCCGCACCACGCTCCCGACGACCTGGCGGTGGCCCCGGCGGCGCGCACCGCTCCCCGCAGCTCCCTCGCCGGACGGGCCGAGGCCACGCCGCAGAACCCGGCCGTCATCGACGTCGTCGCCGGGTACACCCCCCTCGCCGTCCAGCGGGCCGGCAGCGAGCAGCAGGTCGTCAACACCATCTACTGGGCCGAGCGCAAGATGAACGAGGCCCTCGCCGACAGCGGCGTCCCGGCCAGCATCGACATCATCGGCACGTACAACACCCACTACACCGGCAACAACACCTCCTCGCTGATGTGGAGCAAGCTGAGCAACCCGCAGGATTCCGAGCTGGGCGCCGCCGCCGCCGACGCCCGCCGCCGCTACGGCGTGGACCTGGTCACCGTCGTCAACAGCGTTCCGGGCCAGTCCTCCGGACAGGGCAGCCTGCCGGTCCGCGGCAACTTCGATGAAAGCCTCGCCTTCTCCGTCGTCGACTACGACTCGCTCACCGGCTGGTACAACCTGGGCCACGAGATCGGCCACAACCTCGGCCTCTTCCACGACCGGCGCACCCTGTCCCAGCAGGTCCCCGACGGCAGCTGGGTCAAGGAGCTCAACACCCCCTACGGGACGGGCTGGATCACCTCCGACGAGCAGCACACCGACCTCATGGCTTACGCCACCTCCTGCCGCCGGCCATGCCGCACGGAGAACGTGTACTCCGACCCAGGCCTCAGCATCTACGGCCAGCCCCTCGGCAACGAGAGCAACAACAACGCCAAGCTCGCCCGCCTCACCACTCCGATCGTGGCCGGCTACCGCTCCCTGACCGTCCCCCGAACCCGCTACGCCCTCACTCTGGAAAGCTCCGAAGGCGGCAGCGTCCGGCCCTCCGTCTACGGCCCCTACAAGCCGGGCACGGTCGTCGCCGTCACCGCCACCCCGGCCTCCGGCTACCGCCTGGCGGCCTGGATCTACGACGGCCGACAGTACGGCCCGAACGACCAGGTCAACGTGACCATGGACGCCGCCCACACTCTCGGGGCGGTCTTCATCGAGGCCTGAGGCCGGGCCCGGCCCCGCCGCCACGCGCCACCACCGACGTGCTCCCGACCGACCATCGGTTCAGCGCACGGCGACCGACGCACGGAAGGCCGTCCTCCCCCGGATGAGAGAACGGCCTCCGACCTGCGTTTCCGCACTGGTCGTCGGAGACCCCACTGCGGGCCGACCGGGGGGGGCGTCATCAGTGCCGCGTGGCTCCCCGCCCGCTCGCAAACGGGCGGGGAGCCAGGAAGAAGAGGGTCAGGAAGGATCAGCGGATCGCAGCTTCTCGGCTCGGCGTCGTTGCTCTCGGACAGCCTCGCGCCAGGGCCAATGGCCTTCCACACCCCAGCCCTCGCGGCTCCCGGGTTGCCAGTCAGCGAGCTCTTCCAGCTGGTTGACGACCGCCAAGATGTCGACCGGAGCTCGGTGTGGCCGACTGTCGTCCAGCTGCCTGGTGATGTCGTGCAGGCTGTGCGCTGCCCGGTAGTACGAGAGCTGGGTGTCGGTCAGCCGGCGTACGGCGTAGCCGCCGCACTTGCTGCACCAGTCGAAGTCGTCACGGGCCAGCAGATCGGCCACCGTCAGGAGGTCGTCGCTCGCCACAACGCCCCGCTCCCGTGTGTGCCGACACAGGGGCGAGTGGCCCTTGCCCTCCAGCCGTGGGTCCGCGTTCGTGGTGTAGATCTGAGCGTGGCGCAGCACGCCGAGAGGAAGACCGCTGCCGCTGCGCCAGCGGTCACCGTTGGGCGGGCGGAACGGGGAGAGGTCAAGCCGAGCAGGCGCGAGGAGGCCTTCCCAAACGGCTGGGGGCAGGGTGGAGGAGCGGCCCGTGTCGAGGGTTCGCAGATCGGAGACGCCGCGTGCCATGGCGAGCAGGCGCAGGTTGTGCTCCTTGGCCCGGTCCCCGCGTGGCCAGCGCACCGCGTCCTGGGCTCCGGCCGTAAGGCTCAGGGCGGCGCCGAACCCAGGCTGCCGTGCGTCGCTTGGGTCTGACGTGTCTGGCGCGAGGGCGACCTGCTCGACCCACGGGCTGATCACGCTGTTCGGGAGGTCCGAAGCGCTGGCCACGATGACCCCGGTCCAGCCCTGGGCGAGTCTCCGCTCGATGGCGTCGAGAGACAGGACTTCGGCGCCGCCGCCCGTCGAGAAGACGATGTACAGCTGGTCGGCCGCGTACGAGTAGGCACGCAGGGCCCGGAGGTGCGCCAGGGTGACGGGCTGGCGGGCGAAGACCTCGGAATCGTCAAAGATCCCGGGGCGGAGGGTATCGGCCTGCTCCCGGACATCGGCCTCGATCGGTGCGTCTTCGGTGCCGCCCGGGACGCAGGTGATGCTGCCCGACATGGCTAGGAGCCGGTCGGCGACGAGTGGGGGAACCTTCAGAGTCAGGATTCCGCGGCTCCAGTCGGCATGGACGGCCCAGGTCACCAGCACGCCCGTGGTCCACGGATCCATGCCCTCGAGGACGTCCGCCGTGCCCTCACCCGGGCGCGCAGGCTCCTCCTCGTGCTCCGGTAGACGTGCTGTGATGAGCACCGTCGGTTCCATGCCCGTCGACTCGGCTACTGCCCGGGCTTTCTCCTCCCAGGACCGAATCAGACGGGCGGCACCGGCCAGGGCTTCGTCATATCCCTTCTTGTTGGACCTGATGTCCCGTACGAGGTGGTGACCAACGATCTCCCGTGAGTCCGGTCCTTCCCACCCTCGCTCGGCGTCGTACTGCCAGCGCCTCCAGAGCGCGCTCAGCCCGGCAGAGATCTTCCTGCCGTCGCCGAGCACCGCGAAGGCCGGGTCGCCGGCCGGCAACTGAGGTGTCTCCAGTGTCGCAGCCGCAGCAGCGACGACAAGCCCTGCCGGATCCACGAAGAGAGCCGCCTGCTCCCGCAGAGTGGCGAGGTAGCTCTCCTTCACGACCACCTTCGGCCTTGCCCAGTCCGTGAGCCATTGGAAGTGAGCGATGACAGCCTGTGACCGGTAAAGGCTCTCGGCTGCGTGACGCCAGAGGGACAAGACCCGGTCCTGGAGCTCCTCGGCTTCCCCGCGCGCCTCCCGCCGGCTGTCGTCGTCATCCGCTTCCGGATCCGGATTCGCGCGCAGGAGCTCGGCTGCGGCTCGTACCTCTTCCTGAGTCCAGTACACGTCCTCGTCCGGCTCTGCATAGGCCTGCAGTTGGTGGAGCAGTCCTGCTCCACCAAGTGCGCCCATGAAGATGCCCAGCCCCGTCGTCGGCCGGACCCTCGGCCCCCAGTCCGCGCACCCAGAGCAGAATCTGTCCACGACGGCCGCGTTCAGCGGGACCGCAGCAGTCGTTACGTTGGACGTTCGCAGTTGGCCACACTCCCTGCGGACGTGCAGTTTCGCGTTCTTCCCCCTGGCCGAGTGGACCGTGATCTCAGTCCCTTCGAACGGCCCGAGCGGTACCTCGGCTGTCAGCATGCGGTCGCGCACGTAAGGCCCCCTTCTCCTGCCTCGCGAGCTTACGACCGAGCAGTGACACCTGCCGCTGGACAGAGAATCTCCACCCCTAGGGTCGGCCAACCCATGCGCTCAGTTGTCTCCCGGCCGTGGTGGCGGCCACGCCTGCAGCCCATAGGGACTGACGTTAGTTCGTGGGCTGTTCCAGGCGCCAAGGATCCGTAGTGAGGTGACGCGCTCCTTCCAGTCGCCCTCGATCACCTTCTTCAGCTCCCGGTTGCCGCCCTAGCGGGGGGCATCGGGTACCTCACCAGCGACGACCCGCAGGCACCTGGCAACCGGCTCTTCGGCGCCCTGTCACGCGGGACCCCTCCGTCACCCCGGCGCTGTGAGGCCCGGTCCGGCTGGGCGGTCGGCGGATCGGCTGACAGAGGCTCTGGGGGTCCCCTTCCGCTGCGCCGCCTCGGGTGACCGCTTCGGCGGTCGGTCACCTCGTCTGGGCATAACTCATAGTCCGCCTCGGCAGAGAGGGCAGCAAGGGGCCGCACCTCCCGAAAACCCGGAGGTCACACCTGGATCACCAGTTCTGGTGAAGCCCGGTACGCGCGGCCGGAACTGCAATGCGGTCGGACTCCGTGATCCCAGTCCACACTTGCTGGCTGATACCTGACCAGACGTGCCGGGCCCAGGGGTTGCGCTGTAGTACGGGCCAGCCACCGGGGTTGGCGGCCCGCCCTGGTGTCGTCGGAGACGCGTCTGAGCCCGCGGCTTGGTTCCCGAGGCGATCCACGCCGCGGACCGCGTCGCCCGGCCCGCCGCCGAGAACCACCTGAGCCGGGCGGATCAGGAGCCTCGTGGTCCGTGAAGCAAGCAGCCATCCGACGAAAAGCACGGCGGATCATCGGTCATCCTTACAGTGTCCTGGTAGACCTGCTCCCAGCCCTCGGCGTCGTACTCGTGGACGACGACCGGCTCAGCAGCGGACATGCCACCCTCCACCGTGGTGATGAAAGGGAAGCGGTGCCGGGCCGCGATAACGCGGCAATCCGTGAACGGTGGAAACGCCACACAAGGGTTCAGCCACAGCCGGGCAGTTCCGTCGACATCGCCGTCCAGGGCCAGGAACCGGTGCTCGACGAGCCAACGGATCTCACCCCTCAGGGTCGGAACATCAGTTCCCAGAGCCTCAGCATGGCTCGTGAAGTCGAAGAAGACGGGCGTGTCACCCCGTAGAGAGCCGGCGATCCTCAACAGCACCGGGAGGTTCGACAACTCCGGCTTCTCCTCGCCCTCCTTGGCTGCGAGGTGTCGGCGAAGGAAGTCTGAGGCCAGCAGGCCCGGCCCGGTGGCGCTGCCGAAGTCGCACGTGCAGGTGGTCATGCTGTGGGAACGGCCGGTCCGGAGCTGCCGATTCCGGAAGCGAGCGATGATTCGCTCAAATGGCCTACGCGCTACTCGAATCCCTCAGGGCCGCGCTTCGCGTTCCAGTGCCTCAGCGCATCTTGGGCAACCAGATCACGGGACCTTGCAACGTCTGTGCGACCTACGTGTGTTGTCCGGGGACGTTGGTGACAAGCGTGCGCGGAGATCTCCGACCGGCGCCGCGCCGCCGACCTGCACAGCCGCACCGACGTGCTGTCGCGGCTGCTCCAGGCCGCGGCTGGGTTCTTGAAAGGGGTCAGGTCGACGACGCACCTGCGTTCACATAGGTCATGGCTCAACGGCAGCACGGCTTCGGGACGGCTGGTACGCGCACAGATCCGGAGGATTCGAGTGCTTCTGCGGACGCTGGCGATTCTCGCGAAGGGTTCTTGGTCGGCCCGTCTCCGCTACGGCGAGGTGCGCGCTGCGGTGAGTCGGTCGCGGAGGTCCGCGATGTCGAGACCAAGGCGGTCGGCGACTCCCGCAACGCAGGTGTCTGGGAGTCGCGAGGCCAGCCGGATGGCGTCCTCGTCCCATACGCATTCGAGCGGCGTTCCGGTGGCAAGGAAGGCTCGGGCCTGTGCTGCGGCATCGTCTACGAGAGCATGCAAGTGCTCGGCACGGGGTGCGGGAGGAGGAGGTGGTGACCAGGTTGGAGGACATGGCGCTTCAGCACCGGTGTCGGGAGAGTAGTGAGGGATCGGTGGCAGGTCGGGGCATTCTCGGTACCCGGCCCAGGTGTGGTGGGCCGAGAGCTGCGTCTTCGGCTTGGCCTCGGTGCTCGCGCCCGCTGGTGGGTGGTCGCCGGCCTGGTGGTGGGGATGGGGCAGGCCGCGCAGGACGGCGAGGTCTTGGGGATGGGTGACGAGCCTGTCGGTAAGGACGTGGACTAGGGCGGCTGCGTGTCGGCAGGGGCATGCCGTGCCGCAGGTGCAGATGAAGCGGAGTTCGGCGGGGTTTGGCACCAGGGGTACGCCAGCGGTGTGGTCCGGGTCGGCAAGGCACTTGGGGAGAGCGTTGTCGCCGTCTTGGTAATGGTGCTCGCACCAGGGCGAGGCTGCGCAGATTGCTGCCGTTTGATCGGCGGTGAGGGGCGGCAAGAGGATGCGCGGAGTTGGACAGCCGGGGCATCGAGCGCCTCCGTATCACACCAGGACGCATCACCGGCATCATGACTGCACGCAGCAGCGGGGCAGAACTCCACACGGCTTGGCCGAGAAGGCTCACCACGGCACCCTGCAAAGCAGCCTTCTTGCTCGCGCGGGAGACGGCCGCGCCGTGAATACGCTTGGTCTGAGCGCGCCAGCCAGCCTGAACCACGAACAGGTCAGTACCACTGGCACCCAGCTCCCGGACCACGAGCGCGGTCGGAGCGCCCGTGTCCTGGGCATGGGAATGCAGCACCGACGTGGCGAGCTCGGGCCGTGCCGTCACCACCGCCCAAGCCGCCGCAGTCGCCTGCTCGGCCAGGCGCGATTCGCTGAACCGGAGAAGAATCAGACGCAACTCCTTCACACCCAGCCGGCCGTTCCCGGCCCGAACGGCTGCCTCGGCAGCCAACTCAGGCGTGAGGTGCCGGGCAGCATGCGCCTTCTCCAACAGCCGGGAGAAAATCGAGGGCTCGAGAGCACTGAGATCCACCCGGGAACCGGACGATGGGCGCGGCACCTGGACCGGCTGAGCAGAAGAGACAGTCGCCACGACGAACCTTCGCGAGAGCACGAGGCCTCACCAGACCGGCGAGGCAATCACTACCAGTAGTCGATGGTTACAGCTCGTGCGCGCCTCTGGGGATCACAGCATGGCGACAGTGCCATCGAATGACCCGAACGTGTTTCCGTGACGTCTTCAACTTGACGATGCGCCGTCGCGGCAGTCCGTCACCCCACGAATACCGCTCCTGGGCCGCCCGACAACAGACCGATACTCAGAGTATGAATGCACCGCCGCAGAAGGCGTCATCTTGTGCCAACGCCCGGTAAGTGACTCCTTCCCACCCATTGAGCCGGGCTGCGAGCCGCGTCTCGGCTTCATCCGCGAGGTAGGCGCGCACCATGTCTTTGCCACCGGCACCGAGCATCGCAGTCAGCTGGCGGCGGATACTGTGCACAGTCCGGTTGGCTTGGACGGCGAATAGCCTGGCCAATCCGAACAGCTTGAAGTGATACGTGGTTCGCTCGATAAGAATGTCCTCCCAGTGGGACGGAGGGCTGACGAAGAACTCCAGCCACACCGGACTGCTATCGGCGACCTGGGCATGCAGCCAGGCGTCTTGGTCTATGCGGTCCAGGTAGGGATGGAGCAGGGTGGTCTCGGCATCCGCTGGAATGCGTTCACCCTTGACATGGTTGCAGTCTGCGCAGGCTGGCACCAGATTCAGCGGGTCTACGCACAGCGCAGGGAACAGTCTCTTGGGTAGGAAGTGGTCCAGGGTGCGGACCATCCCATGCCCACACATAGGACACCTTTCGTCCGGCGCGGCGGCCAGAATCTGCTCGTAGACGACCCGCCCATCCTTGGAACCGACCATTCCGTTTTCGTACACCCATCGCACCAGCTCCCCCGGTGCGATCCCCGGCACAGTGAACTCTTGGCCATCCAAGTCATGCAGCGTGCCAAGACTTGCGGCTTCTCGGAAGCGCTCGCCTGCTGCGTCCACGCTCACGCGGGCCGTGACCAGCTGCTGACGCCGCTGCGCATCCCTGGTGCCGCGCACACATGTTTCGTAGCTGTCCCGAGCCGACAGAGGGGGTGGGTCGAGAGGCCACATCAATACTGTCCGTCCGCATTCCGGTGGGCCAGGAGAATGCGGAGCAGGCCCTTCGCCTCTCCACCAAGCTGTCCCTCAAATCGGTTCATGACCAGGTCGAACGAGCCCAGCTCCTCAACTGCCTGAGCAATCTCGGCATGGAAGCCGGACTCCCGGACCTCCAAACCGAATACCTCATGAGTGAGAACACCGACGTTCTCCCCGTAGGTCTGCAGGGTAGGCCGCTGCGGTAGGTGCCGGTCCCAGCGGCTGACTTTCCACACGCACGAACGCGGAACCTCCTGAAGGACTACCGGCGAGTGGGTGCCGATAAGCGCGACGCCGTTGCGGTCAGTAAGGAGATCGGACAGGGCCCTGACGAAGGACGCGAGCAGGGGAGGATGCAGATGAGCCTCAGGCTCGTCCAGGAGGACGAGGGATTGCTCCGCAACAGTCTCCACCAGTCGCGTGATCGTCAACAGGACAATTGCATGCCCAGAACTAAGCGACGAGAAGATCTGCCGCGCCCGTTCTCTAGTTTCTCGGGAGTAGAAGGTATCCAGCAGGTCTCGGGCAAAAGAATGGATTGGAGACTCGTAGAAGTGCGGATCGCTGCTGAGCACGGTCAGCGCGGAGATCCAGCGGCCAATGCGCCCCGCTGCATGGATCTCTTCGACGCTCTTGCAGAATTCTGAGCTGAGATCATCGTACGACTTGCGCTCACGTGTGGGACGACCGTGCACGTCGACTTTGGCCAGGCCCACGTACGTGTATCTGACGTTCGGCTCAGTCGATTCGGCCGGCGGGATGTTATCGCCAGGTACATCCTCGTCGTGGTCCCAGCCCTTTAGCAGGCGATGGCCTTCGTCACCGTCGACCTCAGCTTGGCCGGCTCCCGCCTCGTCGCCTTCCTGAGCCGGATCGAAGGCGCTAAACGTGACCGCTACGACGTTCGTGAACGCTCCCATTCCGTCGTCTGCCCACACGACCTCACCGACGTCCCGGGGTTGCGCATGCGGATTGACCACCGCCTCGCCAATGTGACCCAGCAGCGTCGTCTTGCCGACTCCGTTCCGGCCGATAAGCACATGGATATTGGACGGTGGTCGAGAATGAGGGGTGACCGAGAATGCCAGGCGCCACGCTTCTGCCTGCCTCTCCGCCCGGTTGGCACGAGGTATCACATATTCGAAGTGGTACGCCGTCAACCGAGAGCCGCCCCGCGCGATTCGCCGGAACTGGATCTCGACGGTCTGCGGTTCCACGCTACGCAGGAGGGAGGTCTGTGTTACGTCCCAGTGCTGGGCTTCCTGGGCTGCCTCATGACCGAACGCCATGTCGCGCAACCCCTCGAGGATCTCGACGCGAACAGAGGATCCCAGCCTGCTGATGCTCTCGTAGTACGTGGCGTCCTGGCCCAGCGAAAACCAATACAGCCGTTGATCCAGGCCCATCAGCTCGTCGAACTCCCCTTCTTCGAGAGGCCTTTCATCGCGGACCAGATCGGCATAGCCGATCTTGACCGTCCCAAGTTCATCCACGGCCCCGCTACCATCAGCGAACCAAAGGCGATAGAGAGTCAGGTAGTCATCGTCCGACAGCGGTACAGGTTCCAAGAGGCAGGCACGCTGCCTGCTCGGTCCCTGTGGCCGCCCCTCTGCCCCCAACACGATGAAGCGCACGCACTCCTCCTCACAACGGTTCACTGAAGCATTCATCCAACGCCAAGAGCAAGGTCAACCCTGCGTGCAGCGGCGGACGCGGTCCCTCCATTCGGCCGTCAGCCGTCTTCCGGTCGTGGCGGCGGACAGGGCCGGACGAGTCGGGGGCGTGTGGTGGTGGGCAGGGTCCTGGCTGTTGAGCCGGAGGGTGTGACCGCGGGGAAGATGTTCGGCGGGAGTCCAGGACAGCATCGTCGAGGGTCTCCTCTGAGAGGACCACCCAGCCATTCTGCTCCTTGTTGCGGAACACCAACTGCCTGGTGTCGGGCCGCGACAGGGCCCCCTGCCCGGCCGCGTCCAACCACTCGACGACCACACCGGCACCCTCGACCTCGCCACCAACAACGCCCACCACATCGCCGAATAATTTCTCAGCATCGAGCTTGGCCCCGACGACGCGGTCCCTACCGACGTTGTCGCAGGGGGTACTTCTTGGGCCTCTCGGGCGGCAGCTCCGCTGTGACTCCATGGCCCGCTTCAGGTGGCGCGAACGGTAGCGTGGAGGGCGTAGCGGGCGGGCGGCGGCGAGGCGTTCGGCGAGGTAGGCGGCGGCGTCGCGGGCGGGTAGCTCGCGGGGGTGAGGCGGCGGCCTGAGGGGGTGGGGTCGGTTAGGCGGTCGACACGGAAAAAGGCGCCCTTCGTCGGATTCGTGTCGTAGGCGACCAGGTACCAGGCCGGGGCGGCACAGACCAGGGCGTGCGGTTCGGCGTGGCGGCGTCCGGTCTCGCCGCTGCCACGACGGTAGGTGAAGGTGACGATCTCGCGATCGCGGCATGCGACGGCCAGCAAGGCCAGGGCCGTACGCACGACGCTTCCAGGTCTGGGCATGTGAAGCCGACCTCCCCTGCAGCCCCGAGTCCCTGGCGCTCCGACAAGGGAAACATGCTGGTCAGGAGCCTCTGGAAGGCGCGGTGGTCGCCTGTGGTCGCACGCTGGAAGCATCCACTCCCGCTCTCGCCTCCCGGAGGCGATCCCCATGCGTACCAGCACCGGCCGCGGCCGGATCTACCGCCGCTGCGGCTGCAGAGACCCCCAGCACCACCAGCTCGGCACCCACTGCCCCCACCTGCTCACCGATAGCCAGCACGGCACCTGGAACTTCGCCGTCGACGTCCCCACCCCCGACTACCACCGCACCACCGTGCGACGGGGCGGATTCTCCACCCAGGATGCCGCCGAGCAGGCCCTGGGCCGGTTCCTTGAGGGCGAGGCTGGCGGATACAACGCCGACCCCAGCCAGACCGTCGCCGCCTACCTGGGCGCCTGGCTGCAGGCGAAGGCCCTGGTGCTGAAGCCGACCACGATGGCCCGCTACCGCGACTACGTCCGCAACGACCTCGTCCCGGCCTTCGGCACCCTCAAGCTCGACCAGCTCGCCCACCGGCACATCTCCGCCTTCGTCACCTGCCAGCTCGCCGCCGGACGCGGCCGCACCACCCTCTACCGCTGCCTGGCCACCCTCTCCAGCGCCCTCGGCGACGCCGTCCGACAACACCGCCTCCCCCACAACCCCGCCTCTCCCCCGGTCCTACGCCGCCCGCCGGCACCGGAACGACGCATCTGGACCGCGGAGGAGGCCGCACGCTTCCTCACCTACTGCCACCAGGCCGACCCCGAGATCGCCGACCTGTTCGAGTTCCTGATCGGGACCGGCATGCGCAAGGGCGAAGCCCTCGGGCTCCACTGGGACGACGTCCACCTGGGCGAGGGCGTCCTCTACGTGCGCTGCACGCTCTCCGCCATCGACAACAACCACCTCGTCATCACGGCGCCCAAGACCCGGTCAAGCCGCGGGTGGGTCGCCATCTCACCTCGCGTCGCCACCGCCCTGCGGCACCACGCCCGCACAACACGACCTACGCGAAGCGTTCCTGACGACCCGTTCGCCGGTCTCGTCTTCTGCCGACCCAACGGCCGACCGCTCGGACCGCACCAGGTCCTCGACCGGCTCCACCAGCTGTCCGAAGAAGCCGGCGTCCCGCGGATCACGGTCCGCGATCTGCGCCACCTGGCCGCCCCGATCACGATCTCCGCCGGCGTGCCGCTCACCGTGGTCTCCTAGACACTGCGGCACTCCACCCTGTCGACTCACTGCGAACATCTACAGCCACCTCACCCGGCAGGCAGCTCGCGAAGCCGTCGACACCATCGACCGAACCCTCACCGGAGCCCAGAACACCAGCCCCGAAACTAGACGCCCGGCATGGCTGCGACCACCACGCGACCACATCCGCCAACTCCGCGAGGCCCTCGGCGCCCTCCACTCCCCCGCGCCGCCAGCCTTCAGCGCCACGGCCAACCGGCCGCAGGTTGGACGTGCGACCACCATGGCTGCGGACACACGAAAGGCCGCCCTCCCATAATTGAGAGAACGGCCTCCGACCTGCGAAAAGCAGAGTCGGGACGACAGGATTTGAACCTGCGACCCCTTGACCCCCAGTCAAGTGCGCTACCAAGCTGCGCCACGTCCCGATGCCCTCACCTGGGGTTTTGGCCCCCGGTGGCGGTGCAGGAAGAACATTACCCCACGCTGAGGGGTGGGTGCGCACGGGTAGTCGGGCGGCGCGGGAGGATGGTCGTGTGACGGCGAAGAAGCGGGACAGGGATGCCGAAGGGCGGGCGCGCAGCGCGCGGCCGCGGGACGGGCTGGGGCGGCCGTTGCCGTACGGGGCCGAAGGGGTCGAGCGGCAGCCGGAGGGGGTGGTGCGGACGCCCGCCGGGACCTTGGGCGAGGCGCAGCGGCTGCTCGACGCCGGGATGCCGTTCCACGCGCACGAGGTGTTCGAGGACGCGTGGAAGAGCGGGCCCGCCGCCGAGGCCGGGCTGTGGCGCGGGCTCGCGCAGCTCGCGGTCGGGCTGACGCACGCCGCGCGCGGGAACGCCGTCGGCGGGGCCCGGTTGCTCCGGCGCGGTGCCGCGTCCGTCGCCGCGTCGGGCGGCGGGCACGGCATCGACGTGCCCGGGCTCGTCCACTGGGCCGGGGCGTTGGCCGGGCGGGTCGAGCACGGGGAACGCGTCGACGCCGCCCAGGAGTCACCCCGGCTCACCGGCCGGTAGGCGGCGGGCGGACCCGGCCGTGGGCCCGACCGCACCGCCGCCCCCGGCCGTAGGCCCTGCCGGCCGCCGCCCCTTGCCGGCCCGCCGCCCCGGCCGGCAGGGGCTACGGCTGGGCCGGCTGGAGGAGGTCCCAGCGGTTGCCGTACAGGTCCTCGAAGACGGCGACCGAGCCGTACGGTTCGTGGCGCGGCTCCTCCAGGAAGCGGACGCCTTCGGCGGTCATGCGGGCGTGGTCGCGGGCGAAGTCGTCGGTGTGGAGGAAGAAGCCGACCCGGCCGCCGGTCTGGTCGCCCACCCGGGCCCGCTGCGCCTCGTCCTTGGCCCGGGCCAGCAGCAGCGCGGCCTCCGTGGCGCCCGGCGGGCGGACCACCACCCAGCGGGAGCCGTCGGGCCGGGGCGTGTCCTCGACGAGGTCGAAGCCGAGGGCGCGGGTGTAGAAGTCGATGGCGTCGTCGTAGTCGGCGACGACCAGGGCCGTGAGGGCGATGTGGGAGGGCATGTCCCTATTCTGGCCCGAGCAGCACGACGTCCAGCGTCCGGGGGCCGTGGACGCCTTCCACCCGGTCGAGTTCGATGTCGCTGGTCGCCGAGGGCCCCGAGATCCAGGTCAGCGGGCGGGCCGGGTCCAGCAGCGGCAGGGCCTGCGGGACCGAGTCCACCACCTGGTCCGGGACGCGTACGACGCACACGTGGTGGTCGGGGACCAGGGTGATGCGGCGCCTGCCCTGGTCCGGCGAACCGTCCAGGACCAGCGTCCCGGTCTCCGCGACGGCCAGCGCGCAGCCCGTCACCACGCTGTCGACCCGGTCGAGCTCGTGGGCCGTCGTCGACGCCTCGTCCCGGACCCGGGTCACGTCCGTGCCGCTCAGCCACCACTCGGGCAGGCCCGGCGGGACCACCACGGTGCGCGCGCCGGGCTCGGCCAGCAGCCGTCCCAGCAGGGCGGGCAGGCCGTCGGGGTCCGCGCGGTGGACCCGCGCCCGGTACTCGGCGAGGTGCGCGGCCAGCAGGTCCACCCGCTCGGCCGGCGTGCGGTGGCCGTGCTGGAGCAGGTAGTCCCGCGCGATGCCGCCCTCCGCCGCCGCCGGCGGGCGCGCGTCGCCCACGGCCCGGCGGATACGGCCCAGGATGCGGTCCTTGGTCGTCATCGGTCGTCAGCCTCCCCGTTCCCGCGCCCACCAGTCGCGGAACGGCTCCGCCGGCGCCCCCGGCAGGTCGCGGGTCTCGGTCCAGGCCCGGCCCGGGCCGGGCAGGCGGTGGGGCCGGAAGCCCAGGCGGCGGGCGCGGGCCAGCAGGCGCTCGCCCGCGCGCAGCGCGCCCGGACGGTCGAGCAGCCGGCGGGCGGCGCGTACGGCGGCCCGCTCGGCGGCGTGGCCCCGGGCCGGGCGGATGCGGACGCGCACGCCGCCGCGGGTCACCGGGCCGCCCTGGACGATCCGTTCGCGCAGGTGGACCAGGACCTCGGGGATGTCGATGGCCACGGGGCAGACGTCGTAGCAGGCCCCGCACAGGGTGGAGGCGAAGGGGAGCGAGGCGTCGATCCCGCTGTCCGTGCCGCGCAGTTGCGGGGTGAGCACGGCGCCGATCGGGCCCGGGTAGACGGAGCCGTACGCGTGGCCGCCCGCGCGCTCGTACACCGGGCAGACGTTGAGGCAGGCGGAGCATCGGATGCAGCGCAGGGCCTGGCGGCCCACCTCGTCGGCGAGGGTGTCGGTGCGGCCGTTGTCGAGGAGGACGAGGTGGAAGGCGGACGGGCCGTCGCCGTCGGTCGTGCCGGTCCACATCGTGGTGTACGGGTTCATCCGTTCGGCGGTCGAGGAGCGCGGCAGGGTCTGCAGGAAGATCTCCAGGTCGCGGAAGGTGGGGACGACCTTCTCGATGCCGACGACCGAGATCAGCGTCTCCGGGAGGGTCAGGCACATCCGGCCGTTGCCCTCGGACTCGACCACGACCAGGGTGCCGGTTTCCGCGACCATGAAGTTGGCGCCGGAGATGCCGACCTTGGCGCGCAGGAACTTCTCGCGCAGGTGCAGCCGCGCCGCCTCGGCGAGCGCGGCGGGGGTGTCGTCGAGGTCCGCCGGGGCCGGGCGGCCCCAGCGGCCCATCTCGGTACGGAAAAGGTCGCGGATCTCGGCCCGGTTGCGGTGGATGGCGGGCACCAGGATGTGCGAGGGGCGGTCGCGGCCGAGCTGCACGATGAGCTCGGCGAGGTCGGTCTCGTACGCCGCGACGCCCGCCGCCTCCAGCGCCTCGTCGAGGCCGATCTCCTGCGTGGCCATCGACTTGACCTTGACCACCTCGCGCTCGCCCGTGGCGCGGACGAGCGCGGTGACGACGCGGCACGCCTCGGCGGCGTCGGCCGCCCAGTGGACGGTGCCGCCGGCGGCGGTGACCGCCTCCTCCAACTGGAGGAGGTAGTGGTCCAGATGGCGCAGGGTGTGGTCCTTGACCGCCTTGCCGGCCGCCCGCAGCCGGTCCCAGTCGGCGAGTTCGCCGACGGCGCGGGCGCGTTTGTCGCGGATGGTGCTGGTGGCGTGCCGCAGGTTGGCGCGCAGCCGCTCGTCCCGTACGGCGGCCCGCGCGGCCTCCGGGAACGGCGGGAAGGCGGCCGGATCCTCGCCCCCCGCCCGGGCCCGGCCCGCCACCCGGCCGTCGCCCGCCGCCCGGCCGTCGCCCGCGGCCCGGTCCTCGCCCGCCGCCCGGCCGCCGCCCCCGACCCGCGCCCTGGGCATCCCCAGGAAGGCGCGTCCGCCCCCGCGACCCCGCCCGTCCGTCGTCATCGCGCCGGCTCCTCCTGCGTGGCCGCCAGGATCTCGGCGATGTGCAGGGTGCGCAGCGGCGCGTCCTGGCGGCGGAGCATGCCGCCGAGGTGGGTGAGACACGAGTTGTCGGCGCCGCACAGCACCTCGGCGCCGGTGGCCCGGGCGTGGCGGAGCTTGTCGGCCCCCATCGCGGCCGAGACGTCGGGGTTCTTCACCGCGAAGGTCCCGCCGAAACCACAGCACTCCTCCGCCTGCGGCAGCTCGACCAGATCGAGCCCCTTGACGGCGGCGAGCAGCCGGCGCGGCCGGTCGCCCAGCCGCAAGGACCGCAGACCATGACAGGAGGGGTGATAGGTGACGGTGTGCGGGAAGTACGCCCCCACATCGGTCACCCCGAGGACGTCGACGAGGAACTCGGTCAGCTCGTACACCCGGGGCGCGAGCGCGTCGGCGAGCTCGGCCAGCTCGCTCCCCCGCCCCTCCGCGGCGGCCCGGCGCCCGATCCGCGGGTAGTGCTCGCGCAGCATCGCGGCGCAGGAGCCGGACGGCGTGACGACGTACGGGTACCCGGCGAAGGCGGCGGCGGTGCGGCGCAGCAGCGGCTCGGTCTCGTACCGGTAACCGGTGTTGTACTGCGGCTGGCCGCAGCAGCTCTGCCCGGCCGGGAAGTCCACGTCCACCCCGAGCCGCTCCAGCAGCCGCACCACCGCGACCCCTGTGGCGGGGTACAGCGCGTCGTTGACGCAGGTGACGAACAGGGCCACTCGCATGACGGGCAGAATAGCGGCGTGAAGAAGTTCTCAGTGATCGGCATAGGCGCGGGCGACCCGGACCACCTGACCCTCCAGGCGGTCAAGGCGATCGGCGCGGCGGACGCGTTCCTCATCCTGGAGAAGGGCGAGGAGAAGGCGGACCTGACCGGGCTGCGGCGCGCCATGCTCGACGCGCACGCCCGTCCCGGCCACCGGCTGGTGGAGGGCCGCGACCCCGACCGCGACCGCGACCCCGCGCACTACACCCCCACCGTCGACGGCTGGCGCAGCGCCCGGGCGGAGATCTTCGAGCGGTTCATCGCCGAGGACCTGGCCGAGGGCGAGACCGGCGCGTTCCTGGTCTGGGGCGATCCGTCCCTGTACGACTCCACCCTCGCGATCCTGGAGGAGGTCCACGAGCGCGGCCGGGTCGCCTTCGAGCACGAGGTGGTGCCGGGCATCAGCAGCGTCTCGGCGCTGCTGGCCCGGCACCGGACCAACCTGAACCGGGTCGGCCGCCCGGTGCAGATCACCACCGGCCGGCGGCTCGCCGAGGGCTGGCCACAGGACGTCGACGACGTCGTGGTGATGCTCGACGCGCGGCACGCCTTCACCCGCCACCTTGACCAGGACCTCTTCATCTACTGGGGCGCGTACGTCGGCACGCCCGACGAGATCCTGGTGCAGGGCAAGCTGGCGGAGGTCGCCGACCGGATCGAGCGGCTGCGCACCGAGGCCCGGGCCCGCAAGGGCTGGATCATGGACACGTACCTGCTGCGCCGCGACTGACGCGCCCCGGCCGGCCCGGCCCACCCGGTCGGCGCCGGCCTACAGGTACGTGCGCAGGACCGCGGCCAGACGTTCGTACTCCTCGGCCCGGTTGTAGATCTGGCCGCACACCCGGATGCCGCCGCCGCCGGGCCACGGCCAGATCAGGACGCGGATCCGGTGCCGCGCGGCGATGTCCTCGCGCAGGGCGCGCGCGGCCTCGGGGTCCTCGGCCGTGCCCGGGGGCAGCCGCAGGGTGCGCATGGCCAGCCCCGGGGTGTGCGGCAGCGGGCGCAGGCCCGGGACGTCGGCCAGCAGGGCGGCGCCGTATCCGGCCAGGGCGCTGTTGTGGGCGCGCACCTTGGTGGCGTCGAGCCGGGCCAGCAGGTCCAGGCCCTCGGGCGCGGCGAGCCAGCCGGTGTAGTCGGCGGTGGCCCGGTTCTCGACCGAGCGGGGGAAGCCGTGGTGGTCCTCCCAGGAGGGGACCAGCGGGCGGACCCGGGCGCGGTACGGCTCCGCGACGGTGAGCACGGCGGTGCCGGAGGGGGCGTAGCCCCACTTGTGCAGGTTCCCGAACCAGAAGTCGGCGCGGCCGGCCAGGGGCTCGGCGAGCATGCCGGGGGCGTGCGCGCCGTCCACGACGGTGGTGACGCCCCGCTCGGCGAGTTCGGCCAGCAGCCGCGGGGAGGCGATGACCCGGGCGGTGGGCGAGCTGATGTGGTCGAGCAGGGCCACCTTGGTGCGGGGGGTGAGGCCCGCGAGCACGGCTTCGCGGACGGCGTCCTCGTCGGGCAGCGCCGGGTCGAGGCGGACGGTGGTGGTCCGGGCGCGGCGGGCGGCGGCCGCGACGACCGTGCCGTAGCCGTGGTCGGTGACGAGGACCTCGTCGTCGCCGGTGAGATCGAGGGCGTCGAGCGCGAGGTTGGCGGCCTCGGTGGCGTTGGAGACGAAGCCGGTGCCGGCCGGGTCGGCGCCCAGGTGCGCGGCCACGCGCGCCCGGGCCGCCTCGATCCGCTCGGGGGCGGTGACGAAGAAGGCGTCGGGGTCGGCGTGGACCTCGGCGAGCAGGGCGGCCTGGGCCTCCTGGACCGGGACGGGCACGGCACCGAACGAGCCGTGGTTGAGGTGGGCGATGCCGGGGTCGAGGCGGAAGAGGGCCCTTCCTCCGGGGAATTCCCCGGGCGGGACGGGCACGGCGGGCGGGACGGGCGGTACGAGCGCGGTCACGGGGCCTCCGGGTCACGAGTACGGGGTCGGCTGTGGCGGGAGGGCCGGCACGACGGGGATCTCCCGCCGCGATCATCCCGCGCGGCCGCCTCCGGCGGTAGCCCGTCGCGAGGAGCGCGAAGTGACCGGCCGGTACGCCGATCTGACGGTGAATCCGTTCTCCCCCTGGCCTTCGACCGTATCTGGCGGATAATCATCTGGTGCGGCGCGAAACATCCCAAGGGGGCCGCAACCGGCATCACGCATGCAGTGGGGGGCATCGTGCCGATGACGACTTCAGGGGCTCCGCCCACCCGTGTCCTGCCGGCGACGTCGGACGAACTGTCGCGGCTGCTGACGGCGGTGCGGCGGGGCCGGGTGCTGACGGTGACCGGGCGGTTCCGCGAGCCGCGCAGTCTGCTGGTGCGGGAGATCGCCCGGCGGCTGTCGTCCAACTTCTACGACGGGGTGGCCCTGGTCTGCCTCGACCGGACCTCGGGGGTGCGGGACCTGGTCGACGGGCTGGGCTGTGTGCCGGGCCTGGCGTACCTGCCGTGCGGTACGGCCAACGCCGCGTCCTGGCTGGCCGAACGGGACCTGCTGCTGGTCCTCGACGGCTGCGACCAGCTCGACGCGGGCGCCCGGCGCTGGCTGCGCACCCTGCTGGGCGTCGCACCGGGCCTGCGGATCCTGGCGGCCGGCCGTACCGCGCTGGGGCTGGAGCAGGAACGGGTCCACCGCCTCTGACGGGGCGTGCCGGACGCGCGGGTTCAGGCGCGCCCTGGCCCGTTCCGGCTGCCGCGGAACGCGCGACCGCCCCGGCCGGGCAGGTGCTGCCGGCCGGGGCGGTCGCGCGTGCGGTCGGGCCGGGTCAGCCCAGCAGGCCCAGGGCCTGGTTGAAGGTCGCGGACGGGCGCATGACCGCCGCGGCCTTGACCGGGTCGGGCTGGTAGTAGCCGCCGATGTCGGCCGGCCGGCCCTGCACGGCGATCAGCTCGTCGACGATCGTCTGCTCCTGCTCGGTGAGCGTCTTGGCGAGCGGGGCGAACGCGGTGGCCAGCTCGGCGTCCTCGGTCTGCTTGGCCAGCTCCTGGGCCCAGTACAGGGCGAGGTAGAAGTGGCTGCCGCGGTTGTCGATGCCGCCCACGCGACGGGTCGGCGACTTGTCCTCGTTGAGGAAGGTGCCGGTGGCGCGGTCGAGGGTGTCGGCCAGCACCTGGGCGCGGCGGTTGCCCGTGGTGGTGGCGAGGTGCTCGAAGCTGGCGGCCAGGGCGAAGAACTCGCCGAGGCTGTCCCAGCGCAGGTAGTTCTCCCTGACCAGCTGCTGGACGTGCTTGGGGGCGGAGCCGCCGGCGCCCGTCTCGAACAGGCCGCCGCCCGCCATCAGCGGGACGATCGACAGCATCTTGGCGCTGGTGCCCAGCTCCAGGATGGGGAAGAGGTCGGTCAGGTAGTCACGCAGGACGTTGCCGGTGACCGAGATGGTGTCCTCGCCGCGGCGGATGCGCTCCAGGGAGAACTTGGTGGCCTCGACCGGGGAGAGGATCTTGATGGTCAGACCCTCGGTGTCGTGCTCGGCGAGGTAGGTGTTGACCTTGGCGATCAGCTGCGCGTCGTGGGCGCGGGTCTCGTCGAGCCAGAACACGGCCGGGGCACCGGTGGCGCGGGCGCGGGTGACGGCCAGCTTGACCCAGTCCTGGATCGGGGCGTCCTTGGTCTGGCAGGCGCGGAAGATGTCGCCCTCGGACACCTCCTGCTCCAGGACGGTGGTGCCGGCGGCGTCCACGAGGCGGACGGTGCCGGCCGCGGCGATCTCGAAGGTCTTGTCGTGGGAGCCGTACTCCTCGGCCTTCTGCGCCATCAGGCCGACGTTCGGGACGGAACCCATGGTGGCCGGGTCGAAGGCGCCGTGGGCCTTGCAGTCCTCGATGACGGCCTGGTAGACGCCCGAGTAGCTGCTGTCCGGCAGGACGGCGAGGGTGTCGGCCTCCTGGCCGTCCGGGCCCCACATGTGGCCGGAGGTGCGGATCATGGCCGGCATCGAGGCGTCGACGATGACGTCGGACGGGACGTGCAGGTTGGTGATGCCCTTGTCCGAGTCGACCATGGCCAGGGCTGGGCCGGCGGCGAGCTCGGCGTCGAAGGAGGCCTTGATCTCGGCGCCCAGGCCGTGCGGGATCGACTCCAGGCCGTTCAGGACGGTGCCGAGGCCGTCGTTCGGGGACAGGCCCGCGGCGGCGAGCACCTCGCCGTACTTGGCGAAGGTCTGCGGGAAGAAGGCGCGGACCACGTGGCCGAAGACGATCGGGTCGGAGACCTTCATCATCGTGGCCTTGAGGTGCACGGAGAACAGCACGTCCTCGGCCTTGGCGCGGGCGACCTGCTCGGAGAGGAAGGTGCGCAGGGCGGCGACGCGCATGACGGACGCGTCGACGACCTCGCCGGCCTGGACGGGGACGGACTCGCGCAGCACGGTGACGGCGCCGTCGGCGGCGACGTGCTCGATGCGCAGGGTGCCGGCCTCGGGGACGACGGCCGACTTCTCGGTGGAGCGGAAGTCGTCCTGGCCCATCGTGGCGACGTTGGTCTTGGACTCGGAGGTCCAGGCGCCCATGCGGTGCGGGTGGGTCTTGGCGTAGTTCTTGACGGCGCCGGGGGCCCGGCGGTCGGAGTTGCCCTCGCGCAGGACCGGGTTGACGGCGGAGCCCTTGACCTTGTCGTAGCGGGCGCGGATCTCGCGCTCCTCGTCGGTCTTGGGGTCGTCCGGGTAGTCCGGCAGCGCGTAGCCCTGGCCCTGGAGCTCGGCGACGGCGGCCTTCAGCTGCGGGATGGACGCCGAGATGTTCGGCAGCTTGATGATGTTGGCGCTGGGCGTCTTGGCGAGCTCGCCGAGCTCGGCGAGGGCGTCATCGATACGCTGCCCGGGCTCGAGGTACTCGGGGAAGCTGGCGATGATCCGGCCGGCCAGCGAGATGTCCCGGGTCTCCACGCTCACGCCGGCCGTCGAGGCGTACGCCTGGACGACGGGCAGGAACGAGTAGGTCGCCAGGGCCGGGGCCTCGTCAGTGTGCGTATAGATGATGGTCGAGTCAGTCACCGGGTGCTCCGCTCCACTCTCCACGTCTGCAACATTGCTCGACATCAAGATATCTCGTGTTCGCGGCAGCTCCGACAGTCCCCCGGGAAACGGCGGAGCGCCGCCCCCGACACGGTGTCGGCGGCGGCGCTCGGGTTCCGGTCGGCTCAGGCGGCCGGCGCGTACTTCGGGTTCGGGCCGTACTTGTTCGGGTTCGGCTCGCCCTCGGTCGCGAGGAAGACCAGCAGGACGATGGCGCCCACGAGCGGGACGAGGGCGATCAGCAGCCACCAGCCGGAGCGGCCGGTGTCGTGCAGGCGGCGGACGGCGACGGCCAGGGAGGGCAGCAGGACGGCCACGGAGTACACGACGCCCAGGATGCCGTTGGTGCCGAGGATGCCGTCGACGAGGGCCAGCACGAGGCTGATGATGACGTTGAACAGCACGAACAGCCAGTACTCCTGGCGCCGGGCGCGGCCGCTGAACACGGCGTACTTCTTGAGAACGTCGAGGTAGTGGTTCATGTGTCCCCCCAAGTGGACGGTTCGTCGGCCCGTCCAGGCGGAGCAAGCCGAGGCAGAACTTATGCCCCGCTTATGTGGCGGTCAAGCCGGTTCGCAACACATGAGAAGACCGGCTTTCGGCAGGTTCCGGGAGCAACCGGGATCACTGCAGCAGCGGCCCGTCCGGGCCGTCCCGTGCGTCCGGCCCGTCGGGGCCCCGCAGCGCGGCCCGGCGCCGGCACGCCCGCCACCCCAGCCGCAGCACGCACACCAGCGTGAGCACCCACGCGCCCGCGAAACCCCAGATCAGCGGCGGCGAGGAGGTGGCCGCGGCGGGCACGAACAGGACCAGGGACGTCAGTCCCGCGAGCCAGGCCAGCACCGCGAGCAGGTGACCGCGCAGGGCCGCCGCCGGTCCGGCCCACGGGCGCACGCCCCGCCGCATGGTGCGCAGCCGCCGGGCCAGCAGCGCGTCCGCCTCCAGCGTCCGTTCGATCTCCGCGAGTATCTGCCGCTCCCGGGGGGAGAGCTCCCGGCCTTCCATCATCATCCACTCCCCGCGTCGGGCGGCGCCCGCTCACGCGGCGGCGGTGGTCGCGGCCAGCGCGTCCACCACGTCGGCGAGCGAACCGCGCCGCCGGTGGGCCGCGCGCTGCCGGGCGGCGCCACTGCCTTCTTCGCGCAGCCGCCGCAGCAGGTCCTGTACGAGTCCCAGGTCGCCGGTGGCCTCCAGGGCCGGCGCGGCGCGCTCGACCAGCCGGTCCACGAGCCGGCCGGCGGGCCACTCCTGACCGTCCACCGGGTCCAGCCCGGCGCCGTCCAGTCCGTGCGCCGCGGCGTACTTGTGCGCCGAGCGCAGCAGACGGTCCGTCATCACGGGGGCGGGCACCCCGCGTTCGACGTCGACGAGCAGGACGCCGGACAGTCCGCGCACCAGCGCCGCCAGCAGCACCACGGTGTCCAGGTCGGCGTTGGCGTCGGCGATCCGGATCTCCACCGTGGGCACGTGCTCGGAGGGGCGGGCGTACCAGTACACCATCCTGCGGTCCAGCAGGATCCGGTCGCGCACCAGGGAACTGACGACGTGTTCGTACTCCTGCTCGCACAGCACCGGGGTGGGCCCCACTGTGGGCCAGCGGGCGAACTCCACCGATCGCCAGCTCTCGAACCCGGTGTCACATCCTTGCGCGAAGGGCGAGTTGCCGGTGAGCGACTGCAGGGCCGGCAGCCAGGGGCGCAGATGGGCGGCCAGCGCCAGCGCCTCGTGCCGGGCCAGCGTGCCGATGTGCACGTGCGTTCCGCACACCAGACCGTGGTAGCCGTCGATGAGGGCGGCGAACCGGCGGGCCATCTCCCCGTAGCGGGCGCAGTCCGTGATGGCGAGCGGGCGCGCCGGCCGCACGGGCGGGGTGCCCGTCGCCAGCACCCGGCAGTCCGCCTCGGCGGCGGCGGCGCGGACCACGCGGCGCAGCCGGGCGAGGTCGGCGCGCAGGGATTCCAGATCGGCCGCGGGCGTGCTGCACACCTCCACCTGGGCGGTGTAGAACTCGGCCTGCACCTGGTCGCCGAGCTCGACGGCGGCGGTGGCGATCACCTGCGGCGCGCGGCCGCACGGGGCCGCCCCGGTGGCTTCGACCAGCAGGAACTCCTCCTCCACCCCCATGGTCAGGACTCTCATCGGTGCCTCCTCGCCCGGTGCGCGGCGTGTACCCAGCCAAGCAGGTCCGATGCACATCGGCAGGACGGGAAAACCCCCTCACCTGGGGGTCGTGCGCCGCCGGGCCCACAGCGGGACCACGAACCAGCACAGGGCGAACCAGACGGCCATGATCACGACCAGCCACAGCGAGAGCTGGCTGCCCAGGGCCATGCGCATGATCAGCAGCATGGCCGCGACCATGGTCAGGAACAGCAGCACCAGGCCGAGGATGGTCAGCCGGGACGCCCAGGTCACGGCCTCCGGCTTCAGCCGGCGCCCGAAGACCAGGCGGTGGAAGGAGACCGGCCCGACCAGCACTCCCGTGGTGGCGGCGCCGAGCAGGACGGTGACGACGTAGATCCCGCGGTCCAGCGGACCCAGCTCGGTGAACCGCGGCTGGAACACCACGGTCAGCAGGAAGCCGAACAGGATCTGCACCCCGGTCTGGGCCACGCGGAGCTCCTGGAGCAGCTCGTTCCAGCGGCGGTCGGCCCGTTCCGGCTCCGACTCGTTGCGCTCCGGATCCGCGATGTACCGCCGTTCGGGTGGTGTGGCTCGGTCGGACATGCCCCGCGTGTTCCCGCGTACGGCGCCGGTACGCATCAACGCCCCGCCCGGGGGTATCCGCCGGGCGGACCACGCCCCCGTGGAGGACCCTGTTCCGTGTCGGCCCTCGTCCGAGTGGAGGAGCCCCGCCGTGCGCTCGTACTGGATGGACAGCACCACCACCGCCCCCGCGCATCCGCCCCTCGACGGGGACCTCACCGCCGACGTCGTCGTGGTGGGAGGCGGCATCGCCGGGCTGTGCGCGGCCCGCGAGCTGGCCCTGGCGGGCCGCGAGGTGGTGGTCCTGGAGGCCGGGCGGGTGGGCGGCGGGGTCACCGGGCACACCACCGGCAAGCTGAGCTCGTCGCACGGGCTGTGCTACGCGCGGCTGACCGCCGAGCACGGCGCCGAGGCGGCGGCCCTGTACGCCCGCTCCCAGGAAGAGGCGATGCGGCACGTGCTGGCGCTGTGCGGCGAGCTGGGGATCGACGCCGAGGCGGAACGGCTGCCGGCGTACACGTACACCACCGACGAGAGCCGGACCGAGGAGTTCCTCGCCGAGGCCGAGGCCGCCCGGGCGGCCGGCCTGGACGCCCGGTACGTGACGGAGACCGGGCTGCCGTACCCGGTCGCGGGGGCCGTGCGCGTGGAGGACCAGCTCCAGTTCCACCCGCGGCGGTTCCTGCTGGGGCTGGCCCGCGACCTGGCCGCGCGGGGAGTGGCCGTCCACGAGGACACCCGGGTCACCGGCCTGCACGAGCGGGCGGACTGCCGGCTGACGCTGGCGGGCGGCGGCACCGTGCACGCCGCCGACGTGGTGCTGGCCACGCACTACCCGCTGTTCTGCCACGCCTCCCTGCTCGCCCGGCTCACCGTCCACCGGGAGCTGGTGGTGGCCGCGCCGGTGGCGGCGCGCGACGTGCCCGAGGGGATGTACCTGACCTCGGAGGACAACACCCGCTCCGTCCGGTCGGCGCCGTACGGGGACGGCAGCGGGGACGGGGACGGGCAGCGGCTGCTGATCGTCGCGGGCGAGAAGTACGTCCCCGGCACGGCCGACGTCGCGGAGCGCCTGGCCCGGCTGGAGGACTGGGCGCACCGCCACCTGCCCGGCTTCCCGCGCGGCCCGGCGCCCTACCGGTGGGCGGCCCAGGACGTCTTCTCGGCCGACCACCTGCCCTACGTCGGCCACGAGCACCCCGACACCCAGCACGTGTTCCTGGCCACCGGCTTCGGCGGCTGGGGCCTGAGCAACGGGGTGATGGCCGGGCAGCTGCTGGCCGCGCACGTCACGGGCCGGCCGCGGCCGGCCTGGACCGAGCTGTACGACCCCCGCCGGGTGCTGCCGCTGCGGGACCTGCCCGGTGTGGTCCGGGCGCAGGCCTCGGTGGCCCGGCACTACGCGGCCGGCTTCGGCCCGGGGCCCCGGTGCACCCACATGGGCTGCGAGCTGGGGTTCAACGAGGCCGAGGAGACCTGGGAGTGCCCCTGCCACGGCTCGCGGTTCGCGGCGGCGGACGGCAGGGTGCTCCAGGGGCCGGCGACCGAGCCGCTGGACGTCACGGGCGTGGACCCGCACGACACGCGACGATCCCCCACCGCAGGGAAGGACACCTCATGACGGTGATGACGCCGAGGGCGACGACGACCGCAGTGACGACGCCGACCAGGCCGAGGGCGGTACCGAGGGCGGCGACGGCTGTGACGGCCGGGGCGGCGGAGATGACGTCGCCGGCCGATCCGGCGCCCGAGCCGCGTGAGCCGGAGCCGGTCCCGCACGACCCGCAGCCCCCGGCCCCCGACCGGGACCCGGAACCGGCTCCGGACCGGGGCCCGGGCGAGCCCCCGGCCGTGCCCGAGCCGCCGGACTAGGCCGTTTCCCTACCCCGCGCCGCGTGAGCGGACTCGGACTCCGACGTAAGTCGAGGACGGGAGCCATCGGCATGCTGACCGCCTTGGGCAGCGCGACGGTCGGAGCTCTGGTCGTGACGTGGACCGCGGAGGACCGACGCAAGCTCCTCCTTCACGTCAACGACCGGCAACAGGCCCGCAGCCGGGTCCGGCGCGCCCGCGCCCGGGCCCGTCAGGCGTGGTGGGCCGCGGCGTGCATCTGCCGGTCGAACTCCTCCAGCAGCGCTCCGCAGAACGCGTCGAGGTCGGCCGGCTTCCGGCTGGTGATCAGCGGCCCCGGGCCCGCCCGGCACACCTGTACCGCTTCGTCGACCCAGGTGCCGCCGGCGTTGCGGATGTCGGTGGCGAGGCTCGGCCACGACGTCAGGGTGCGGCCGCGCACCACGTCGGCCTCGACCAGGGTCCAGGGCGCATGGCAGATGGCCGCGACCGGCCGGTCCATGCCGAAGAAGTGCCGGGCGAAGGCCACGGCCCGCGGCTCCGTGCGCAGCGCGTCGGGGTTGGCGACGCCGCCGGGCAGCACCAGCGCCCCGAAATCCTCGGCCGGGGTGTCGGAGACCACGTCGTCCACGGCGAAGGTGTCCCCGCGGTCCAAGTGGTGGAAGGCCTGGATCCGGCCCGGTTCCGTGGAGACCAGCCGCGGCTCCCAGCCCGCGTCCAGGACGGCCTTCCAGGGCTGCTCCAGTTCCACCTGTTCGACGCCTTCCGGCGCCATCAGGAACGCCACGCGCATGGCCGCTCACTCCTCTCGTACGGTGCCGTGCCACCTCCTCTTCGGCACCTGCCCTGGACCATTCACACCAAACCGTGACAAACTCCAGGTATCGGGATGTCCCCGTCGGGGTAGGCGTGTGACATGACGGACGCGCGGTTCGAGCTGCTCGACGTGCACCTGGAGTCGGAAAGCTTCGGCCGGGTCGCGGTGCCTCTGGACGACCTGCCCGGCGCCCCCTTCGCACTGCCGGAAGGGGCCCTGTTCACCGTGAGCCTCACCTTCCGGCTGGCCGCGGACGTGGACGGCCTGTGCTACGTGGACTCCCGCGAGGTCGACGGCTGCTCGTTCCCCGCCGTCTCGACGTCGCTGGGCAGCTTCCGCGCCGGCGGACCGTACGAGGTGGTGCTGCCGCCCGAGAAGCTCCCGGCCGGCAGGCACTCCCACGGTACGTACACGGTGACCGGCACGTTCATGGACGGCGACGGCGAGATCCTCGCCCGCGAGGCGTTCCGCTACCGCCTGACCCACCACGAACGGCCGGTCTGCCGGCCCGCGGGCCGGGCCGGCACGCTCGGCGCGGGGCCCTCGGCACCGCCGGTCGGCACGGCGCCCCCGGGGCCGCCGGTCAGCGCACGGCCTTCAGGACCGCCTCTGCCATGACCTCCTCGCCGCGGGCGTTGGGGTGGACCGACATGGCCGGCTCGTGCGGCAGGATGCCCTCGATCCAGCGCTGCGACGGGCTCTGGCAGATGTCGTGGCCGCGGGTGGCCGCGTGGACGTCCGCGTACGTCGCCCCGTCGGCCCGGGCCCGTGCGGCGATCTCCGCGTTGAGCCGGGCGATCACGTCGCGCAGGTAGGCGGCGTCGGAGACGGTGACCGGCTGCCGGAAGAGGCAGTCCCACTCGTTGTCGGGCAGGATCGAGGGGTATCCGGTGACCACCACCTTCGCCCGGGGAGAGCGCCGGCGGATCTCCTGGAGGGCGGCGGCCAGCCGTGGCCCGGTGGCCTCGATGCGGGCGGTGAGCGAGTCGCCGTAGGAGTGGCGGCACGGCGCGCCGAGGGGGCTGACGGCGGCGAGCGCCACGCACTTGACGACGATCTCACCCATGCCGAGCAGGCCCTCGCCCAGGTCGTTGCCTCCGAGGGTCATCGTGACGAGCCGGGTCTGCGGGGTCAGCGCGTCGAGCTGAGCGGCGTTCACCTCCCCGATCACGGGGTAGCGCTGAGGTTTCGTCAGATGGTCGAGCTTGGCGGCGCCGCAGCTCACGTCCCGTACGACGGCGGGCCGCAGCCGGGCGGCGACCACGCTCGGGTAGTTGCGGTCCGACCGCAGGCACAGCCCGGCCGACTGCCGCGGGATGCCGGCCCCGGCGGCGTACGAGTCCCCGAGGGCGACGTACTCCGCGTACGCGGTGGGGGCGGTGGCGGCCGGGGCCGTGGCGGCCGCCGCGGGCGGGACGGAGGCGAGGCAGGCCGCGAGGGCGGTCGCGGCGGCTAAGACGGCGGAACGAGAGGGGGACACGGCGGCTCCTGAAGGTGCGCGGGCGGCGAACCGTCAGGATGCGGCCGTGTTACCGCCGGGTACAACCGGCCGGTATGCAAAGAAACGATCAAGGCCCGCGCCGCCGGGGTGGCGACGCGGGCCGATGCCGTACGGGCGCCACGACGGCGCCGTGAGCCGGTGCGCGGCGGCTCAGAAGGAGAGGGCGGCGTTGCCGTTCACGGTGGCCGCCATGGTGCAGGAGTTGGCGAAGGTGTGCTTCCACGAGACGCGGCTGCCCTGCCACACGCCGTCCATGGTCACCGTGACGGGGGCGTAGAGCATGGGACACGCGCGGTTCGGGTCCGGTGCGGCGAGCAGGCGGTCGAAGGTGCCGCCGGTGGACTTCAGCGACGCGCACGCGGCAGCGGGGTCGGGGTGCGTGCCCTGGGCCGAGGGCGCACAGCTGAGCGTGACCGCCCGCACGACGGTGCTCGCGGCGGCGTTGTCACCCTGGGCCACGGTCAGGACCAGCGCGGAGGGGGCGTAGAGGCTCGTGGGCCGGGCCTCGGCCACTCCGGTGGCGGTGGCGGCGCCGGCCAGGCAGAGCAGGGCGGCAGCGGAGACGGAGGCAACGCGACGGTGACGCACGACAACACTCGCTTTCGATTCGAAGGTTGAACGTTTCTGGCGCTTACGATCTCGCGCCCTGACGCCAGCGACTTTGCCGGATACGCAGACCGACCGCACATCGATCGCCGATTTACGGACACTGTGTTCGATAGTCGGAGGGGTGAGCGACCATCCCCGCAGCTCACACCCCCTGCGGCGCTCCGTAGCCGACCGCGGACCGACCGTGATCACCGCCGACGACGTGCCGGGCCGCACCCTCTGACCTGCTGTCGGCCGCGCGCGGTTCACCGAACGGCCACTCAGCTTGACCGGATCCGGTCGATCCGGCCCCGCTTCCGGCACCGCGGACGGGGTGACCGCCGGGAGTTCGGAGCACGCGCACGCGGGCGGGACGCCCGATCCGCACCGTGCGCGCCCGGCCCGCACAGAACCACACCCTCGGCCACTCGGCCGAGGGTGCGGTTCCGTGCCGGACGCCCCCGCGTCGGGCGCCGGTGGATTCCTCAGGTGTTGGGCTGCGCGCGGCTGATGTCCGCCAGGGCGGACTGCTCGTCGCGTTCCACGGCCAGGTCGCCCAGGGAGACGATGCCCACCAGGCGGTCGTTCTCGGTGACCGGCAGGCGGCGCAGCGCGTGCGAGCGCATCAACTCGACGGCCTTGCTGACGTCGTCGTCCGGCGCGACGGTGACGACGTCTCCGCTGCACACCTCGCCGACGGTCGTCGTCTCGGGCTCCTTGCCCTCCGCCAGGACGCGTACGACGAGGTCCCGGTCGGTGACGACGCCCTTGACGTGGCCGTCGTCGACGACGAGGACGTCGCCGATGTCCTCGTCACGCATGCGGCGCGCCGCCTCGGCCACCGGCATCTGGTCGGCGGTGGTGACCAGCCGCTCGGTCATGATCTCGCGGATCTTCTGGGACATCTCTGCTGCCTTCCTCTCCGAGTCTCCCGTTCGCTTCGGCTTCCTCGCGGCGCGCCTGCCCCTGGCCGGGCAGGGTAAACGGCCGACCGGGCCCACCGGACGGCGGCGGCGGGGGCTTCGGCGGGGCGGCGGGGACGGGTTACGCCCGCGCTCGTTGCGGCGGTCGCGTCGGCAGCGCCGATTCGGCTCGGCGTGCCGTGGACCGCGCGTAGCGGGCGGTGACGAGGGCCGGCACCGCGAAGCCGCAGACCTTCACGACGACCAGGGCGGCCGTGGCGTGCGGGGCGAGGTGCAGCAGGAGGGCCAGCACGGCCGCGTTGACGGTGAAGGCCGCGGCCCAGACGCCCGTGACGACGGCGTTGGCGCGGAGGAACAGCGGGGTGCCGTGCGCCTCCGGCGGCGCCATGGTCCGGGCGATGCCGAGCGTGAACGGCCGCCGTATCGCGAGCGATCCCCACGCGGTGAGGGCGAGCCACCCCACCGAGGCGGCCGGCCCGTAGTCGCCGAGGGGCGCAGGCCGCACGGCGAAGGCCGCCACCGCGAGGGCGCCGAAGAAGACGGCGGAGCTGAGCTCGATGATCTGCGCGTCCCACGGGCGTCCGGCGCGGCGGTCCACCACCACGAGGCCGACCGCCAGCAGGAAGCCGGCGAGGGCGCCGTACCGGTACTGGCCGTTGGTACTGAGGACCGCGAAGGCGATCCAGGGCAGGAACGAGCGGAGGTGACCGAGCACGAGAACACCCTCTCGGGACGACATTCCATGAGTGACATGTCGAAACTAGAGGGTCCTGTGCTGACCTGTCAAAGATGTAATGTGAGAGCATGAGCCTTCGCCACGCCGTGCTCGGCCTGCTCGCCGGTGGACCGGCCAGCGGCTACGACCTGCTGCGCACCTTCGACCTGTCGCTCGCCAACGTCTGGCCCGCCACGCAGAGCCAGCTCTACGGGGAGCTGGGCAAGCTGGAGAAGGGCGGCCTGGTGGCCGTCGCCGCCGAGGGGCCCCGCGGGCGCAAGGAATACGCGATCACGGACGCCGGGCGCGACGAGCTGCACCACTGGCTGACCGAGGTCGAGCCCACCCAGGTGCGCCGCAGCGACATGCTCCTGCGCGTGTTCTTCCTCGACCGGCTCGAACGCGACGAAGCCCTGGCCTACCTGCGCCGCCAGGCCGAACTCGCCGCGGAACGGCACGAGCGGCTCGTCGAGCTCGGCAGGACCGTGGCCCAGGGGGACGACCCGCTGTCCGTCTACGGCCGGATCGCCATGGAGTGGGGCCTGCGCGCGAGCGCCACGCAGCGGGCCTGGGCCGAGTGGGCCCAGGAGCAGCTGGCGGAGCGGCAGCCGCCCGCCGCGCCCTGAGCCGGCCGCACTCCCGGCGTGGCGGAGGGCGGCCGCGCGCCCGCCCCGGCTCAGGCGGCCTTGCCGGACGTGGACGTGCGCTTCTTCGCCCCCGGCTCCGTGCGGCTCTTCGTGCCCTTGCCCGCCCGGGTGCGGCTCCGCCCCGCCGTCTTCGTTCCGGACTTCGCCTCGGGCTTCGCGCCGGACCTCGTTCCGGACTTCGCGCCGGACTTCGCGCGGGACCTCGCGCCGGACCTCGCGCCGGACTTCGCGCGGGAGCCGGCGCCCGTGCGCTTCCGCTCGCCGCGGGCCCGTTCCACGCTCGCGCGCAGAGCCTCGGTCAGGTCGACCACGTTGGTGGCCTCCGCCGGCGGTTCGGCCTTGTCCACCGTCTCGCCCGCCTGCTTGGCCTTGATCAGGGCGGCGACCTTCTCCTGGTACGTGTCGTGGAACTCCTCGGGATCCCACGCCATGCCGAGGGCCGACACGACCTGTTCCGCCATCTTCAGTTCCTTCGCCCCCGTCTTCGTACGGGACGAGGGCAGGTCCGGGATCTCCTCGCGCGGGTCGCGGATCTCGTCGGCCCAGTGCAGCGTGTGCAGGGTCAGGACGCCGTCCTCGGACTTCAGGGCGACCAGGTACTCGCGGCCGCGCATGACGAAGGTGGCGACACCGGCCCGGTGCGTCTTGTCGAGGGCGCGTTCGAGCAGGGCGTACACGGTGGCGTACTCCTTGCCCCGCGGGCCGACGTAGTACGTCCGGTCGAAGAAGATCGGGTCGATCTCGTCCAGGTCGACGAAGCCCCGGATCTCCAGCGCCTTGGAGCGCCCGGGCGCGATCTCCTCCAGCTCGGCCGGCTCGACCACGACGTACTCCTCCCCCACGTCGTAGCCCTTCACGATGTCGTCGGCATCGACCTCCTTGCCGGTGCGCTCGTTCACCCGGCGGTTGCGGATGCGGTCGGCGGTGCCGCGCTGCAGCTGGTGGAAGTGCGGGGTGTGGCTGTCGGTCGCCGTGTACACGCCGATCGGGACGCTCACCAGCCCGAAGGTGAGGACCCCCGTCCATACCGGTCGGGCCATGCTGCTCACCGCCTCCGCCGTGTCGCCGCTGCCGGGGCGTCTGCCCGGCGGCACGGGGGAAAACCGTGGTCCGAGGCGGGTTTACGCCGCGCCAGGAGGGTTAGCCGCCGCGTATCAGCACGGGGTGACGTCACGGGGGCGCAGCAAGGAGCGTGAACCGTCATGCGGGGCGACAAGGAGCAGCGGGAACAGAGCGGCGGCATGAGCGAGAAGCGGCAGTCGCCGGGCAAGGGCCGCGAGGAGCAGATCCGGGGACGCTCGCCGGAGCCGGACCAGCTGCGCACGGGCGGCCGGCCGCGTACGCCCGAGGAGATTACGCACGAGCGCGGCCGCGAGGACGCGACGATGCGCGACGTGATGCGCGACCTGGGCGAGGAGGACCTGGACGACCTGCGCGACGACCGCTGACACCGGCGCGGCGGAACCGCCTCCGGCGGCATGCCGGGGCGGTCCCGCGGGAAGGCGCCACCCGACAGTCCGGCCACGCCCCGAGGAGGCGGCCATGTCCACCGACGCGATCGTGATGCTGCGGGAGGACCACCGGCGGATCCGCAAGCTGATCCGCGCGTACCGGGCCGCGGGCGGCGGGCCGGGCACCGGGCGGGCCGGGGAAGGAACGGCCGCGGACACCGGCGGCCGCGGCGAGGTCATGGACGAACTGCTCCACGAGCTGACCGTCCACACCTACGTCGAGGAAGAAGTCGTGTACCCCCTGGTGCGCAGGCTCGTACCGGAGACGGACTCCCTGGTCCTGGAGTTCCACGAGGAGCACCACGTGGCGGACGTACTGGCCGCTGAGCTGGCCGGCATGAAGCCCGAGGACGAGTCCTTCGACGCCAAGGCACGGGTGATGGCGGACGCCGTGGAGCGGCACATGCAGTCCGAGGAGCAGCAGTGGTTCCCGCGGGTGCGGGAGTCGCTGGGCCGCAAGGAATTGCAGGCCATCGGCTCCCGGATGGCCGAGGTCCGCGAGAAGGCCCCGGCCCGCCCGCGCCAGCCCCTCCTGCGCAGGGTGGCGGACGCCCTGGCGGCGTGAGCCGAGCCCTCGCCTTCGGCGTGTGAGCGGACGGCTCCTCTGCGCCTGCCCCCCGCCCCTCCCCTCCCCCCACGGCCCACGGCCCCGGCCCGTCAGGTCAGGTCAGAGCCCGGGCGGCCGTGCGCAGGTCTTCCACCAGTCCTTGGTACAGCGCCTCGCGGTCCTCGGCCCGCAGCACGGCCGAGGGATGGATCGTGGCGAGCCCCTGCCCGTGCAGCGGCGTGCCGTCCAGGTCGGGAAGGGGGACCAGCAGTCCCCGGCGTTCGCCGACCCGGAAGCCGGAGCCCCACAGGGCCTTGCCGGCGGTCGCGCCGAGGGCGACCACCAGCTCCGGGTCCACCAGCCGCAGCTCGGCGGTCAGCCACGGCCGGCAGGCCGACAGCTCGCGCAGGTTGGGCTGCTTGTGGATGCGGCGCTTGCCGCCGCCCGCGGGAGCGGCGGACCCGGACACGGCCGAGGCCCCGGCCGGCCGGACGTACTTGAAGTGCTTGACGGCGTTGGTGACGTAGGCCTCGTCCATGTCCAGGCCCGCTTCGGCCAGCGCCCTGCGCAGCAGCCCGCCGGCCGGTCCGACGAACGGCTCGCCCCTGCGGTCCTCCTGGTCTCCCGGCTGTTCGCCGACCAGCATCAGCCGGGCGGAGGCGTCGCCGGCCCCGAAGACCGTGCCCGTGGTGCCCTCGTACAGCGGGCAGCCCCGGCACCCGGCCGCCGCCTTCCGGTGCGCGGCGAGCCCGCCGCGCGCCGGAAGGAACGGACCGGCGTCGTACGCCTGCTCCGGCGCCCGCTCCGGCGCCCGCTCAGGAGGTCTTGCCCCGGCCACTGACGAAGTCCCGTGCGCGGTCGACCAGCCCGAGGCCCGGCGCGAGGAGCTTGTTGGCCGGGGGCTTGGAGGGGCTGGACGGGTGGGGCCGGGTCGGGGCCAGTTCCTTGGCCCGCCGGATGTACTCGCCGAGTTCGTCCAGGGTCTGCTGCGGGCAGTTCCGCCGCAGCGCCGGGAAGAGGTTCTCCTCCTCGTCCTTGATGTGGGCGAGGACCTCGGCGCGGAGCCGGACCACGCACTGGGTGAACTCCTCGCCGGCGGCGTCCAGCGACTCCAGGCGCTTCATCTCCTCCTCGGCCGCGGAGTGGTCGGCGATCTCCTTGTCGGCGATGCGGTCGCCGTCTTCGAGGTGCTCGCGGACGGCCGGATAGAGGTGCTGCTCTTCCGCCACGGAATGGCGGACGAGCTCGATGGTGAGCTGGTCGGCGATCTCACGGCGCCGCTCCGGCTCGGTGGCCTTCGCGAGCTGCTGGAAGTAGTCCTTGACCTCGTCGTGGTCGGCGACGAGCTCCTGCACCACGTCTCCTCCGTGTCCCATGGTGGGTCTTCCTCCTGGTGTACGGGTCCGGGCCGACCGCCCGGACGCTCGGCTGGCGCCTGCCCGCTGATCTCTGCCCCATGCGCCGGGGAACCCCGCGCGCCGAGGGCCGGGGGCCCCGCGCCGAGGAGCAAGGGCCTGGGAGCGGGCGCGCCGGCCAGCAGGGGGCGAGAACCCGCGAGCTGGGGCTTTCGGGTACAGACCACGGGCGTCCGGACGCATGAGAAGCCGCAACGGTGGTAGACGCAGGGGGTCCCCCGATCGGGGGCCCATGGGACCAGGAGGTACTCATGATTGTGCTGGGAGTGATTCTGCTGATCGTCGGTCTCGTGACCGGCATCTCGATCCTGTGGACCATCGGTGTGATCCTCGTCGTGATCGGCCTGGTCCTGTGGCTGCTAGGCGCGGCCGGTCACGCGGTGGGAGGCCGTACCCACTACTGGTGACGCCGCCGACACCGACGGCCGAGACTGGTGACCGGTGACCCCCGGGACGTGCCCGGCCCGCTGCCGCAGGGCGGCGGGGCCGGGTCGTCCCCGTCAGGATCCAGGCGAGGAGTGCCATGACCACTCGTCGAACCACCCACGGCTCCGGCTCCGGGCACGGGGACGGAAACGGGAGCGGGAACGGCCGGAGCGAACGGGCCCCCGGCGGACAGGCGCCGCCGGGGACCGCCGTTCCCGTCGAGCCTCCCGAGGAAGCGCCGCTGCCCAAGGACCACACGCAGGCGATCCTGGAGACGACCAAGCAGGTCGCGGCCCTGCTGAAACGGTCCGGGCGGCCGTTCGCCCTGGCCGGGAGCGTGGCGGCGTTCGCCCACGGCCTGCCCGCCACGTTCCAGCACGACACGGACTTCTGCGTACGGCCCGAGGACGCCGACGCGGTGATCGAGGCGCTGGAGGCGGGCGGCATCCGCATGCGCAGGGCGCCCGAGGACTGGCTGGTCAAGGGCCGGTCGGGCGGGGAGGAGATCGACCTGATCTTCCAGCTCGCCCGGCGCCCGGTGAGTACGGAGCTGCTCGACCGGGCGACGGTCAAGGCGGTGGACTCGGTGTGGATGCCGGTCCTGGCGCCGACCGACCTGATGGACAGCCGGCTGGCCGCGCTGTGCGAGCACTACTGCGACTTCGGCGAACTGCTGCCGATGGCCCGGATGCTGCGCGAGCAGATCGACTGGGACCGGCTGGAACGGGCCCACCGCGATTCCCCGCTCGCCGACGCCTTCCTGCACCTGCTCGGTCGGCTCCGCGTCATCGAGCGCGCCGAGGACACCGGCGCGCCGTCCTGGAACGGCAAGGAGGGCAGCGCCGCGAGCGGCATGGACAGGAACGGGACGGACCGGAGCGCCACCGACAGGAACGGGACGCCCCAGAACGGGACGGCCCAGAACGGGACGGCCCAGAACGGGACGGCCCAGAACGGGACGGCCCAGAGCGGAACGGACACGAACGGCACCGAGTACTACGGCACCGACGCCAGGAGCGTGACCGGGAGCGACAGGACGGAGCACCGCCCATGAACACGGCCGAGATCATCGAGTACCGCATCGGCCGGCTCCGTGACCGGCTGGCCCTGGAGGACGAGGCGGAGCTCGGCGTCCACGTCGAGATGCACGGGGCCCGTGCGGTCGTCCGGGGCCATGTGAACGACGAACACGCCCGGTCGGCCATCCTGATCGTCGTCGCGGAGGAACTGGCGGGCCTCGACTGGTACGCCGACCTCGTCGTGAGCCGTCCCACGCCACCCGACTACGCCGAGGAGCTGGCATGACTGGCACGAGCGAGCGGACGGGCACGGTCCGGGTGGCGGCCGTCGGGGACATCCACCTCGGGCCGGACAGCGCCGGGCTGCTGCGTCCGGCCTTCGACACCCTGGCGCGCCACGCGGACCTGCTGCTGCTGGCCGGTGACCTGACCCGGCACGGCACCCGGGAGGAGGCCCGGGTGGTGGCCGCCGAAGCGGCCGGCCTGCCGGTGCCCGTGGTCGCCGTGCTCGGCAACCACGACTACCACAGCGACCAGGAGAAGGCCGTCACCGAGGAACTCCAGGCCGCCGGGATCCGGGTGCTGGAGGGCGACGGCGTCCTCCTGGACATCGACGGGACCAAGGTGGGGATCGCCGGGACCAAGGGCTTCTGCGGTGGCTTCGCCGGACGCAGCGGCAGCGAGTTCGGCGAACCGGAGATGAAGTCGTTCATGCAGTACACCCGGGCCTGCGCCGAGGGGCTGGGACAGGCCCTGCGGGAGCTGCGGGAAGCGGGCAGCGACCTGCTCATCGCGCTCACGCACTACGCGCCGGTGCCCGACACCCTGGCCGGTGAACCCCCTGAGATCTACCCGTTCCTCGGCAGCTACCTCCTGGCCGAGGCCATGGACGCGGAGGGCGCCGACCTCGCGGTCCACGGCCACGCGCACCTGGGCACCGAGCACGGCATGACCGGCGGCGGTATCCCGGTCCGCAACGTCGCCATGGCGGTCATCGACCGGGCCTTCGCCGTGTACCACCTGGGCAACCACGGCCGGGCCACGGCGGCCCCGTAAAGCCGTTACGTCGGCAGCCGTTACGTCGGCAGCCGTTACGTCGGCGCCTGCGGGGCCGCCCCGCCCTCACAGCTCCCGCAGCGCGGGCAGCAGCTTGGCCTCGGCCCATTCCAGGAACGGGCCCTGCTGGTCGCCGCCGATCTGGACCAGCGCGATCTCCGTGAAACCGGCCTCCGCGTACTCCCGTACGCCCTCCACGACGGCGTCGACGTCGTCCCCGCACGGGATGGTGTCCGCGAGGTCCTCGGGGCGGGTGTGCCGGGTGGCGGCGGCGAACCCGGCCGGACCGGGGAGTTCCGCGTTGACCTCCCAGCCGCCCACGGACCAGCGGAACTGCTCGTGGGCCCGGGCGACCGCCGCATCGCGGTCGCGGTCGTAGCAGACGGGCAGTTGCCCGACGCACGGCTTGCCCGCGCCGCCCCGTTCGCCGAAGGCGCTCACCAGCTCGCGGCTGGGTTCGACCGCCACGAGCAGGTCGCCGTACTCCCCCGCGATCGCGCAGGAGCGCGGCCCGGAGGCGGCGATGCCGAGGGGCGGCGGCTCCTCGGGCAGGTCCCAGAGCCGGGCGTTGTCGACGTCGTAGTGGGTGCCGTGGTGGTTGACCGGGCCGCCGGCGAGGAGGGCGCGGATGATCACCACCGCCTCCTCGAACATCTCCAGCCGGACCGGGGCGGCCGGCCAGCCCGCGCCCACGATGTGCTCGTTGAGGTTCTCGCCGGAGCCCAGGCCGAGCCGGAAGCGGCCCTCGGACAGCAGCTGCATCGTGGCCGCCTTCTGCGCGACCACCGCGGGGTGGTAACGGAACGTCGGGCAGGTCACGAACGTCATCAGCGGGATCCGGGTGGTCGCCTGGGCCGCGGCGCCCAGGACGCTCCACGCGTACGGGGAGTGTCCCTGGGCGTCCAGCCAGGGGAAGGCGTGGTCGGAGGCGACGGAGAAGTCGAAGCCCGCCCGCTCGGCCCCCACCACGTGCTCCACCAGCTCCCGCGGTCCGGCCTGCTCGGTCATCATCGTGTAGCCGATGCGCACCATTGCGCACCACCTCAGGTGCTGAGCAGGCGGTTGAAGAAGGACCGGTAGCGCTGGAGGGCGAGGCGCAGGTCCTCGGTCGCGACCTCCTCACCGCTCTGCCACTGCTTCTCCAGCGACTCCTTGTGCTCGGCGAAGCTGCTGGCCAGGTGCTGCATCACGGAGGCGACCAGGGCGTCCGCCGCGTGGACGGCCTCCTTGGGGTCGTCGACGAAGCCGCCCTGGATGTTGCTCCACTGGTCGCGGAAGTCCGCGGCCCGGGACTCCGACATCAGCGGTTCCTCGTCGGCGAGGTCGCCGCCGCCGCTGCCCTCGGCGCTGTCGTCGCTCCCGCCGGTGCCGCTCACGTCGTCACGGTCGTACGCCGTCGCCTCACCCGGGTAGACCGCGGTACCGGATCCGGTGCCGGAGCCGGTGTCGGTGCCCGTGGCGGAGCCGGCGCCCGTGTCGAGCGCGGTGTCGGTGCCCGTGTCGGTGTCCGCACCCGCGCCCGTCCCCGTGCCCATGTCCGTGCCCGTGTCGTTCGAGGTGCCGGGGTTCGCCAGGTCCTCGGTCGTCAGTGCGTCGCCGCCCGCTCCCGCCGTGCCGGCCCCGGACTCGCTCTCGTGCCGCATCGTGCTCACCTCATTCGCGTGTGTCGTTCCTGCCGGCCGGCCCCGCGGGGACCAGGAGCTCGTCGAACAGGGCCCGGTAGTGGACCATCGCGCCGCGCAGTTCCTCGGTCGTGGCGCGGCCCTGGGTCTGGCGTTCGTGCACCTCGTGCGCGCTGCGGTAGTGCTCCAGCGTCCGTCCGTGCTCGACGGAGAGGTCACGCACGCGCTGCTCGTACCCCTCGGTGGGATAGCCGCGCTCCCGCATCACCCGGGTCACCAGGGCGTCGGCCTCGTCGACCGCCTCGTCGGGCTGGTCCACGAAGTGCTCCTGGACCCGGGTCCAGGCCTCCGCGTACTGCCGCCGGGTGTCCGCCGGAAGGTCGCGCAGGTCGAGGTCGTCGTGCCGCTGCTGGCGGGAGCGCAGTTCGCGGTCGGCCGCCAGCGTGCCGCCCGTCTCGTCCAGGACGCGTTCGTACTCCGTGCCGAACTCCCGTTGCAGCCGGCGGTGCCGGAAGAACATCCAAAGCCCCACGACGAGGGCGATCAGTACGACCGCGGAGGGGATGATGATGGCAAGCAAGGTTCCGGTCGACATCGCGTCCTCCAGGGCCTCGGTCGATGGTTCCCGGCGCCTGCCCGGGCGCTGCGGTGCCAAACGCGCCCCCGGCGACCGGGCCGCAGCCGCCCCGCGAAGCCGGTCGGTCCCGGACGGGGTGGTCAGTCCTGGGTGAGGGTGGCCGGCACGGGACCGTCCGGGCGGACGGTGATGCCGTACGCCGCCCCGGCGGGCACGGACAGCAACCGCGGGGCGTACCGGGGCAGGAGGTGCTCCAGCAGGGCGGTCGACTCGCGCAGGGCGAACTGCAGACCGAGACAGGCCCGCGGCCCGACCCCGAAGGGGTAGTAGCTCCCCGGGTGGGAGGGGCGGCCGCCGGGCGCGGTGAACCGGGCCGGGTCGAAGCGGTCCGGGTCCGGCCACAGCTCGGGGTCCCGGTGGGTGAGGTAGGGGCAGACCAGCACGTCGGTGCCGGCCTCGACCCGGTAGCCGGCGAGGACGTCGTCCTCGGCGGCGCAGCGCGGCAGTATCCAGGCGGACGGATACAGGCGCAGCGTCTCGTGGACGAGCGCCTGCACGGCCCGGCGCCGCGCCGGGGAGCCGGCGGGACCGGCGGCGAGTGCCCGCCGGCGCGCCCGCGGGTGCCGGTCCAGCAGGAGGTGGAGCCAGGTGAGGGTCGAGGCCGTGGTCTCGTGTCCGGCGACGAGGAGGGTGACCAGCTCGTCGCGGATCAGCCGGTCGGTGTACTCGGGCCGTGTCCCGGCCGCGTCGAGCAGGACGTGCAGCAGGCCCGGCCCGTCGGGACCGGCCGAGCCGGTGCGGGCGGCGGCGAGGGCGCGGTGTGCCACGGCGTCGATGCGGGCCAGGTCGGCGGCGACGGCGTCCGGGGTGGCGGTGCCGTCCGCGGGCAGCTGCGGCAGGGCGGCCACCACGGCGGGTACGGCTGACAGTTCGCGCTCGGTGGCGGCGTCGAGTGCGTGGCCGGTCAAGGAGCGCCAGATGGTGTCGAGCGCGAAGCGGCGCATCTCGTCGCCGACGTCGAACACCTCGCCGGTGCGGGCGTACGCCGCCCAGCGCGCGGCGGTGGTCCGGGCGGCCCCGGCGATCCGCTGCTCGTGGCGGCGCATGCCGCGGCCGGTGAACTGCGACTGCAGCAGGCGGCGTTGGCGCTGCCAGGCTTCGCCCGTCGCGGCGAGGACGCCGTCGCCGATCAGCAGCCGGGCGCGGTGCGAGCGCTTCACGTACCGGTCGGCCCGCAGCGCCAGCACGTGCTGGACGGCCCGGGGGTCGGTGACGAGGACGGTGGGGTGCGCGTCGCCGAGCCGGAACGCGGCGATGCCGCCGAGCCGTTCGCGCGCCCGCGCGAAGAGGTGGACCAGCTCCCCTCCCCCGGCCCGCCATGCGCGGACGAGGGCGGGCTCCAGCTCGGGAACCCGGCGGCCGCCGGGGAAGGTCTCCGCCACCACGCGCTCCACCCGCCACCGCCCCTCCCCGACCGACCCCGCCGGTCACGCCCTGCCACCACCGCGATCACCGCCACCACCGCGATCACCGCGATCTCCGCATCACGCACTGTAAGGGGCCGGATGCGGCCCGCAACAGCCCCCCACCGGCCGCGCGGCGGCGCCCCTGCCTGCCTCAGCGGCACACCCGAGCGCCACCCTGGCACCACATGGCGCCATGTGGCGCCACATTCGCTTGCCATGGCGCCATTGTGGTGCCACTATGGACCCATGGACCTGACCCCCTACGTCGACCACCTCCGCCACGAGTTGGCGGTCGCCGCCGATGCCGGCGGGGACGAAGCCCGCACCCTGGCCGAACGGCTGACCGCGCCCCTGGAGTCGGCCGCCCGGCTCACTCTTCTCAACGCGCTGTCCGCGGCCTCGGAGGAGATCACCCGGGACCTGGCGCCGGGCTCCGTGGACGTTCGACTGCGGGGGCTCGACCCCGAATTCGTCGTGACGCCGCCGCCCGCACCGGAGGCGACCGGCCCGGGGGTGGGCGACATGGCACGGCCGATGGCGTCATCCTTGGCGCCATCTGTGGTGCCACCCGTGGCGCCATCGGCACCCCTGGCGCCGGACGCCGACGAAGGCGGCACCGCCCGCATCAACTTCCGCCTCCCGGCCCACCTCAAGGCCCGGGTGGAGGACGCGGCGGGGCAGGAGGGGCTGTCCGTCAACGCCTGGCTGGTCCGCGCCGTGGCCCTCGCCCTGGAACCGGGCGGCGCCGCGGGCACGGCGCCCGCGGGCGCGCCGGCGGCGGCGCCCACCCGCAGCCCCCGCACCGGCCAGAGCTACCGCGGCTGGGTCCGCTAGGCCAGCCCGGCGGGGCGGCGTACGGCCGGGTCCGCCCGGCCGCCCGTACCGCCCGGCCGCCCCCCGACCGGGCGGGCGGCCGGGCCGCCCGGCGGGCCCTGCCCGCGCTCCGGCCCTCCACCACACTCCAGCGCTCCCCCTTCGGGAGCCCACAGGACGGGACAGCCATGCCTTCTTACGACACCCCCGCACCGATCACCGCGGTCCTGGAATTCGACATCGCCGACGTGCGCGTCCGCGCGTCCGAGCGCCGCGACACGGTCGTCGAGGTCCTCCCGAGCAACGGCACCGAGGAGGCCGACGTACGCGCCGCCCAGCAGACCAAGGTCACGTACGCCAACGGGACGTTGACCGTCAAGGGCCCCAAGAAGCGCTCCCTGTTCGGCAGGACCGGCTCCATCGACGTCACCCTCGAACTGCCCGCCGGCTCGCACCTGCGCAGCACCTCCCCGATGGGCGACCACGTCTGCGAAGGACCGCTCGGCGACTGCCACGTCAAGACCTCCCTCGGGGACATCCGCCTCGACGAGGCGGGCGTCGTCACCCTGCGGACCGAGCACGGGGACATCCGCATCGGCCGCGCGACCGGCGACGCCGAGATCATCGGGGCCGGCCGGATCGACGTCGCGGAGATCGCGGGCGCGGCGACGGTCAAGAACGGCAACGGCGAGACGACGATCGGCGCGGTCACCGGGGACCTCAAGGTGAACAACGCCAACGGTCACATCACGGTCGGCGTCGCGCACGGCTCGGTCGAGGCCAGGTCCGCCAACGGCGCCATCCGGCTGCACGACGTCGCGCGCGGCGTCGTGCAGCTCCAGGCCGCCGCCGGTGACCTGGAGATCGGCATCCGGCGGTCCTCCGCGGCCTGGCTGGACGTCAACTCGAAGCTCGGCACCGTCCGCAACGCCCTCGGTGCCGCCGACGGACCGGGCGGCGCCGAGGAGACCGTCGAGATCCACGCCCGCACGAGCATCGGCGACATCGTCATCCGCCGCGCCTGACGACCAGCCGTCGCCGCCGCCCTCATCGAGCGGCGAGGCGACCTGGCCCGACCACCGGTCCCCCGCCCCCGCCCACCCCCGGGCGCACCACGGCGCCCGGGCACCCCTCGCACGAGCGGAGCCTCCCACGTCCGGACATGTAACGCCCAATGAAATGTCACATGCGAAATTACATCTGAGGAGCGGTCGTCCATGACCACCACAGCGATCTCCGCCCGCGGCCTGCGCAAGTCCTACGGCGACAAGTCCGTCCTGAACGGCATCGACCTGACCATCCCCAAGGGGTCGGTCTTCGCCCTCCTCGGCCCCAACGGCGCCGGCAAGACCACCACCGTCGAGATCCTCTCGACGCTCGTGGCCGCCGACGCCGGCGAGGCCCGGATCGGCGGCCACGACCTCCGGCGGGAGGCGGCGGCCGTACGGTCCCTGATCGGGGTCACCGGCCAGTTCGCGGCCCTCGACAACCTGTTGACCGCCGAGGAGAACCTCCTCCTCATGGCCGACCTGCGGCACCTGCCCCGCCGCGAGGGCCGCCGGCGGGCGGCCGAGCTGCTGCGGCGGTTCGACCTCACCGAGGCCGCCCGCAAGCCGGTGTCCACCTTCTCCGGCGGCATGCGCCGCAAGCTCGACCTGGCGATGACGCTGGTCGGCGACCCCCGCATCATCTTCCTCGACGAGCCGACCACCGGGCTCGACCCCCGCAGCCGGCGCACCATGTGGGAGATCATCCGCGATCTCGTCGTCGCCGACGGGGTGACCGTCCTCCTCACCACGCAGTACCTCGAGGAGGCCGACCAACTCGCGGACCGCATCGCCGTGCTCGACCACGGGCGGCTCGTCGCCGAGGGCACCGCCGAGGAGCTCAAGCGCATCGTGCCGGGCGGGCACATCCGGCTGCGGTTCGCGAGCCTCGCCGAACTCGACTCCGCCGCCGGGCAGTTCCGCGCCGCGGCCCGCGATCCCGAGGAACTGACGCTGCGCATCCCCAGCGACGGCAGCATCCCGGCCCTGCGCGCCGTGCTCGACGTTTTGGACGACGCGGCGGTCCAGGCCGAGTCCCTGACCGTGCACACCCCCGACCTCGACGACGTCTTCCTGACCCTCACCGGTCACGGAACCCCCGACACCACCGCGGAGATGGCCCGATGAGCACCTTCTCGTACGCCGTCAGCGACTCGCTGACGATGCTGCGGCGCAATGCCAAGCACGCGCTGCGCTATCCGGCGATGACCTTCTCCGTCGTCCTGATGCCGATGATGATGCTGCTGCTCTTCAACTACGCCTTCGGCGGCGCGCTCGGCGCCGGGATCGCGGGGGCGCCCACCGGCGGCGCGGGCACGGGCTCGGGCACCGAGTACATCGACTACGTCGCACCCGGGATCATCCTGATGGCCGCCACGTCCGGGGCCGTGGCCACGGCGGTCGGCGTCTGCGTCGACATGACCGAGGGCATCGTCAACCGGTTCCGCACGATGTCCCTCTCGCGCGCCGCGTTCCTGACCGGGCACGTCGTCGGCAGCACCGTCCAGACCCTGGCCGCCATCGCCGTGGTGATCGTCGCCGCGGTCGCCATGGGCTTCCGCCCCGACGCCTCCCTCGTCGAGTGGGCCGCCGCGCTCGGCCTGCTCACCCTGCTCACCCTGGCGCTGACCTGGGTGTCGGCCGCCGTCGGGCTGATCGCCAGGACCCCGGAGTCGGCGAGCAACATCCCGCTGCCGCTGACCTTCCTGCCGTTCCTCGGCAGCGCCGTCGTGCCGACCGACTCGATGCCGGCCGGGCTGCGCTGGTTCGCCGAGTACCAGCCGTTCACCCCGGTGATCGAAACCCTGCGCGGGCTGCTGACGGGCACCGGCATCGGCTCCAGCGGCTACGTCGCCGTCGCCTGGTGCGCCGGCCTCACCCTGGCCGGCTACCTCTGGGCCCGCTCCGCCTTCACCCGCACCACGCACCGCTGACCCGCACCGCTGACCTGCACCGCTGACCCGCTCTACCCACCCGTTCGGCACCCCGAGCCACCTGGAGCACCCCATGCAGCACGAAGCAACGCCGCGCCCCGAGCCCACCGAGCCCATCGACCCCGCCGAGCCCGTCACCCTCCCCACCCGGCGCGCCGCCGGCTGCCCCTTCGACCCGCCCGCCGGACTGGCCGAGCTGCGCGAGCGGGCCCCGCTGACCCGGATGACGTACCCCGACGGCCACAGCGGCTGGCTGGCCACCGGCCATGCCGCGGTGCGGGCGGTCCTGGGCGACCCGCGGTTCAGCTCCCGCTACGAGCTGATGCACCACCCCTTCCCCGAGGGCGCCCCCGACGGCCCGCTCCCGCCCGCGCCGGTCGGCGACATGACGGGCATGGACGCCCCCGAGCACACCCGCTTCCGGCGGCTCCTGATGGGCCGGTTCACGGTCCGCCGGATGCGCCTGCTCACCGAGCGCGTCGAGGAGATCACCGCCGAGCACCTGGACGCGCTGGAGCGCCAGGGCCCCGGCACCGACCTCGTCGAGGCCTTCGCCCGGCCGCTGCCCGCCCTCGTCATCTGCGAGTTGCTGGGCGTGCCGTACGCCGACCGCGAGCGGTTCCAGCGGCACGCGGACACGGTGATGACGATGGACGTGGCCCCGGAGGAACGGTACGCCGCGATGACCGGGCTCCAGGAGTACATGGCGGAGCTGGTGGCGGCCCAGCGCGCCGAGCCCTCGGACGACCTGCTCGGCGACCTGGCCCGGGACTCCGACCTGACCGACGAGGAGCTCGTCGGCATCGGTGGCTTCCTGCTCGCGGCCGGGCTCGACACCACGGCCAACATGATCTCCCACGGCACGTTCGCGCTGCTCGCCGAGCCGGAGCAGGCCGAGGCCCTGCGCTCGGACCCGGACCTGGCGCCCCAGGCCGTCGAGGAGCTGCTGCGGTACCTGACCGTGGCCCCCACGAGCGTGCGGTCCGCGCTGGAGGACGTCGAGGTGGAGGGCCGGCTGATCAGGGCGGGCGAGAGCGTCACGCTGTCCTACGAGGCCGCGAACCGCGACCCGGCCCGCTTCCCGGACCCGGACGTGCTCGACCTGCGCCGCAAGGCGACCGGCCACCTCGCCTTCGGGCACGGGATCCACCAGTGCCTGGGAGCCCAGCTGGCACGCGTCGAACTGACGGTGGCCCTGCCGGCGCTCCTGCGCCGCTTCCCGACCCTCCGGCTGGCCGTGCCGGCCGAGGAGGTGCCGCTGCGGACGGGCATGAACATCTACGGCGTGCACCGTCTGCCGGTCACCTGGGACACGCCCTGACCCCGCGACGAGCGCGGGGCGGCCTTCACAGGCGCGAGCTGGACCGCACCAACTCCGACTCCGGGCCCGGGTCCGGGTCGGAGTCCGGCTCCGCGCCGGGTCGGGTCCCGGTCCCCGCTCCGGCGAGCGCTCGCCGCCGCTGACCCGGCAGGCCCGCCGGCAGCTCCTGCCGCTCCCACCGCCTGGTCGTGCGCGCGTAGCCGTAGATCACCGAGCTCATCGCCAGCAGGACCAGCGGCCCGAAGAGCCAGGGAAGTGCGGCCATCTCCTGCGGCAGCCAGCGGTAGGCGACCAGCAGCGCGGCGAAGACCAGGGCGCCATGGGCGACCAGCCGGATGCCCGCCGGGTCCCAGCCCCGGTCGAACGCGCGCAGCCCCGCCTCGATCGTGAGCGTGAACACCACGCCGGCGACGATGTCCGCGCCGTAGTGGTAGCCGAAGCCGAGCGTCGCGCCGAGCGTGGCGATCAGCCAAAACGTTCCTGCATAGCGCAGCGCCCGTGGACCCTTGCGGGAGTGCAGGAAGATCGCGGTGGCCCACGCCGTGTGCAGGCTGGGCATGCAGTTGCGGGGGGTGACCTCGTCGAACGGCATCGGCAGGGGCGTGCCGACCGGCGGCGTCGTGTTCGGCCACAGGTCGGCCACCGCCCAGTGGCCGCCGTCGGCGCCGTAGGCGAAGATCGGCCCGACCACCGGGAAGATCATGTAGATGCCCGGCCCGAGCAGGCCGATGACGAGGAAGGTGCGCACCAGGTGATGGGTGGGCAGGCGGCGCTCGGTCGCCACGTGGCGCAGCTGGTACAGCGCGACGGCGACCGCGGCGACGGCCAGCTGTATGTACACCCATTCGAGGACGTTCGCGCCGACCGCGCCGGTGGCCTCCACCAGCCGCCCGACCACCCACGAGGGGTTGCCCAGGGCGTGGTCGGCGGTCGCCACGTACTGGTCGAGCACCATCGGGCGGGTCTTCGACGTGATCAGCAGCCAGGTGTAGCCGGTCTTGCGTCCGGCCACGAGCAGCAGCGCCAGCCCGACGCCCTTCAGCAGCAGGAGCCGTTCGCGGCCGGTGCGGCGGGTGAGTGCGAGGACGGCGCAGCCGAGGGTCACCCACAGGGCGCCGTTGCCGAACATCATCTCGGCGCCGACGGCCCGCCGCACCAGCCAGAAGACGACGTCGATCCCGATCGCGGCCCCGACGGCGAGGAACCTCTGCCGCCAGGTGAGCACCACCATCATCAGGGCCATGCCGGCGTACAGCACGGTCCCCGACTGAGGTGCGAAGATGACCTCGCGCGCCTGCATGGTGACCGGCCCCGGCACGCCGTACCCGCGGGCGGCGACCTCCAGCGCGACCAGAAACCCGACGGCCACCGCACTCGCCGCGGCCCACAGCAGGACCCGCGGTCGGCGCAGCGCGGCGAAGCTCGTAGACATCAATGTTTCAGCCGGCCGTTACCTTGAAGACGATCACCAATAGTCCGAACATGCTATCGGACCCCCCGGCCGCGCCCGACACGGACTCCTGAGGGGCGGCCACGCGGCGGACGCACGAAAGGCCGTCCTCCCAGCGATGAGAGAACGGCCTCCGACCTGCGAAAGCAGAGTCGGGACGACAGGATTTGAACCTGCGACCCCTTGACCCCCAGTCAAGTGCGCTACCAAGCTGCGCCACGTCCCGATGCCGTTGACCTGGGGTTTCCCCCGGGCGAACGCGCATGAGAACAATACCGCACATCCCCGGGTGGTCGCGCGCACCTTTTCGCGGCGGACGGGGTTGACCTCGACTTCGGTTGAGGTTGAAAGATCGTTTCATGACGCAGACAACGGCGGACGCGAGGTTCCGCTACGAGGATCTGGGGCCGCTCATGGCCCGTATGACCGGCGCCGAGAAGCACGGGCCGGCGGCCACGTCCACGCTCGACGTGCTCTGGGTGCTCTACGACCGGGTGCTGCGGGTGACGCCCGCCACCGCCTCGGACCCGGAGCGGGACAGGTTCCTGCTCTCCAAGGGGCACGGGCCGATGGCCTACTACGCGGTGCTGGCCGCGAAGGGTTTCCTCCCGGTGGAGTGGCTCAGCGGATTCGGCGGGTACGACTCCCCGCTCGGCCACCACCCCGACCGCACCCTCGTACCGGGTGTGGAGATCGGCAGCGGCTCGCTCGGGCACGGCCTGCCGCTCGCGGTCGGCAGTGCGCTGGGACTGCGCGCCCAGGGGCTCGGCGAGCCGGCGGTGTGGACGCTGATCGGGGACGCCGAACTCGACGAGGGCAGCAACCACGAGGCGATCGCCTACGCCGGCTCCGCCGGACTGGAGCGGCTGCACACGGTCGTGATCGACAACGACTCGGCCACCCACGGCTGGCGGGGCGGGATCGCCTCCCGGTTCGAGGCGGCCGGCTGGTCGGCCGTGAGCGTGGACGGCCGGGACCACGCGGCGCTGTACGCCGCCTTCACCGCGCCGCACCCGGGCCGGCCGCACGCCGTCGTCGCCCGTGTCGAGAAGAAGGCCTGAGGGGGAGACACATCCATGGACACCATGCGTGAACGCTTCATCACCGTCACGTCGCACCTGCTGGACGAGGATCCGCGGCTGGCCCTCGTGCTGGCCGAGATCAGCATGGACGGCTTCCGCCCCGCCCAGCGGGCGCACCCGGAGCGGGTGATCAACGTCGGCATCCGCGAGCAGCTGCTCGTCGGGGTGGGCGGCGGCCTCGCGCTGACCGGCCTGCGCCCGGTCATGCACACCTTCGCCAGCTTCCTGGTGGAGCGGCCGTTCGAGCAGGTCAAGCTCGACTTCGGGCACCAGGGCACGGGCGGGGTCCTGGTCAGTGCCAGCGCCTCGTACGACTGGCCGGCCGGCGGGTTCACGCACATGTCACCCGGCGACGTGGCGCTGCTGGACACCCTGGACGGCTGGACGATCCACGTCCCCGGCCACCCGGACGAGGCGGAGGCGCTGCTGCGGCACGCGTACGCCGACGGGGACGAAAAGGTGTACGTCCGGCTCTCCCAGCTGTCCAACGGCGCCCCCAGGCCGGTCGACGGCGCCGGCTTCCTGACCGTCCGGGAGGGGTCGGACGGGGTGGTGCTCGCGGTCGGACCCACGCTGGACGACGTCCTCGCCGCGACCGAGGGCATGGACGTGACCGTGCTCTACGCGACCACGGTCCGGCCCTTCGACTCCGCCGCGCTGCGGGCGGCGGTCGGGACCGGTCCGGCGGACGTGGTCCTGGTCGAGCCGTACCTGGCGGGCACCTCGACGGCGGCCGCGAACGACGCCCTGGCGGACCTCCCGCACCGGGTGCTGGGCCTCGGCGTCGGCCGCGCCGAGCTGCGCCGCTACGGCACCGTCGAGGAGCACACCGCGGCCCACGGCCTGGACCCCCGCTCCCTGCGCGAGCGGATCACCGCCTTCCGGCAGTCCGGCGCCCGGCGCTGAGGGCCCGGGCGGCGGGCGCCCGGGCCGGTGGCTCAACCGGCTCGCAGGGCGTCCTCCCGGGCGTGGAAGTCCGCGACCAGGTCGGCGGCCAGCGACTTGATCGTGCCCAGCCCCTCCGTCCCCCAGCGGCGGGGGGTGACGTCCACCGCGCACACGGTCCCCAGCACCACCCCTTGGCGGTCCACGAGCGGCGCGCCGAGGTACGAGCGCACCCCGCTCTCGTCCACCACGGCGTTCCCCGCGAAGCGCGCGAAGTCGCGGACGTCCTCCAGCACCAGCGCCCGCCGCCGGACCACCACGTGCGGGCAGTACCCGTGGTCACGGGCCAGGACCCGGGCCGGATAGCCGCTGGGCGGCGCGTCCGGGGCGTGGTGCAGCCCGGCGAAGAACTGCCGTTCCTCGTCGATGAAGTTGACCCCCGCGTACGGCGCGCCGAGCGTGCGCGCGACGCGCCGGGCGAAGGCGTCCAGGTCGGCGTCGACCCGGTCCCCGAGCCCTAGTTCGCGCAACCGGAGCACCCGGGCGGGCGCCTCCCGGTCCACGGGGGTCAGCAGCAGGTGTCCGGTGGATTCGTAGTACGTCATGTCGGTCCCCCCGATCGCGGATGCCTGGCGGTGGTCAGCAGATGGTGGACGAGGGCGGCCAGGGCCCTCGTGCCGGAGCTCGCCAGGCGCGCGTCGCACCGAACGACGGGCACCTCGGGCGCGAGCCCGACCGCCTCACGCACCTCGTCGGCCGTGTAGCGGTGGCCGCCGTCGAACTCGTTGACGGCGAGGACGAAACCGATGCCCCGGCGTTCGAAGAAGTCGACGGCGGGGAAGCAGTCGGCCAGCCGGCGGGTGTCGGCGAGGACCACCGCGCCGAGGGCGCCCGCGCACAGTTCCTCCCACAGGAACCAGAAGCGCTGCTGCCCGGGCGTGCCGAAGAGATAGAGGACGTGCCGGGAGTCCAGGGTGATCCGGCCGAAGTCCAGCGCCACGGTCGTGGCCGTCTTCGACTCGACCCCCTCCAGCGGGTCGTCGGCCTCGCTCAGGCCGGTGAGCAGCTCCTCCGTGCACAGCGGCTCGATCTCGCTGACGGCTCCGACGAAGGTGGTCTTGCCCGCACCGAACCCACCCGCGACCAGGATCTTCAAGGTGGCGGGCGGGGGCGCGGAGCGGTCCGGGCCGGGCCCCTGGGCGCCGCGCCCCTCCGGGGCGGGCAGCGGCCGGGTGCCGGGCCCGGCCTCACAGACGTCTGCGCAGTCCATCGAGCACCGCCCTCAGCAGAGTCAGGTCGTCGGCAGGGTCGTTCAGGAAGCGGGGCGCGCGGGCCGTGACGGCGCCGTAGCGCATCAGGTCGCCCAGCAGCACCTTGGTCACGACGGCCGGGAGCCGCAGCTGCGCGGCCACCTCGGCGACGGACGGCGCGGCGGCCGCCGCGCACAGCCGGAGCACATGGCTGTGCTCCGGGCCGAGCGCCGTACGCGGCCGTACTCCGGTGGCGCTGACCAGCGACAGCAGGTCCAGGGCCACGTCGGGGCGGGTCCGGCCGGAGGTGGCGGTGTACGGGCGCATGACGCGGCCGGCGGAGTCGTCCAGCCAGGGGGTGTCGCGGGGACCGGTTCGCGTGCCGGTGCCGGTGCCGGTGGCTCTCGCGGCTCTCGCGGCCCGGACGGCGCTCGTGGCGCCCGTGGCCCTCGTGGCGCTCATGGCGGTCACCGCTCCGGCGCGGCGGTCGGCCGGCGGGGCGGTGCCGCGAGGTACGGGCGGACGCTCTTGACCAGCATCGCCATCTCGTAGCCGAGCACCCCGGCGTCGGCCTCCCGATCGGCGAGGACCGCCAGACAGGTGCCCGAACCGGCGGCCGAGACGAAGAGCAGGGCGGAGTCGAGCTCGACCACGACCTGCCGGACCTCGGCACCGTCGGCGAACCGGGCGCCGGCGCTGCGGCCGAGGGAGTAGAGGCCGGAGGCCAGGGCGGCCATGTGGTCGGCGCTGTCGGCGTCGAGCCCGTGGTGGCAGGTGACCAGGCCGTCGTTGGTCAGGAGCACGGCGCTACGGGTGTACGGCACGCGCTGCACCAGGCCGCTGAGCAGCCAGTCGAGGTCGGACAGCTGACTGGTCGTGGTCATCGTTTCGCCGGCCATGGGCAGGTGCTCCTCGTACGGATCGCGGGGGGTCTCGTGGCTGTCGCTGGGGCTGTGGGCGGGGGCGGGGGCAGGGGCGGGCGGAGAGGCGCGGGGGGCACGACGAGGACCGGCCATCGCTTACGGGCTCTCCGACTGGGCACGGCCGAAGCCGCGTCGGAAGGCCGCCATGAGCTGGGGGTCGTGCACGGGGGCCTCGGCGTCGTCGGCGGCAGGGCGGCGCGGCGCGGGGGTGTCGCGCAGCTGCGGGGCGAGATGGGACTGGGCCCGGCGGCGCGGCAGCGGAGGCCGGGGTTCGGGCGCCG
>NZ_JAJAUY010000279.1 GCF_020532625.1 Streptomyces antimicrobicus | reverse complement strand
CCGCCCAGGCCGTTCTGGGTGATCTCCTCGCCGGTCACCGCGCGGACCACGTCGGGGCCGGTGATGAACATCTGCGAGGTGTCGCGGACCATGAAGACGAAGTCCGTCAGGGCCGGGCTGTAGGCGGCGCCGCCGGCGCAGGGGCCGAGCATGACGGAGATCTGCGGGATGACGCCGGACGCCTTGGTGTTGCGCTGGAAGATGCCGCCGTAGCCGGCCAGCGCCGAGACGCCCTCCTGGATGCGGGCACCGGCGCCGTCGTTCAGCGACACCAGCGGCGCACCGGCCGCGATGGCCATGTCCATGATCTTGTGGATCTTCGTGGCGTGGGCCTCGCCCAGCGCGCCGCCGAAGATGCGGAAGTCGTGGGCGTAGACGAAGACCGTGCGGCCCTCGACCGTGCCCCAGCCCGTGATCACACCGTCGGTGT
>NZ_JAJAUY010000278.1 GCF_020532625.1 Streptomyces antimicrobicus | reverse complement strand
CCACGCTGGTGGTGGCGGGCGAGGCGACGTCGGGCGAGCTGGTCGAGCGCTGGTCGGTGGGCCGCCGGATGGTCAACGCCTACGGCCCCACCGAGTCCACCGTCTGCGCCACCATGTCCGGCGCCCTCTCCGGCGGCGGCGTCCCGCCCATCGGCACCGCCATCACCGACACCCACGTGCTCGTCCTCGACCGGGCCCTGCAGCCGGTCCCGCCGGGTGTGGCGGGCGAGCTGTACATCGCGGGCGCCGGTCTGGCCCGGGGCTACCTGGGCCGTGCGGGCCTGACCGCCGAGCGGTTCGTGGCGAACCCGTTCGGTGCGCCGGGCGAGCGGATGTACCGCTCGGGCGACGTGGTGCGCCGTACGGCCACCGGCGAGCTGGAGTTCCTCGGCCGCGCCGACGACCAGGTCAAGGTCCGCGGCTTCCGCATCGAACTCGGCGAGATCGAGA
>NZ_JAJAUY010000277.1 GCF_020532625.1 Streptomyces antimicrobicus | reverse complement strand
CTGCTGGTGAACCCCACCGGCCGGTTCGAGATCGGCGGCCCGATGGGTGACGCCGGCCTGACCGGCCGCAAGATCATCATCGACACCTACGGCGGCATGGCCCGCCACGGCGGCGGCGCCTTCTCCGGCAAGGACCCGTCGAAGGTGGACCGGTCCGCCGCCTACGCGATGCGCTGGGTCGCCAAGAACGTCGTCGCCGCCGGGCTGGCCGGCCGCTGCGAGGTCCAGGTCGCCTACGCCATCGGCAAGGCCGAGCCCGTCGGCCTGTTCGTGGAGACCTTCGGCACCGCCAAGGTCGACGTCGCCAAGATCGAGCACGCCATCGCCGAGGTCTTCGACCTCCGCCCGGCCGCCATCATCCGCGACCTGGACCTGCTGCGCCCGATCTACTCCCAGACCGCCGCCTACGGCCACTTCGGCCGCGAGCTGCCCGACTTCACCTGGGAGCGCACCGACCGCGTCGACGCCCTGCGCGCCGCCGCCGGCCTGTA
>NZ_JAJAUY010000276.1 GCF_020532625.1 Streptomyces antimicrobicus | reverse complement strand
ACCTGGAGCATGATCTGGAACAGGGGGTGGCGGGCCGCCGAACGCGCCGGGTTGACCGCCTCCACGATCCGCTCGAACGGCACGTCCTGATGCGCGTACGCCGCAAGACTCGTCTCCCGCACCCGCGCCAGCAACTCCGTGAACGTCGGATCACCCGACACGTCCGCCCGGATCACCAACGTGTTCACGAAGAAACCGATCAGCTCGTCCAGAGCCTCGTCCGACCGACCCGCAACCGGCGTACCGATCGCAATGTCCGTCCCCGCACCCAACCGGCTCAACACCGCCGCCAACGCGGCATGCATCACCATCGTCAGCGTCGTACCCGTCGCACGCGCGAGCTCGGCCAGCCGACCGTGCAGCTCCGCCCCCAACTCCACCTCGAACGAACGACCCTCGTACGACGCCACCGCCGGACGCCGACGATCCGTCGGATACGCCAACTCCTCCGGCAACCCCGCAAGAGCCTCACGCCAGAAACCGACCTCACGACCGGCAACCGAC
>NZ_JAJAUY010000275.1 GCF_020532625.1 Streptomyces antimicrobicus | reverse complement strand
CCGCACTGTGCCGCCTGTTCGCGGAGGTCCTCGGCATCCCGCAGGCCGGGGCCGACGACAGCTTCTTCGCCCTCGGCGGGCACTCCCTGCTCGGCACCCGGCTGATCAGCCGGATCCGCACCGAGTTCGGCGTCGAGCTCCCGGTCCGGTCCCTCTTCGAGCAGCCCACCCCGGCCGGCCTGGCCGGGCTGCTCGGGCAGGCCGCCGGGGCCCGTCCCGCCCTGGTCGCCATGGCCCGCCCCGAGCCGCTGCCCGTCTCCTACGCCCAGCAGCGCCTGTGGTTCCTCGGCCGCCTCGACGGCGACAGCGCCGCGTACAACCTGCCGCTGGCGCTGCGGCTGACCGGTGAGCTGGACGCGGACGCGCTGCGCGCCGCGCTCGGCGACGTGGTCGCCCGCCACGAGAGCCTGCGCACCGTCTTCCGCGAGGTGGCCGGCAACCCCGTCCAGATCGTGCTGGACGCGGCGCAGCACGCCCCCGACCTCCCGGTGACCGCCACCACCGAGGACGCCCTGCCCGCCGCCCTGGCGCAGGCCGCGGCGGCCGGTTTCGACCTGGAGCGGGAGATCCCG
>NZ_JAJAUY010000274.1 GCF_020532625.1 Streptomyces antimicrobicus | reverse complement strand
AGATCCTGTGCGCGCTGTTCGCCGATGTCCTCGGCGTGCCCGCGGTCGGCATCGACGACGGCTTCTTCGACCTCGGCGGCCACTCCCTGTCCGCCACCCGGCTCGCCGGGCGGATCCGCAGTGCCCTGGGGGCCGAACTCCCGGTGCGCGCCGTCTTCGAGCGGCCCACCGTGGCCGGCCTCGCCGCTCTGCTCGCCACGGCCGACGGGGCCCGTACCCCGCTCGGCCGCCGCTCCCGGCCGGCCGAGATCCCGCTGGCCCACGCCCAGCAGCGGCTGTGGTTCCTCGGCCGCCTGGACGGACCCGGCGCGACGTACAACCTGCCGCTGGCGCTGCGGCTGACCGGTGAGCTGGACGCGGACGCGCTGCGCGCCGCGCTCGGCGACGTGGTCGCCCGCCACGAGAGCCTGCGCACCGTCTTCCCCGACACCGACGGCCGGCCGCGGCAGCAGATCAGGGCCGCCGCCGAGGCGCGGGTGCCGTTCGAGACCCGCAGCGTCACGGCCGACGACCTCGCCACGGAGCTCGCCGCCCACGTGACCCGCGGCTTCGACCTCGCCAGCCAGCTGCCC
>NZ_JAJAUY010000273.1 GCF_020532625.1 Streptomyces antimicrobicus | reverse complement strand
CCGGGATCCCCCTCCTCACCCAACAACCGCTGCTGCCACAACGTGTAATCCGCGTACTGGACGGCGAGCGGGGCCCACGAGGGAGCCTCCCCGCCCAGCCGAGCGGCATATGCCTCACCCAGATCACGCGTCAACGGACCCATCGACGCCCCGTCACCCGCGATGTGGTGCAGCAGAAGCAGCAGGACATGCTCCTCCTCCCCCGTCGACACCAACGTCGCCCGCAACGGCAGATCCACCGCCAGGTCGAAGACATGACCCGCCGCGGCGCGCACCGCTTCCGCGTGTTCCTGCGGGGAGCAGGCCACCCGGTTCAGGACGAAGGGCTGCGGCGGCAGGATCACCTGGGTCGCCCGGCCGCCGTCCGCGGCCTCGGCGAACACGGTCCGCAAGGACTCGTGCCGGGCCACCACGTCACCGAGCGCCAGCTCCAGCGCCCGGGCGTCCACCCGGCCGGAGACGGTGAAGGCCACGGGGAGGTTGTAGGTCGCGCTGGCGCCCTCCAGCCGGTCCAGGAACCACAGCCGCTGCTGCGCGAACGACGCGGGAAGCTCCGCGGGCCGCGGCCGCGCCACCAGCTCCGGCCGG
>NZ_JAJAUY010000272.1 GCF_020532625.1 Streptomyces antimicrobicus | reverse complement strand
CTTGACCTGGTCGTCGACCCGGCCCTGGTACTCCAACTGCCCCTGGCGGGTCCAGCGCGCCAGGTCGCCGGTGCGGTACATCCGCTCCCCCGGAGCCCCGAACGGGCACGCCACGAACCGCTCGGCGGTCAGACCCGCACGGCCCAGGTAACCCCGCGCCAGACCGACACCCGCCACATACAGCTCGCCGGTCACACCCGGCGCCACCGGCCGCAGCCACTCGTCCAGCACGAACACCCGCGTGTTCGCGATCGGGGAACCGATCGACGGCACCCCACCACCGGCGACCAGCGGCTGCGACATCGTCGCGCACACCGTCGTCTCCGTCGGACCGTAGCCGTTGACCATGCGGCGGCCCACCGACCAGCGGTCCACCACCGCGCTGGACACCGCCTCACCGGCGACCACCAGCGAACGCAGGCCCGGCAGGTCCACGTCCTCCATCGCGGCCAGCGCGACCGGCGGGATCGTCGCGTGCGTGACCGCGAACCGCTCGACCGCACCGGCCAGCTCCGGGCCCGGACGCAGCCGGTCCGCCGGAACGACCACCACGGCCGCGCCCGCCAGCCACGCCATCACCAACTCCGACACCGACGCGTCGAAACTCGGCGAGGCGAACTGCAGCACCCGCGAGTCCGACTCGACCGCGAACCGCTCGATCTGCGCACT
>NZ_JAJAUY010000271.1 GCF_020532625.1 Streptomyces antimicrobicus | reverse complement strand
GACATCGGCTTCATCGGCCCCTCGCCGTCGATCAACGGCTACGTCAAGTCCAAGGGCACCAACCTGCGGATCATCTCCGGCTCCGCCTCCGGCGGCGTGAAGCTGGTCGTGAACCCGGACCGGATCAAGACCCTGGACGACCTCAAGGGCAAGAAGATCGCCACCCCGCAGAAGGGGAACACCCAGGACGTCGCGTTCCTGAACTGGATCGCGGAGAAGGGCTGGAAGGTCGACCCGGAGTCCGGCAAGGGCGACGTCTTGGTCGTCCGCACGGACAACAAGGTCACCCCCGACGCCTTCAAGTCCGGCTCGATCGACGGCGCGTGGGTGCCCGAGCCCACCGCGTCCAAGCTGGTCACCGACGGCGCGAAGGTCCTCCTCGACGAGACCGAGCTGTGGCCCGACAAGAAGTTCGTGATCACGAACGTCATCGTGTCGCAGAAGTTCCTCAAGGAGCACCCGGACGTCGTCGAGGCCGTGCTCAAGGGCACCGTGAAGACCAACGAGTGGATCAACGCCAACCCCGACAAGGCCAAGGCGTCCGCCAACGCGGCGCTGAAGGCCGAGACGGGCAAGGAGCTGGCACCGGAGGTCATCGACCCGGCATGGCAGTCGATCCTGGTCACCGACGACCCGCTGGCCGGCACGCTGAAGACGCAGGCCGACTACGCGGTGAAGGCCAAGCTCATC
>NZ_JAJAUY010000270.1 GCF_020532625.1 Streptomyces antimicrobicus | reverse complement strand
CCCTGCTCTTCCCGGCGATCAACGTGAACGACGCGGTGACGAAGTCGAAGTTCGACAACAAGTACGGGTGCCGGCACTCGCTGATCGACGGCATCAACCGGGCCACGGACGTGCTGATCGGTGGCAAGACGGCTGTGGTGTGCGGGTACGGCGACGTGGGCAAGGGGTGTGCGGAGTCGCTGCGGGGTCAGGGTGCCCGGGTGATCGTGACGGAGATCGACCCGATCTGCGCGCTGCAGGCGGCGATGGACGGCTACCAGGTCACGACGCTGGACGAGGTCGTGGAGACGGCGGACATCTTCATCACGACCACGGGCAACAAGGACATCATCATGGCCTCGGACATGGCCCGGATGAAGCACCAGGCGATCGTGGGCAACATCGGCCACTTCGACAACGAGATCGACATGGCCGGTCTGGCGAGGATCGAGGGGATCGTCAAGGACGAGGTCAAGCCGCAGGTGCACACCTGGACGTTCCCCGACGGCAAGGTGCTGATCGTGCTGTCGGAGGGCCGTCTGCTGAACCTGGGCAACGCCACCGGTCATCCGTCGTTCGTGATGTCGAACTCGTTCGCGGACCAGACGCTGGCGCAGATCGAGCTGTTCACGAAGCCGGAGCAGTACCCGACGGACGTCTACGTGCTGCCCAAGCACCTGGACGAGAAGGTCGCCCGTCTGCACCTGGACTCCCTCGGGGTCAAGCTGACCACGCTCCGTCCGGAGCAGGCCGAGTACATCGGCGTCAAGGTCGAGGGTCCGTACAAGCCGGACCACTACCGCTACTGA
>NZ_JAJAUY010000027.1 GCF_020532625.1 Streptomyces antimicrobicus | reverse complement strand
CCCCGCTGCGACGCCCTCGGGCGCCACGCCGCCCGACCCGGCCGGGTCCGCGCCGGGCGGTCGGTAGCGCGGCCCGGCGGACGGGGCCGTCAGTCGCCCAGCACCCGCCGCAGGTAGTCGTTGCCGAAGACCCGGTCCGGGTCCAGCCGGTTGCGCAGGGCCGTGAACTCGGCGAAGCGCGGGTAGGCCTCGGCGAAGTACGCCGCGTCCCGGGTGTGCACCTTGCCCCAGTGCGGACGCCCGCCGTGTGCGGTGAAGATGCGCTCCGCCTCGGTGAAGTACCGCTGGTAGGGCGTGCCCTTGTACATGTGCACCGCGATGTAGCCGGTGTCCCGGCCGGACGCCGTGGACAGCGTGATGTCGTCGGCCGGGGCCGTGCGCACTTCGACGGGGAAGCTGATCCGCAGGTCGGAGCGGTCCACCAGGGCCTTGAGCTCGCGCAGCGCGGTGACCACCTGCGCGCGCGGAAGGGCGTACTCCATCTCCACGAACCGCACCCGCCGCGGGCTGGTGAACACCTTGTACGCGATGTCCGTGTACGTCCGCGCGGACAGGGCCCGGCTGGCGATCCGGGCGATCCCGGGGATCGTGGCGGGGACCGCCCGGCCCAGGGAGTTGACGGCCTGGAAGACGCCGTTGGACAGCAACTCGTCCTCGATCCAGCCGCTGATCGCGCCGGCCGGGGCAGCCGGGCCCTGGCTGCGGTTGTTGCGCTTGGTGTTGCAGTTGCCGGTGTGGGGGAACCAGTAGAACTCGAAGTGCTCGTTCTCGGCCCAGTGCCGGTCGAAGTCGGCCGTCACCTCGTCGAAGCCCATCGGCTCCTCACGGGCCGTCAGCAGGAACAGCGGTTCCACGGCGAAGGTGAGCGAGGTGACCACGCCGAGCGCGCCGAGCCCGATCCGGGCGGCCGCGAAGACCTCCGGGTTCTCCTTCTCGGAGCAGCTCAGCAGGGTGCCGTTGGCCGTGACCAGCTCCAGCGCGCGGATCTGGGCGGCGATGGAGGCGGACTCGCGGCCGGTGCCGTGCGTGCCGGTGGCCGTGGCGCCCGAGACCGTCTGCTCCATGATGTCGCCCATGTTGGTCAGCGACAGGCCCGCGCGGGCCAGGGCCCGGTTGAGGTCCTTCAGCGCGGTCCCGGCCGCGACCTTCACCGTGCCGGCCGCCCGGTCGATCTCCTGGATCCCGGCCAGGGCCTGGGGCCGGACCAGGACCCCGTCGGTGGCGGCCACCGAGGTGAAGGAGTGGCCGGTGCCGACCGCCTTCACCCGCAGCCCGTCCTCGGCGGCCCGGCGGACCGCCTCCTGAAGCTCCCCGACCGAGGCCGGGGTCACCACGCGCGCGGGCGTGGCGGACACGGTGCCCGCCCAGTTACGCCACGCGGTCCCGTACGTCGCTGCTGTCGCCGTCCCCATCGCTAGAGGGCTCCTCCCCTTGCGCCGGCCTCGTCAGCCGACGGTAACCCGCGAACGCGACCGCCGCCGCGGCGATGCCCGACGCGATGGAGACGACGTACCCGGTCCGCGCCCCGGCGGCGTCGATGACCCAGCCGGCCACCGAGGAGCCGATCGCGACGCCGACCGCGAGCCCGGTGCTGGTCCAGGTCATGCCCTCGGTCAGCTTTTCGCGTGGTACGTGCGCCTCGATCAGGGCCATCGTGGTGACCATCGTGGGAGCGATGGCGAGGCCCGAGACGAAGAGCGCCACGGCAAGAAACGGAAGGTTCCCGGCCAGTAGGAGGGGGATCATACTCACGGCCATCGCACAGATGCCCAGGACCCAGCGGATTTCCGTCCGGCCCGTGAAGCGCAGCAGCCCGAAGACGATCCCGGCCAGGCAGGAGCCGAGGGCCCAGATCGCCAGGACGAAGCCGGTCAGGGACTTGTGGCCGTGCTCCTCGGCGAAGGCCAGGGTGGCCACGTCGATCGAGCCGAAGATCGCGCCGGTCGCCACGAACGTGCCCACCAGCACCTGCAGTCCGGGGGAGCGCAGGGCCGAGGAGGTGTCGGTCTGGGCGCTGCGCGGGTGCGGCGCCGGCTCGGTGGCGCGCAGCGCGGTCAGCCACCACACGCCCACGAGCAGGCAGACGACGGCGACCAGCGGTCCGGCCTCGGGGAACCAGCTGGCCGAGAGCAGGGTCGCGACGGGCGGGCCGAGGATGAAGCACACCTCGTCCAGGACGGACTCGAAGGAGTACGCCGTGTGCAGCTGCGGGGTGTCGCGGTACAGGGTCGTCCAGCGGGCGCGGACCATCGAGCCCACGCTCGGCACGCAGCCCGCGACGGCGGCGAGCACGAAGAGCGTCCAGTCCGGCCAGCCGTTCGCGGCCGCGACCAGCAGCAGGCTGATGGCGCTGACGGCCACCAGCGTCACCGGCCGCAGGACCCGCCGCTGGCCGTACTGGTCGACCAGGCGGGAGACCTGCGGACCCAGCACCGCCGCGGACAGGGCGATGGTGGCCGTGAGCCCGCCGGCGAGGGCGTAGCGGCCGTTGATCTCGGTGATCATCGTCAGGACGCCGACGCCGACCATGGCGATGGGCATCCGGCCGACGAGTCCGGCGGCGCTGAACCCCTTGGTTCCTGGGGCGGCGAAGAGCGCGCGGTACGGGCTGGGCACGAGGGGGCTCCGTAAGGGACGAGAGTGGCCCATACAGGTTACGGCCGGTCCGCGGCGCCCGCACGGGTATTCGGTGGACAAAAGTAAGGGTTACCTTACCTGCGTCCCGGAGTGTCCGGCTGGTGAGGCCGGTTACCCGTGGTCGGTCCCGGGTGGCAGGATTCGAGACATGTCAGACCAGCTCTCCACCCCCGCCTCGGGCGCCGGCCCGGTCCGTCCCTACGACGCCCTGCTCCTGCTCTCCTTCGGCGGGCCCGAGGGCCCCGACGACGTGGTGCCGTTCCTGGAGAACGTCACCCGCGGCCGCGGCATCCCCCGCGAGCGGCTCAAGGAGGTCGGGCAGCACTACTTCGGCTTCGGCGGGGTCAGCCCCATCAACGCGCAGAACCGGGAGCTGCTGGACGCCCTGCGCAAGGACTTCGCCGACCACGGCCTGGACCTGCCGGTCTACTGGGGCAACCGCAACTGGGCGCCGTACCTGACCGACACCCTGCGCGAGATGGTCCAGGACGGCCGCCGCCGCATCGCCGTCCTCGCCACCAGCGCCTACGCCTCGTACTCCGGCTGCCGGCAGTACCGCGAGAACCTCGCCGACGCCCTGGCGACGCTCGCCGAGGAGGGCCTGGAGCTGCCGCGCGTGGACAAGCTGCGGCACTACTTCAACCACCCGGGCTTCGTCGAGCCGATGATCGACGGCGTCGTCGAGTCGCTCACCGCGCTGCCCGAGGAGGTGCGCGCCGGCGCCCACCTCGCCTTCACCACCCACTCGATCCCGACCGCCGCCGCCGACACCTCCGGACCGGTCGAGGAGCACACCACCGGCGGCGCCGGGGGCGCGTACGTCAAGCAGCACCTGGACGTCGCCCAGGTGATCGCGGACGAGGTCGCCGTGCGGACCGGGGTGGCCCACCCCTGGCAGCTGGTCTACCAGTCGCGCAGCGGCGCCCCGCACGTCCCCTGGCTGGAGCCGGACATCTGCGACCACCTGGAGGCCCTGCACGGGGCCGGCGCGCCGGCCGTCGTCATGGTGCCCATCGGCTTCGTCTCGGACCACATGGAGGTCATGTACGACCTCGACACCGAGGCCACCGCCAAGGCCGCCGAGCTCGGCCTGCCGGTCGCCCGCTCGGCCACCGTGGGCGCGGACCCGCGGTTCGCGGAGGCGGTGCGCGAGCTGGTCCTGGAGCGGGCCGCGGTGGAGCGCGGCGAGCCCGCCGAGCGCTGCTGGGTGGGCATGCTGGGCGCGAGCCACGACCTGTGCGCGGTGGGCTGCTGCCCCGCCCGGGCCCCGCGCCCGGCCGCCGCGGGCGTCGACAGTCCCTACGCGTGAGAGGCCTCCCCGTGACCGAGCGAGCGACCGAGGAACTGAAGAAGGAACTGCTGGGCCTGGCCCTGGAGGCGGCCCGGCAGGCCGGCGAGCTGCTGCGGGACGGCCGCCCGGCCGACCTGGCGGTCGCGGCCGTCAAGTCCAGCCCCATCGACGTGGTCACCGAGATGGACCTCGCGGCCGAGAAGCTGATCACCGGCTTCCTCTCCGAGCGCCGGCCGGCCGACGGCCTCCTCGGCGAGGAGGGCGCCAGCACCGAGGGCACCACCGGTGTGCGCTGGGTCATCGACCCGCTCGACGGCACGGTGAACTACCTCTACGGCCTCCCGAGCTGGGGCGTGTCCGTCGCCGCCGAGTACCACGGCGAGACCGTGGCCGGCGTCGTGGAGGTGCCCATGCGGGGCGAGACCTTCCACGCCGTGGCCGGCGGCGGGGCCTGGCTGGGCGACGTACGGCTGTCCTGCCGGCCGGCCGCTCCGCTGGACCAGGCGCTGGTGGCCACCGGCTTCGGCTACCTCCAGGCCCGGCGGGCGCACCAGGCGCAGGTGGCGGCGCGGGTGATCCCGCGGGTGCGGGACGTCCGGCGCGGCGGGTCGGCGGCGATCGACCTGTGCGACGTGGCGGCCGGGCGGCTGGACGCGTACTACGAGCGCGGGCTGAACCCCTGGGACCTCGCGGCCGGCGACCTGATCGCCCGGGAGGCGGGCGCGCTGACCGGCGGACGCCCGGGCGAGCCGGCCTCCGGCGAGCTGGTCGTGGCGGCCGGCCCGGCGGTCTTCGCCTCGCTGCAGCCGCTGCTGGAGGAGGCCGGCGCCTGGCACGACGGCGACGCGGGCTGACCCGAGCGGCACGCCCGGGAAGCACCACGGGCCGCCCCCGGCAGGGGGCGGCCCGTGGTCGTCGCGCGGTCAGCCGCAGGCGGCGGTGACCTGTACGCCGTGTTCGGCGGCGAGCCGGTGGAGGTCCTCCAGCTCGGCCTGTTCGACGTCGGCCAGGAATTCGTCTCCGGATTCCCGCGCCTGCCGGAGGTCCGACTGGGTGGTCCTGATGCGGTGCAGGAGACCCGCGGTGAATGCGTCCATGTCAGGTGCGCCCTTTCTTCGTGGGTCGGCGGCGGCTACGGGGGGTCGTGGCACGCCGCGTGAGGGAGTGGGTCGGGGATGTGCAGACGTCCTCCCCGGCACCCTGGACGCAGAAACCTCTGCAGGCCGGGGAATCCTTCCCTCCGCTCGCCCCCACCCCCCTCAGCTGCGCCTTACTGCCGGTTTACGGCCGAAACCGGCAGGATGGATGACGCAATACACGTGTGCCCGCGAGGGCTCGGAGGAAGGACGGACGACGTGCGCGTACTCGTCGTCGAGGACGAGCAGCTGCTCGCGGACGCGGTGGCCACCGGACTGCGCAGGGAGGCCATGGCCGTGGACGTCGTGTACGACGGGGCGGCGGCACTGGAGCGCGTCGGGGTCAACGACTACGACGTGGTCGTGCTCGACCGGGACCTCCCCCTGGTGCACGGCGACGACGTCTGCCGCAAGATCGTCGAGCTGGGCATGCCCACCCGGGTGCTGATGCTCACCGCCTCCGGCGACGTCAGCGACCGGGTCGAGGGCCTGGAGCTGGGCGCCGACGACTACCTGCCCAAGCCCTTCGCCTTCAGCGAGCTCACGGCGCGGGTCCGGGCGCTCGGCCGGCGCACCACCGTCGCGCTGCCGCCCGTGCTGGAGCGGGCGGGCATCAAGCTGGACCCGAACCGGCGCGAGGTGTTCCGCGAGGGCCGCGAGGTGCAGCTCGCCCCGAAGGAGTTCGCGGTGCTGGAGGTGCTCATGCGCAGCGAGGGGACCGTGGTCTCCGCGGAGCAGCTGCTGGAGAAGGCCTGGGACGAGAACACCGACCCCTTCACCAACGTGGTCCGCGTCACCGTCATGACGCTGCGGCGCAAGCTCGGCGAGCCGCCGGTCATCGTCACGGTGCCCGGCTCCGGATACCGGATCTGACGGGCATGGCCACGACTCCGGCGCCGCCCCAGGCGCCCCCGAAACCCACCTGGGACCCCGGTCAGGCCGAGGGTCCCTTCCCTTGGCTGCGCCCCACCATCCGGATACGGCTGACGCTGCTGTACGGCGGCATGTTCCTGATCGCGGGCATTCTGCTGCTGTCGATCATCTACCTGCTGGCGGCGCAGGCCCTGCGCGAGGGCAACGCCCTGCCCTTCAAGATCGTCGGCGGCACGAAGGTCGAGGTCTCCAGCACCACCTGCCCCGGCGTGGGCATGGACCAGTCGATCGAGCAGTTCAACCTGGCGATCACCGAGTGCGTGAACGTCCAGCGCAAGCACGCCCTGGACGACCTGCTCAGCCGTTCGCTGATGGCCCTGCTGGGCCTCAGTGTCATCGCGTTCGCCTTCGGCTACGCGATGGCCGGCCGGGTGCTCTCGCCGCTCGGCAAGATCACCCGTACCGCCCGCCGGGTGGTCGGCTCCGACCTCACCCGGCGGATCGAGCTCGACGGGCCCGACGACGAGCTCAAGGAGCTCGCGGACACCTTCGACGAGATGCTGGAGCGGCTGGAGCGGGCCTTCACGGCGCAGCAGCGGTTCGTGGCCAACGCCTCGCACGAGCTGCGGACGCCGCTGGCCATCAACCGCACCCTGCTGGAGGTGCACCTGTCCGATCCCGGGGCCCCGGTGGAGCTGCAGCAGCTGGGCAAGACGCTGCTGGCGACCAACGAGCGCAGCGAGCAGCTCGTGGAGGGGCTCCTGCTGCTGGCCCGCAGCGAGAACCAGATCGTCGAGCGCAAGCCGGTGGACCTGGCCGAGGTGGCCTCCCGGGCCATCGACCAGGCGCGCGGCGAGGCCGAGGCGAAGGGCGTGGAGATCCGCGGCGAGCGGGGACCGGTGGTGGTCCAGGGCAACGGCGTGCTGCTGGAGCGGATCGCCCTGAACCTGGTGCAGAACGCCGTCCGGTACAACGTCCCCGAGGGCGGCTGGGTGGAGGTCACCACCGAGGTCCAGCACGGCCAGGCGGTCCTGGTGGTCTCGAACACCGGTCCCGTGGTTCCCGCGTACGAGATCGACAACCTCTTCGAGCCCTTCAGGCGCCTGCGTACGGAGCGAACGGGCAGCGACAAGGGGGTGGGCCTGGGCCTGTCCATCGCGCGCTCCGTGGCGCGCGCGCACGGCGGCCGCATCCACGCGGAGCCGCGCGAGGGCGGTGGCCTGGTGATGCGCGTCACCCTGCCGATCTGAGAACCAACCCTGATTTCGCGCAGGGCTGAATCCGAGAGGCGGGTGGGGTGGGCGATATCTGTGTGATCGATCACATTGTCGAGTACCCGCCCGTGCGGGATCCATGACCCTGTGCTGGCCGAAACGCCCGGGAAAGTCCGGGTTTCCGGCACCCCGATTGGCGGGAAATAGACGGGGTGGCACTCGTGCAAGGGGGCCACGGAACCGTGTACGGTCCGCCTCGACATCCCGGCCGGTCGCCCCTTCAGGCGTGCCGCTGGGTGTCGATTGAGTAACAGACCTTGATGTGAGGCAAAATCTCCGCCTCAGGTCGGGCACAAGTCCGGCCTCTCGCGCGTTACGTGCGCTGAGACACCGCAAACACCCAGAGGGGGAGAGCGACAGATGGCAACGGACTACGACACCCCACGCAAGACCGACGACGACGTCGACAACGACAGCATCGAAGAGCTCAAGGCACGGCGCAGCGAGAAGACGTCCTCGTCGATCGACACGGACGACTTCGACGCCGCCGAGAGCCTGGAGCTCCCGGGCGCGGACCTCTCCAACGAGGAGCTCGCCGTCCGTGTGCTGCCCAAGCAGGCCGACGAGTTCACCTGCATGAGCTGCTTCCTGGTGCACCACCGCAGCCAGCTGGCGCGCGAGAAGAACGGCCAGCCGATCTGCCGCGACTGCGACTGAGGACACCGCCGTGACAGGCTCGACGCCGTTCCGCAAGCGACGCTTCGGACGGCCGGACGCGGACACGGACACCACGGGCCCGGAAACGGGCCCGGGAGCCGCCGGGACGCCCGCCGTGCCCTCGGACGCCGCAGCCCCCCTCCCGTCGACCACGGGGGTCGACGAGGGGCACACGGGCGCGTCCAGGGCCCGACGGCTGGACAGGATCAGGAGCGGCGTCCGCAAGAGCCGGGACGGCGCCAGGGCGGCCGTCCTGCACGTCGCGGACCGGATCATCGAGAACGCCCCGCGCGTTCCCGTACGGGACCTCGCGACGCTGCGCGCGCAGTTCCCGGGACTCGGCCCCGATCAGCTCGCCGACAAGCTGATCGCGGGCGCGGCCAACGGCACCTCGACCGTCGGCGCCGGCATCGGCGCCGCGGCGATGCTGCCCGTGCCGCCCGCCATGCCGGCCGAGCTGGCCGCGGAGATCGTCGGAGTCGCGGCGATCGAGCTCAAGCTCGTCGCCGAGCTCCACGAGGTCTACGGCCTGCGCCCGCCCGGCAACCTCAAGGAGCGCAGCGTCGCCTACCTGAGCGCGTGGACGGAGGAGCGGGGCGTCGACCTCACCAAGCCGACCACGCTCAACGCCGCCCTCGGCGGCCAGATGAAACGCGAACTGCGCCAGCAGATCATGAAGCGGATGTTCCGCAACCTGCCGAACCTGATGCCCTTCATGGTCGGCGCCGCCGTGGGCGCGGTGATGAACCGCCGCGACACGAAGAAGCTCGCCCACAAGATCCGCGCCGACCTGCGCGGCCGGGCCGTCCCCTGGGACCAGCTGCCGGCCCTCCCGCCGCTCGCCGGGCACCCCGACCCGCTCCCGCTGCCCGGGGCCGTCCTCAAGGCCCTGGAGGGACGCGACTGAGGCGCGGGGAGCCACTCCCTGCCGGACGACCGGCGCCGCCACCGGCGCCGCCGCCTACTCCTTCGCCGCCCGGACCTCAGGCCGCCGCCTGCTCCTTCGCCGCCCGCAGCGCCGCGGCCAGTGCCTCCGGCTCCCGCGTGGAGAGGTAGACGTACGGCGTGGGGTCCGCCGGGTCGGTGACCTCGACCCGGACCGCCGTCGGCACGTAGCTGCGCATCACCATGAACGCCCGGGTGTCCGCCTTGTACGTGCGCCAGGCCCGTGCCTCCTCGGCGTCCAGCACCTCGGGCTCGCCCAGCGCCGTCACCGGGATCCGGGCCTCGCCGGCCGCCAGCGCCCCGTTCACCACGCGCACGCGCGCGGAACCGTAACCGCTCACCAGCAGCCCCGCCAGCGCGGACCCGCCCACCAGCCCGGCCAGCAGCGCCGCGCCGCCCAGCGGCAGGAACGTCAGCGCGCAGGCGACGCCGACCAGGGCGGCGATCGCCCACCAGGAGCGGGGGGCGGTCAGGCGTTCGTCATGGTGCGCGGAGGAGAGCTGCATGCCTCCAAGCTTGGCACGGGGCGACCGGCGGGTAGGTCCGCGGGTAAGGTCTGCGCCTGTGAGTGGACGAATCCCCAGCCTGACGCCACCGGACGATGCCTCGGCGCCGGTGCGGCACCCCGACGCCCCGGCACCCGGCGAGCTCCTCGGTGCGCACTACGAGCACTGCTTCGGCTGCGGCGACGGCCAGCCGCACGGACTGCACCTGCAGGCCCGCGCGGGTGAAGGCGTACGCGTCACCGCCGAGTTCACCGTCAAGCCCGCGCACCAGGGCGCACCCGGCCTCGCCCACGGCGGCGTCCTGGCCACCGCGCTCGACGAGACGCTGGGCTCGCTGAACTGGCTGCTGCGCGTCATCGCGGTCACCGGCCGGCTGGAGACCGACTTCGTGCGCCCGGTGCCGGTGGACACCGTGCTGCACCTGGAGGCCGAGGTCACCGCGGTCGCCGGACGGAAGATCTACTCCACCGCAGTCGGCCGGATAGGCGGGCCGGAAGGACCGGTCGCCGTACGAGCCGAGGCCCTGTTCATCGAGGTGAAGGTCGACCACTTCATCGAGAACGGACGGCCCGAGGAGATCCGGGCGGCCATGGCCGACCCGGACCAGGTCAGGCGCGCCCGCGCCTTCGAGGTGAATCCCTGATGTCGTACAACAACGCACCCGTCGACGTGCTGATCAAGCTCGTGGACCCCGAGGTGCCCCTCCCGGCCTACGGCCACCCCGGCGACGCCGGCTGCGACCTGGTCACCACCCAGGCCGCCGAGCTCGCCCCCGGCGAGCGGGCCGTCCTGCCCACCGGGATCTCGATCGCGCTGCCCGACGGCTACGCCGCCTTCGTGCACCCGCGCTCGGGGCTCGCGGCCCGCTGCGGGCTCGCGCTCGTGAATGCCCCGGGGACGGTGGATGCCGGGTACCGTGGGGAGATCAAGGTGATCGTGGTCAATCTCGACCCGCGCGAAAGCGTCCGGTTCGAGCGCTTCGACCGCATTGCCCAGCTGGTTGTCCAGCGGGTCGAGAAGGTGCGCTTCCACCAGGTGGCGGAGCTTCCCGGCTCGGCACGGGCCGAGGGGGGTTTCGGCTCCACCGGCGGTCATGCGGCTGTGGCCGGAAACGGCGCTGGTCAGCAGGGTGGGAATGGCTACGCTTCGGTCGTATCCGACCGGGAAGGACAGTGACGTGTTCGGACGTCGCAAGAACAAGGGCGCCTCGGGCGACGGTGACGAGGCCGAGCAGGTCGTCGACGGCGTCGGCACCGAGCAGGACGACGCCAGGAGCGAGGACGCGCCGCGTCGCGTGAACCTGCCGCCCGCCCCGCGGCCGGACGGCCCCTGGGACATCTCCGAGGTTCCCGGCGACGGGACCGAGGGCCGGGTCGACCTCGGTGGCATCCTCGTCCCCGGTGTCGAGGGCATGGAGCTGCGCGTGGAGGTCGCCGGGGACGCGATCGTCGCCGCGACCGTGGTCCTGCACGACAGCGCCATCCAGCTGCAGGCGTTCGCCGCGCCGAAGAAGGAAGGCATCTGGGGCGAGGTCCGCGACGAGATCGCCGCGGGCATCACCCAGCAGGGCGGCCTCGTCGACGAGGTCGAGGGCCCGCTCGGCTGGGAGCTGCGGGCCCAGGTGCCCGTGCCGCTGCCGGACGGCCAGACCGGCGCCCAGCTGGTGCGTTTCGTCGGGGTCGACGGACCGCGCTGGTTCCTGCGGGGCGTCATCTCCGGCCAGGGCGCGGTGCGCCCGGAGGCGGCCGGCATGCTGGAGTCGATCTTCCGCGAGACGGTCGTCGTCCGTGGCGAGGGCCCGATGGCCCCGCGCGACCCGATCGTCCTGAAGCTGCCGAACGACGCCCAGATGGTGCCGGACGGCGTGCAGACCGAGGACCAGGGGAACTCCCGCTTCTCCGGCGGCATGGGCCAGCTGGAGCGCGGCCCGGAGATCACCGAGGTCCGCTGAACCGACCGACCGGGGCCGGTGGCCCGTACCCCTCGCGGGTGCGGACCACCGGCCCCGGCGCGTACCGGCCGGTGCCGGTGCCGGCGCGTGCCGGGCGGTGCCGGTGCACAGGCCCGCGTCAGGGTTGTGTCAGGGAACCGCTCCCGGACGCTCCCACGTGCGTGAACGCCACGAACGTCCTTGAGAATGGGCGCATGGGACGTGGCAGCCTTCGGATCTATCTCGGCGCGGCGCCCGGAGTGGGCAAGACGTACGCGATGCTGTCCGAGGGGCACCGCCGCAGCGAGCGCGGCACGGACTGCGTGGTGGGATTCGTCGAGCACCACGGCCGGCCGCGCACCGAGGTGATGCTGCACGGGCTGGAGCAGGTCCCGCGCCGGGAGCTGACGCACCGGGGTGCGGTGTTCACCGAGATGGACGTGGACGCGTTGCTGGCGCGGCGCCCGGCGGTGGCGCTGGTGGACGAGCTGGCGCACACCAACGTGCCCGGTTCGCGCAACGCCAAGCGGTGGCAGGACGTCGAGGAGCTCCTGCGGGCCGGGATCGACGTCGTCTCCACGGTCAACATCCAGCACCTGGAGTCGCTGGGGGACGTGGTCGAGTCGATCACCGGCGTCCGGCAGCGGGAGACCGTGCCGGACGAGGTGGTGCGGCGGGCGGACCAGATCGAGCTGGTGGACATGTCCCCGCAGGCCCTGCGGCGCCGGATGGCGCACGGCAACGTCTACCGGCCGGACAAGGTCGACGCGGCGCTGTCGAACTACTTCCGCCCGGGCAATCTGACGGCGTTGCGGGAGCTGGCCCTGCTGTGGACGGCCGACCGGGTCGACGAGTACCTGCGGGCCTACCGCGGCGAGCACGGCATCCGCTCCACCTGGCAGGCCCGCGAGCGCATCGTGGTCGGCCTCACCGGCGGTCCCGAGGGGCGTACGCTCGTCCGCCGGGCGGCCCGGCTCGCCGAGAAGGGCGCCGGAGGCGAGGTCCTGGCCGTCTACGTCGCCCGCGGCGACGGCCTGACCTCGGCCTCGCCCAAGGAGCTCGCGCTCCAGCGGACACTGGTCGAGGACCTTGGTGGAACGTTTCACCATGTGATCGGCGACGACGTCCCCGACGCCCTGCTGGAGTTCGCGCGCGGGGTGAACGCCACCCAGATCGTCCTCGGCTCCAGCCGCCGCAAACCCTGGCAGTACGTGTTCGGGCCCGGCGTCGGCGCCACGGTGGCCCGCGAGTCCGGGCCCGACCTCGACGTCCACATCGTCACCCACGAGGAGGCCGCCAAGGGCCGCGGCCTGCCCGTGGCCCGCTCCGGCGCCCGCCTCGGCCGGACCCGGACCGCGGCCGGCTGGCTGAGCGGCCTGGTGCTGCCGGTGCTGCTCACGCTGCTGCTGACCCACGTCGACGCCGACCTCGGGCTCGCCAACGACATGCTGCTCTTCCTGGCGCTGGCGGTCGCCGCCGCGCTGGTGGGCGGCCGCTGGCCGGCGCTGGCCTGCGTGGCGCTCGGCTGCCTGCTGCTGAACTACTTCTTCACCCCGCCGCTGCACCGCCTGACCGTCGCCGACCCGCGCAACATCATCGCCATCTCCGTCTTCGTGGGCGTGGCGGTGTCCGTGGCCTCCGTCGTGGACCTGGCCGCCCGCCGCACCCAGCAGGCGGCCCGGCTGCGCGCCGAGTCCGAGGTCCTGTCCTTCCTCGCCGGCAGCGTCCTGCGCGGCGAGGACAGCCTCGACGCCCTGCTGGAGCGGGTGCGGGAGACGTTCGCCATGGAGTCCGTGGCCCTGCTGGAGCGGGCCGGCGACACCGAGCCCTGGCGCGCGGCCGCCCAGGTCGGCCCCGCCCCCGCCGAGCGGCCCGAGGACGCCGACGTCGACATGCCCGTCGGCGACCACCTGGCCCTGGCCCTGACCGGCCGCGTGCTGCCCGCCGAGGACCGCCGGGTGCTCGGTGCCTTCGCCGCCCAGGCGGCGGTCGTCCTGGACCGGCGGCGGCTGGTGGACGAAGCCGGGCGGGCCCGCCGGCTGGCCGAGGGCAACCGGATCCGCACCGCCCTGCTCGCCGCCGTCAGCCACGACCTGCGCACCCCGCTCGCCTCCATCAAGGCCTCCGTCAGCGGCCTGCGCTCGGACGACGTCGACTGGTCCGAGGAGGACCGCGCCGAGCTGCTGCAAGGCATCGAGGAGGGGGCCGACCGGCTGGCCCACCTGATCGGCAACCTGCTGGACATGTCCCGGCTCCGGACCGGAACCGTCACCCCGCTGGTCCGGGCCGCCGACCTGGACGAGGTGATCCCGATGGCGCTGGGCGGCGTACCCGAGGACAGCGTGCGCCTCGACGTGCCCGAGACCCTGCCGATGGTGGCCGTGGACCCGGGTCTGCTGGAGCGGGCCGTGGCCAACGTCGTCGAGAACGCCGTCAAGTACAGCCCCGCCGGCACCCCGGTCACCGTCGCCGCCAGCGCCCTCGGCGACCGGGTCGAGGTCCGCGTGGTCGACCGCGGACCCGGGGTGCCCGATCCCGCCAAGGAGCGGATCTTCGAGCCCTTCCAGCGCCACGGCGACGCCCCGCGCGGCGCCGGTGTGGGCCTCGGCCTCGCCGTCGCCCGCGGCTTCACCGAGGCCATGGGCGGCACCCTGGCCGCCGAGGACACCCCCGGCGGCGGACTCACCATGGTGCTCACCCTGCGCGCGGTGACCCCCGACCCCGAACCGTCCCCGTCCGCTCCCGCCGCGGTGCACGGCGGCGGGGACCCGATCCCAGAGAAAGCAGGCCCTTCATGACCCGGGTGCTCGTGGTGGACGACGAGCCGCAGATCGTCCGAGCCCTCGTGATCAACCTCAAGGCGCGCAAGTACGAGGTCGACGCCGCCGCCGACGGGGCGAGCGCCCTGGAGCTGGCGGCCGCCCGCCACCCCGACGTCGTCGTCCTCGACCTCGGTCTGCCCGACATGGACGGCGTCGAGGTGATCCGGGGCCTGCGCGGCTGGACCCGCGTGCCGATCCTGGTGCTCTCCGCCCGGCACAGCTCCGACGAGAAGGTCGAGGCCCTCGACGCCGGCGCCGACGACTACGTCACCAAGCCCTTCGGCATGGACGAGCTGCTGGCCCGGCTGCGGGCGGCGGTCCGGCGCGCCGAGCCGGCCGCCGGCGCCGGCGAGGACGAGGTGGTCGTGGAGACCGCCGGGTTCACCGTGGACCTCGCCGCGAAGAAGGCCGTCCGCGAGGGCCGCGACGTACGGCTGACCCCCACGGAATGGCACCTGCTGGAGGTGCTCGTGCGCAACAGCGGCAAGCTGGTCGGCCAGAAGCAGCTGCTCCAGGAGGTCTGGGGGCCCTCGTACGGCACGGAGACCAACTACCTGCGCGTCTACATGGCCCAGCTGCGGCGCAAGCTGGAGGCGGACCCCTCGCACCCGCGGCACTTCATCACCGAGCCCGGCATGGGATACCGCTTCGAGAGGTAGGAAGCCGCCGGTACGCTTCCTGTATGAGTGCTGATCCGCGTCCCGAGAAGTCCGCCAGGCCGGCGGGCCGCTTCCGCCGCATGATAGAGAGGCTGTCCTCCTCGCAGGAGGAGCTGCATTCCGCGGAGCTGCAGGAGGACGCGGAGGCCGCGGGCTGCACGCGGATCTGCGACTCCCACGACCGGCAGATCGTCAAGGTGACCGGCACGCTGCGCACGGTCACCCTGCGGCCGCGCGCCGGAGTGCCCGCCCTGGAGGCGGAGCTCTTCGACGGGTCCGCCGCGCTGGACGTCGTCTGGCTCGGACGTCGCTCGATCGTGGGAATCGAACCGGGGCGCAAGCTGATCGCCTCGGGGCGGATCGCGATGAGCCACGGCCGGCGCGTCCTGTTCAACCCCAAGTACGAACTCCGACCGCTCGGACAGGAGCACTAGCCGGTGACGTCCTTCGACAAACCGGCGTCCCCGACGCCGACCCCGAACCCGACCGGCACGCCCGCGGCCGCCCCCCCGGAGCAGGCCCCGGACGACGTCAGGGCCGTGACCCAGGCGGCGCTCTTCGACGCCTTCGGCGGCATCCGCGGCACCGTGGAGACGATGCTCCCCGGCCTGCTGTTCGTCATGATCTACACGTTCAACAAGGACGTGACCATGTCGGCGATCGCGGCGGGCGCGGTGGCCGTGCTGCTGGTCGTCGTGCGGCTGGCCCGCAAGGACACCGTCAAGCACGCCTTCAGCGGCGTCTTCGGCGTCGGCGTGGGCGTGGCCTTCGCCCTGTTCACCGGCACCGCCAAGGGCTTCTACCTGCCCGGCATGATCTACGGCGCCGGTCTCGGCGTCGCGTTCACGCTCTCGGCGCTGGTGGGCTTCCCGCTGCTCGGCGTGGTGCTCGGCCCGGTCTTCCGGGAGAACCTCTCCTGGCGCACCCGCAACCCCGGCCGCAAGAAGGCGTACACCAAGGCGTCGCTGGCCTGGGGCCTGATCTTCCTGGCCAAGTACGCGATCCTCTTCCCGCTGTACTTCTGGGGCGACGACACCCAGCTGGGCTGGCTGCTGGTCGCGCTGAAGCTGCCGCCGATGGTGCTCGCCGTGTACTTCACCTGGGTCTTCCTGGCCAAGGCGCCGCCGCCGATCGACGTGATCGCGGAGTACGAGGCCGAGGAAGCCGCGCAGAAGGCCCGCGAGGCGGCCCGGCGGGGCGGGGCGTGAACCCGTAGGCCGTAAGCGGGCGGACGACGGACGAAGGGGGTGGGCGGCCACGTGGCCGCCCACCCCCTTCGCCGCGTCCCGCGGCGGCAAGCCCCGCAGGGCGGCTACCGGCGGGCCTGGAGGAGCTCCTCCAGCTGTTCCTCGCGGGCCTGGGCGGCCACGAACAGCAGCTCGTCGCCCGGCTCCAGGGTCTCCTCCGGGTGCGGGGTCAGCACCCGGTTGCCGCGGATGATGGTGACCAGGGAGGTGTCCTCCGGCCAGCTGATCTCGCTGATCTGGGTGCCCGCGACGGAGGACTCCGGCGGCAGCGTCAGCTCCACGAGGTTGGCGTCACCGTGGCTGAAGCGCAGCAGGCGCACCAGGTCACCGACGCTGACCGCCTCCTCGACCAGGGCCGACATCAGGCGCGGCGTGGACACCGCCACGTCGACGCCCCAGGACTCGTTGAAGAGCCACTCGTTCTTCGGGTTGTTGACCCGGGCCACGACCCGGGGGACCCCGTACTCGGTCTTGGCCAGCAGCGAGACGACGAGGTTGACCTTGTCGTCACCCGTCGCGGCGATGACCACGTTGCAGCGCTGCAGCGCCGCCTCGTCCAGCGAGGTGATCTCGCAGGCGTCGGCCAGCAGCCACTCGGCCTGCGGCACGCGCTCCACCGAGATGGCGGTCGGCGCCTTGTCCACGAGGAGCACCTCGTGGCCGTTCTCCAGCAGCTCGCCCGCGATGGAGCGGCCCACGGCCCCGGCTCCGGCGATCGCGACCCTCATGCGTGTGCCTCCTCGGGGCCCTCGGCGAACGCCGCCTCGACCTTGCCGATCTCGTCCGTGCGCATCATCACGTGGACGAGGTCGCCCTCCTGCAGGACCGTCTGCGACGTCGGCAGCATGGCCTCGCCCAGACGGGTGAGGAAGGCCACGCGGACCCCGGTCTCCTCCTGCAGCTCGCTGACCTTGTGACCGATCCACGCGGGGGAGGCGTGCACCTCGGCGAGCTGGACCCCGCCGCTCGGGTCGCGCCACAGCGGCTCGGCGCCGGACGGCAGCAGGCGGCGCAGCATCTGGTCGGCCGTCCACCGGACGGTGGCCACGGTCGGGATGCCCAGGCGCTGGTAGACCTCGGCCCGCTTGGGGTCGTAGATGCGGGCGGCGACGTTCTCGACACCGAACATCTCCCGGGCCACCCGGGCCGCGATGATGTTGGAATTGTCACCACTGCTGACGGCGGCGAAGGCGCCCGCCTCCTCGATGCCGGCCTCGCGCAGGGTGTCCTGGTCGAAGCCGACCCCGGTGACCCGGCGGCCGCCGAATCCCGCGCCCAGCCGACGGAACGCGGTGGGGTCCTGGTCGATCACAGCGACGGTATGCCCCTGCTGCTCCAGGGTCTGCGCAAGGGCGGAGCCCACCCTTCCGCAGCCCATAATGACGATGTGCACGGCCGTCCTTCCGGCTGTCGGCGGCTGTATCGGTTCCAGCCTCGTTCATGCTCAGGCTTAACAGGGTCTCAGACCGTTGCCCAAGCTACACACGGGTGGTGCCCCGAGCGGGCCCTTTGCGGAGCCCGCGTGGCATCTTGTGCTGCGCCGGTGCCGAATTCACGGGGGATTCGGGTGGTGGTTGGGCACTGCCCTTTTCGAACGCTTACGATCCTCTGCGTGTCCAAACTGACCGACGTGCCCAAACGGATCCTGATCGGCCGGGCGCTGCGCAGCGACCGCCTCGGGGAAACCCTCCTGCCGAAGCGGATCGCCCTTCCCGTCTTCGCCTCCGACCCGCTCTCCTCCGTGGCGTACGCCCCCGGCGAGGTCCTGCTGGTCCTCTCCGTCGCGGGTGTGTCGGCGTACCACTTCAGCCCCTGGATCGCGGCCGCCGTCGTGGTCCTCATGTTCACCGTGGTCGCTTCGTACCGGCAGAACGTGCACGCCTACCCGAGCGGCGGCGGCGACTACGAGGTCGCCAACACCAACCTCGGGCCCAAGGCCGGCCTGACCGTCGCCAGCGCCCTGCTCGTCGACTACGTGCTCACCGTGGCCGTCTCCATCTCCTCCGGGGTGGAGAACCTCGGCTCCGCGGTGGACTTCGTGATCGAGCACAAGGTCCTCAGCGCCATCGCCATGATCCTCCTGCTGACGCTGATGAACCTGCGCGGCGTGAAGGAATCCGGAAAGCTCTTCGCGATCCCGACCTACGTCTTCGTCGCGGGCGTCTTCCTCATGATCGCCTGGGGCGCCTGGAAGGGAATCGTCCTCGGCGACACCATGAAGGCCCCCACCGCCGACCTGGAGATCAAGGCCGAGCACCAGGGACTGGCCGGTTTCGCGCTGGTCTTCCTGCTGCTGCGCGCCTTCTCCTCCGGCTGTGCGGCCCTCACCGGCGTCGAGGCCATCAGCAACGGCGTGCCCGCCTTCCGCAAGCCCAAGAGCAGGAACGCGGCCACCACCCTCGCCCTCATGGGCGCCCTGGCCGTCACCATGTTCTGCGGCATCATCGGCCTGGCCATGGCCACCGACGTGCGGATGGCCGAGAAGCCCGCCACCGACCTGCTGCGCGGCGGCGTCCCCGTCGGCGACGACTACGTCCAGAACCCGGTGATCTCCCAGGTCGCCGAGGCCGTCTTCGGCCCGGGCAGCTTCTTCTTCGTGTTGCTCGCCGCGGCCACGGCCCTGGTGCTGTTCCTGGCCGCCAACACCGCGTACAACGGCTTCCCGCTGCTCGGCTCGATCCTCGCCCAGGACCGCTACCTGCCGCGCCAGCTGCACACCCGCGGCGACCGCCTGGCCTTCTCCAACGGCATCGTGCTCCTCGCGGGCGCCGCGGCGCTGCTGGTCTGGGTCTACGACGCCGACTCCACCAAGCTGATCCAGCTCTACATCGTCGGCGTGTTCGTCTCCTTCACCCTCAGCCAGATCGGCATGGTCCGGCACTGGAACCGGCACCTGAAGACGGAGCGGGACCCCGCCGCGCGCCGCCGGATGTTCCGCTCGCGGGCGATCAACGCCTTCGGCGCGACGTTCACCGGCCTGGTGCTGGTCGTCGTCCTCGCCACCAAGTTCACCCACGGCGCCTGGGTCGCCCTGCTCGGCATGGTGATCTTCTACGGCACCATGACGGCCATCCGCCGGCACTACGACAAGGTCGCCGAGGAGATCGCGGCCGCCGAGGAGCGCCCCGACGAGTACGTCCGCCCCTCCCGGGTCCGCTCCGTCGTGCTCGTCTCCAAGCTCCACAAGCCCACCCTGCGCGCCCTGGCGTACGCCAAGCTGCTGCACGCCAACCAGCTGGAGGCGCTCACCGTCAGCGTGGACCCGGCGGAGACCAAGGCGCTCAAGGCGGAGTGGGAGCGGCGCGGCATCGACGTACCGCTGAAGATCCTCGACTCGCCGTACCGCGAGGTCACCCGCCCGGTCATCGAGTACGTCAAGGGCCTGCGCTCGGAGAACCCGCGCGACGCGGTCAGCGTGTACATCCCCGAGTACGTCGTCGGCCACTGGTACGAGCACCTGCTGCACAACCAGAGCGCCCTGCGCCTCAAGGGCCGGCTGCTGTTCACGCCCGGGGTCATGGTCACCTCGGTGCCGTACCAGCTGGCGTCCTCGGAGGCGGCCAAGAAGCGGGCCCGCAAGCGCCAGGAGTGGAACGCCCCGGGCGCCGTGCGCCGCGGCCCGGTGGACACGCGCCGCAAGGAGCCGAGCGGCAAGGCGTGACGGCGGCGGTCACGGCCGGGTGCGCGATCCACGTAGACTGGAGGGTCGCCACTCGGCCGTTGCCGTGCGGGCGTACGCCCCCGGCTCGCTGTTGAACCCATTGGAGTGCTCCCCACCATGACCCCGCAGAACAAGAACGCATCACCGGTCGGTGGGGAGAGCACGGCGCAGGCCGGTTCGCTGGTGGGGCAGGAGTACGAGGTCGAGGTCGGCCCGGTGGCCCACGGCGGCCACTGCATCGCCCGCAACGCCGACGGCCGGGTCCTGTTCGTACGCCACGCCCTGCCGGGCGAGAAGGTCGTCGCCAAGGTCACCGAGGGCGACACCGACTCCCGCTTCCTGCGGGCCGACGCCGTACGCGTCCTGGACGCCTCCAAGGACCGGGTCGAGGCCCCGTGCCCGTACGCCGGCCCCGGCATGTGCGGCGGCTGCGACTGGCAGCACGCCAAGCCCGGCGCGCAGCGCCGCCTGAAGGGCGAGGTCGTCGCCGAGCAGCTCAGCCGCCTCGCCGGCCTCACCCCGGAGCAGGCCGGCTGGGACGGCACGGTCGTGCCCGCCGAGGGCGACAAGCTGCCCGCCGGCCAGGTACCGCAGTGGCGCACCCGCGTCCAGTACGCGATCGACGAGCAGGGCCGCGCCGGCCTGCGCAAGCACCGCTCGCACGACGTCCAGCCGATCGACCACTGCATGATCGCGGCGCCGGGCGTCACGGAGCTGGGCATCGAGAAGCGGGAATGGCCGGCCATGGCCTCGGTCGAGGCCATCGCCGCGACCGGCTCGAACGACCGCCAGGTCGTCCTGACCCCCGTCCCGGGCGGCCGACTGCCCCTGGTGGAGCTGGACAAGCCGGTCTCGGTCCTGCGCGTGGAGGAGAAGGACGGCGGGGTCCACCGGGTCCACGGCCGCCCGTTCGTCCGCGAACGCTCCGACGGCCGCACGTACCGCGTCGGCATGGGCGGCTTCTGGCAGGTCCACCCCCAGGCCGCCGACACCCTGGTCAAGGCCGTCATGCAGGGCCTGATGCCGCGCAAGGGCGAGATGGCCCTCGACCTCTACTGCGGCGTCGGCATCTTCGCGGGCGCCCTGGCCGAACGCCTCGGCGAGACCGGCGCGGTCCTCGGCATCGAGGCGGGCAAGCGCGCCGTCGAGGACGCCCGCCACAACCTGGCGGACTTCCCGCGCGTCCGCATCGAACAGGGCAAGGTCGAGCAGGTCCTGCCGCGCACCCGCATCACGGAGTGCGACCTGATCGTCCTGGACCCCCCGCGCGCCGGCGCCGGCAAGCAGACGGTCCGCCACCTGGCCTCCCTCCACGCGCGCCGCATCGCGTACGTCGCCTGCGACCCGGCGGCCCTGGCCCGCGACCTGGCCTACTTCCGCGACCACGGCTACCGGGTGCGCACGTTGCGGGTCTTCGACCTGTTTCCTATGACTCATCATGTGGAGTGCGTGGCGATTCTGGAGCCGGTGGAGAAGGGGTTCTGAGGCGGGGTGACATGGTGGCCGTGCCGCTTCACCTGTTCCTGCTCGTCCAACAGGTGAAGCGGGGGCCTGTCTGACCATGGCGTGCCTGGGTGCCGACGGTTCGTCGCCGCTCCTTCTGACGGTGCAGGGACCCCCAGGTACGAGACCTGGCACCCAACGGGTCCGGACGTATCACAGGTGTCGGCGACAGATGTTCACAACTCGTCGAGGTCTTCGGCGATCGCGCGATCGATGTTGTGCTGAGCGCTCTCCTGCAGCGCCTTGTAGAAAAGGTCGACGGCAGAACCCCGCGGAAGTCCGGCGCGGATGTGCCGGGCGCGGTCGCTGATGTCGACGTCTTCCTGGTACGGCTTCCCGAGCTCCCGCCAGCGGACACCCGAGAACAGCGCTGAGTAGAGTCTCCCACCGGTGCGGTGCAGCAGGTCTTCCGACAGGCGGGAAGCTGTCTTCAACAGCGTGCTCACGAAGTCCACCCGATCCCACACGACGTTCTCGGGAAGTCTGCTCAGCAGCGGGGCAGCGGCGTGGGCGAGATCGATGTTGCCTTCCTGATAGGGCTCAAGAAGGAGGCTGAGGACCACCTCGTCCGCCGGGCCTGCAACTGTCCAGAAGAGCTGTGGGGCGTGAAACTCGCGACGCCAGGAGTTGTCGCGCGGCTGTGCCAGCCAGCCCTGTACCGATCGCAGCAGGTCCGGTCGGGCGGCGCTGTCAGAGAAGGGGAGCGCAACACTCCATTCGAACGGAAGGGGGTCGAAGCGCTCATCGGTAGGGGCCTCCTCCCAACGCTCGATCCGCGAGCGCAGGAGTCCGACCGCGGCTTCGGCGTCGGCTTGGACAAGGTGGGCGATGAACTGCTGCACCGTGTGATCGCTCAGCGTGGGGAGGGCGGCCAACTGATCGATGAAGAACACACGCTGGGCACTGGTGAGGTCCTGCCACGACAGGAGTCTCTCCATGGTGAACGCCCACCAAAGCCGATACGGCACTGCACCCGTATCGCCGAAAGGTACGGAAGTGAGCAGCTCCAGGGCGAGTTCCCTCGACGTACGCAGCAGGGACACGGCCATGGCCAGGACGCCGGCGCGCACCGTGGGAGCGGGATGGTCGGCCAGAGCACGGGCGAGATCAAGTGCGCCGGCTTCCTGTACGGACGTCTCATGGATGACGTTCTGGAGGGCTTGAGTGGCGGCCAAGACCTCCGCGGCGCTGCCGTCGGCGACAAGCCGACGGCAGGTCTCCACCGCGCGGGGTACATCCAGTCCGAAGGACGCGTGCAGCACTGTGGGCAGCATGACCTGGACAGCTCCCTCCTCCGCGTGGGCGAGCCGGTCGAGGAGCGCGGGAACAAGATCCGGCGATTCTGACAGGGCTTCATCGAGCACCGTTCGGACACCCTCCGAGTGGTGGGCGAGCACCCTGTGTCCCTTTTCGACCAGAGACACGAACAGTGAGGCCACCTGGTCGGTCGGCTGCCTCATCAGCTCGGCCAGGGTGGCGCGGCGCAGTGTGGCCCAGTAGCCCTGGACACTTTCGAGGCTTTCCGTGTCGGCAGTGCGCGGTACGAGGGTCTCGTCGTACGTACCTGTGTGCAGGAGGAGCGCCAGCCGGTGCCCGGCCTCGTCAGGCAACGAGTCGACGACCGTTTGCGCAGCTTCGCTGATCGAGGTCGGACCGTGCCTGAGGACCCAGCTCAGCGAGCGTCGCACCGCGAGGGACACCAGCGGTCCCGGCCGCAGAGCTGCCGTCCGGGCGCCCAGCACCCGGAGAAACTCGGCGTTGTACTGGGCGAAGTCCTCGGTCTGATGACGGAGAACCTCCCGGAAGGTCCTAGCAGCCGCAACCGCGCGCCCTTCGTTCCCCGACACATACTGGTCGAGCAGGATACCTGCCGCACGGTCCCTGATCGGTTCCACGACCTCCGCACGTACCGGGTAGCGATGGAAAGTGAGAGTCCATCCCTCCCGCGTCCGTCCCTCTGCCGTGTCGGAGAACAGCGGATCGAGCAGCGCGAGCGGCATACGGTTCGTGGGACCCGGCACAGTCTCCTCCAGCCACTCCGACAGGGCGTCGAGCAGAATCTCCTGGTACTGCACGGGCTTTCCCGGCCCGTACGAGGCCAGGTCGAGAAGAATGCGCAGCGGTGCGTCCGGGTTCTGATTCAGCGGCCGTTCGTCGTTGCGACCCAGGGACCACAGGAGGTCGTACACGCTGCGCAGATGGTCGAGGTCGACGGCCACGGCTTCCAGTACGCGCGGTGTCTCGCGGAGGATGCCGGCCTGTCCGCAGGCTTCGGACATCCAGCGGTCCTGACTCGGAAGTTCGTCCCCGGTCGCGGGGTGGTCCAGTGCCCACCGCGTCAGGCGGAAAACGCGTTCCGGCTGAAAGGGTGCGATCTTCCGAAGGAGAGGGAGAAGCGCCATGCGGGTGTCCGCGCCGCCCTCCTTGAACTCGGCTTCCATTGCTGCCCACAGGGGGTCAACCACCCCTTTGTGGAGGGAACTCCGGCTGTGCGCCTGCCAGTCAACGCGACCGGCATTGACCAGAGCGTTTGCCAGCGCGTCACCGTCAGCGCGATCCCGGACGAGTTGCAGGTATCCCGTGGGAGAGCCACTGTGCGGGTGCACTGCCGCTTCGGCCAGGAGGACGTCCCCGAGCAGGTCGGGTGAAATCCGTACGGAGGCCCCACGTCGGACCAGGATCCCGGTGCCTTCAAGTGTCCGAAGTCGAGGATTGATGCGGGTGAAGGGCAGTTCCAGGATGGAGGACAGCGCGTTCTGGAAGTGAGGAACGTCGGTGGCAACCGGTTGGAGAGCTGCCACGGCATGCAGCAGAGCCCGGTCGTCATCGGGCTGCGGGGACTGCGAGAGAGCGGACTGTGCGAACACGTCGATCAGCAAGCGGTGAACGTCGGCATGGCTCTGCAAAGCGCTTACTTCGAGATCGCCCCGCTGCACCGCGATCGCAGCGTTCACCAGGAGCAGCGGCGAGTCGGCTGCCACGTGTGCCACGACGCGCGCGGCGTGTTCATTCCCTCCGCCAAGGATCTCCGAGGCCAACGCGTACGCGTCTTCGTGACGGAGCGAGGACAGATCCCATCGGGAAACCTGGTTCTCGTCCGTCTTGGCGGCGCGCAGGGCCTGCTGAACCACAAGCCTGCCGTACGGGCGGGTCGCGATCACCGTACGAGCATGAGGCCGTGCCCGGAGGATGCCGGTTACCACCATGGCGAGGTCGTCCGATCGTTCGTGCGCGTCCTCGATGAGCACGAGCAGTCGTCCGTCTCTCGGTAGGTGATCGAACTCGTCCAGAGCGCAAGGGCCGGGCGGCAGCACCCAAGTGGTCGCTCCAGGTGTGCGCTCCCAGGTGCGTGCGAGCTCGCACAGCAGCCGGCTCTTTCCCTGTCCGGCCGCACCCGTCAGCACAGCGATTCGCGGCTCGTCGTCGCCCGCTGCAAAGGCGGTCATCTCGTCCAGCGTCGCGGTCCGGCCGACCAACCGGAATCCATGGGAGTAGACAGGACTGGGCAGCGAGGCAGGGAACGCCTCTTCTGCCGTCTGCCAGATGCTGGGGGCGCGTACTCCCAGGAACTCTTCCCGCATGTCCGGGAAGAAGCGGTCCACCAGGGTCAATGCCTGATGGCGGGGAAGCTTGTCCACCTCACGGGACAGGGTCCGCGAGTCCCAGATCGTCCACTCATCCAGCTTGTCGCAGGCTTCCAGCACCGCCGCGCTGGCCCTTGTGGACAGGAAGAGGACACATCGGTCGACCCGGGCGCGCGCCCGATCGAGTTCCGCCACGGCCTTCGCGAACGAGGCGGGGCGGAACTTCTCGTACTTCTTGCACTGGATGCCGATGCGCTCCCCGTCGGCTGTGACCACGCGGATGTCGATTCCGTGCTGAGTGTCACCGCTGACCCCGTAGCGCGCGACTTCCTGGGCGTCGGAGTACAGGCGGCTCAGGAACGCATCGCAGAACGCCTCGAACTGATAGGCGTCGAGACGATTGAAGGGCAGCTCGTCCAGGAGCGGACGGCGTGGAGGCGTGACAGCGCCGTCAAGGCCCAGAGTCGCGCGGAGTCGATCCAGCAGCTCTCCTCTGGGCGAGGTCTGGCCGCGCTCCCACCGGCTTACGGTTTGCTGACCGACACCGAGCATGCGGGCCAGTTCTGCCTGGTCCCATCCCCGTGCCTCACGTGCGGATCGGATGTCGACGGCGGGAGTGTCACTCATTCAGGAATCATACGCACCCCCTGCGTGCAGTTCACCCGCCACTGCGAGGGACGCAGCAAAGGCGGCTCCCCGGAAGGTGTTTGAACGCGTGATGCTCTCGGCCTGACGTGTGCCCAGGGACAGCATGGTCGGGTAAACCCCACCATCAGGTCTCGACCTGGACGTCATGACCGGCGGGGGTGTCCCTCGGTGGAATGGCCGGGTGTTGATTCATGGGGTAGTGGCTCGTCTCGCCGGGTGCCGGCGGCCGTTGTGGGTGGCCGGCTGGGTCGTCGCCGCCGGGTGGGCGGCGGGGTTTCCGGTCGTGTCGGCCCTGGACACCCACCGGGTCTGGGGCAGTTGCGCCGCGGTCGGGTACCTGGTGGCGGCCGCGGTCGTCGGGCTGGGGCCGGACCGGGAGCGGACCCGGGCCGTCGCCGTGGGTGCGGCGCTGGCCGGGGCGGTCGTCGTGCCGCTGGCGTACCTGGTGGTCAGCGGGCACGCGCAGAGCGAGGTCGAGGTCATCGAGCGCGCCGGCCGGCTCATGGTGGAGCGGGCCACGCCCTATCTCGACGAGCCCCGTTCGGTCGTCGAGGTCACGCCGTACCTCCCCGGCATGGCGCTGCTCGGGATGCCCCGGGCCCTGCTGGGGGCGGACGACCCGGTCGTACGGGTGCTCGGCGACGCCCGGTTGTGGTGTGCCGCGGTGCTGTTGGGCTGCCTGTGGGCCGGCCGCCGGGCCTTCCGGGTGGCGTCACGCCCCGCATTCGGGGGCGCTGTCCCTGATGTGACTTCGCCTCAGGTGGCGTCCGCCGATGCCGGGTGGGTGCCGTACCGGATCGGGTTGGGTGCGCTGGTCGCCTCGCCGGTGGTTGCGCTGCCGCTCGCCGTGAGTGGGGTGGACCTGCCGCTCGCCGGGCTGCTCTGCCTCGGCCTCGTGCTCGGTGCCCGGCACCGGCCGGTGGCGGCCGGGCTGGTGCTGGCCGCGGCGTGCTCCCTGAAGTGGACCGCGTGGCCGGCTGTGCCCGTCGCCGTGGCCCTGCTCGCCCACCGGGACGGGCTCCGGGCGGCCGTCCGCTGCGGCCTGGTCGCGTTCGCCGGTACGGCCCTGGCCGTGCTGCCCGGTGTGCTGCTGTCCCCGCGGGCCATGGCCGAGCAGGTGCTCGCGTTCCCCACCGGGCGCGGGGAGTTCAGCACTCCGGCGAGCAGCCCGCTGCCCGGTCGGCTGCTCGCCGAGCTGGGCCCCGTGGGCTGGTACGCGGCGGTGGGGATGCTCCTCGCCGGCGGGCTCGCGGTGGCGGTCTCGCTCGTCGTACGGCCGCCCCGGGACCTGCTCGCGGCCGCCGACCGGCTGGCCCTCGGCCTCTCCCTCGCCTTCCTGCTCGCCCCCGCCGGGCGCTTCGGCTACCTCGCCCTGCCCGTCCTGCTGGTGGTGTGGCCCCGGCTGGTACGGGCCGGCGCCCGGGGCCGCCCCGCCCCGCAGCGGCCGGACGCGCCGTCCGCGGTCCCGGCGCTGCCCGTGCCCGCCGGTGATGTCCGGTGACGGGCCGCCCCGGAGGCGGGCGCTGCGGCGGGGTCCGCTGCGCCGAGTACGGGCTCTGCACCTGGGTCCTGGCCGATCTGACCGGGCCCGCCGGGCACATCCAAGCGTGGAACCGCTGCCCGGCCCCGCCCGCTGGCTGCGCACCACCGTCGGGCTGCTCGGCGGCTCCGCCCGGATCACCGTCCACCGGACGGCGCTGGGCGCCCGGCCCGGACGGGGCGCCCTGAGCCTGCCGCGCCGCCGCGGCCTACCCGCAGACGGCCGCGCGTACCTGACCGGCGGGGCCCGCGGCCCCGGCCCCGACGAGGAGTTCCGCACAGCCCGCCCGCCCGCCCGGCCGCTCGGCCGGACCGCTGCCGGTGCCGGTGCCGGTGCGCAGCTTGGACCAGTTCGCCGAAGCGACCGGAGGAGCCTCCATCGGCTTCGTCAAGGCCGACGTCGAGGGCGCCGAACTCGCCGTGCTGCGCGGCGGGGCACGGCGAGTTCGGCGCGCCACCGCCCCGCCCTGCTGCTGGAGGCCCAGGACCGCCACCTGGGCACGTGCACGTACGGCGCCCGTTCGGAGGAGGAGGAGGAGGTGCTGGAGCGCCCCGCCGGCCACGGCCACCGCGCCCACGGCCCGCGGGGCGACCACTGGGCGGAGGGCGACCGGATCACCCCGGAACGCCGACGACTACCTGTGCCGCAGCACCGCACCGCCACCCCCGCCGCACCGCCGGCCACGACGGAGGACCCGCCGCATGACCACCCTGATCGTCACCAACGACTTCCCGCCCCGCCAGGGCGGCATCGAGACGTTCGTACACGCCATGGCCACCCGGATGCCCGGCGACGACGTCGTGGTGTACACCTCCGACGAGCCCGGCGCGGCGGAGTACGACGCCACCTTGCCCTTCCCCGTCGTACGCGACCGGGCGCGGATGCTGCTGCCCACCGGCCGCGTCACCCGCCGGGCCCTGGACATCGCGCGGGAACACGGCGCCGACCGGGTGTGGTTCGGGGCCGCGGCCCCCCTCGCCGCCATGGCCCCGGACCTGCGGCGCGGCGGGATCCGCCGCATGGTGGCCACCACCCACGGGCACGAGATCTGGTGGGCGCGCACGCCGGGGGCCGCCCGGCTGCTGCGCCGGATCGGCGACCACGTCGACGTCGTCACGTACCTGGGCGAGTACACCCGGACCCGGATCGCGCCCGCCCTCGGCCCGCGGGCCCGGCTGGAGCAGCTGGTGCCGGGTGTCGACGCGGCGGCCTTCCGGCCCGCCGAGGGCGGCTCGGAGGCGGCCCGCCGAGTACGCGAGCGGCACCGGCTGACCGGTCGCCGGGTGATCCTCTGCGTGTCCCGGCTGGTGCGCCGCAAGGGGCAGGACGTCTTGATCAAGGCGATGCCGGCGGTCCTGCGCAGTACGCCGGACGCGGTCCTGGTGATCGTCGGACAGGGGCCGGACGCGGCCCGGCTGCGCCGCCTCGCCTCCCGGTACGCCCCCGGCCGGGTGGTGTTCACCGGTGGGCTCGACCACGCCGCGACCGCCCCGTACTACGCGGCCGCCGACGTGTTCGCCATGCCGTGCCGGACCCGCAAGGCGGGGCTGGAGGCGGAGGGCCTGGGGATCGTGTTCCTGGAGGCGGCGGCCAGCGGCCTCCCGGTGGTCGCCGGCGACTCGGGCGGAGCTCCGGACACGGTCCTGGAGGGCGTCACCGGCACCGTCGTCGACGGGCGTTCCCCCGCCGCGGTGGCCGAGGCCCTGACCGCCACCCTGGCCTCGGAGGGGGCGGGGAGCGTGCGCGGCGAGGCCGGCCGCCGCTGGGTGGAGCGCCACTGGTCCTGGGAGGGATCGGCCGAGCGCCTGGGCGCCCTCCTGGACCCTGACCTGCCCCTGTCCGACGCCGGCCGGCAGCCGGCGGCCCGGACCTCGGAATCCGGCCGGGGCCTCGGCGCCGATTGGAGGTGACGGACGCCGGGGCGGGACCGCACTGCACCGCACCGCCCCATTCCCCCGGGGCGGTGCCCCGCCCGACCCCCGGACCCCGCCCGCACCGGGCCGGCGCCCGTGCGCTACGCCTGCTCCCCCCGCAGGTGTGCCAGTACCGCCAGCACCCGGCGGTTGCCCTCGGCCGGGTCGAGGTCCAGCTTCATGAAGATGTTGCCGGCGTGCTTGACCACGGATGCCTCGGTGACCGTCAACCTCCGCGCGATGGACTGGTTGTTGAGGCCCTCCGCCATCAGCGCGAGCACCTCCCGCTCGCGCGGGGTGAGCCGCAGCAGCGGCTTGTCGGCGGCCTGGAGCAGCACCCGGATCACCTCCGGGTCGATGACCGTCTGCCCGCCGGCCACCCGGTCCAGCGCGTCCAGGAACTCCGAGACCTCCCCGACCCGGTCCTTGAGCAGGTAGCCCAGGCCGCCGCCCTCGGCGGAGCCGCCGGCGAAGAGCTGGTTGGCGTAGGCCGTGGCGACGTACTGGGAGAGCACCAGGACCGGCAGCCCGGGATGCCGGGACCGCAGTTCCAGGGCGGCCCGCAGCCCCTCGTCGCGGAAGCCGGGCGGCATCCGCACGTCCGTGATGACCACGTCGGGGCGGTCCGCGTCCACGGCGCGGGCCAGTTCACCGGCGTCGCCGACGGCGGCCACCACCTCGTGACCGACCCGGGAGAGCAGTTCCACCAGGCCGGCGCGCAGCAGCACGGCGTCCTCGGCGAGCACTACGCGGAGCACGGCACCTCCACCCGCAGCTGGGTCGGTCCGCCGACGGGACTGATCACGATGAGCCTGCCCTTCAGAATCGCTACGCGGTCGGCCAATCCTTGCAAACCGGACCCGACGGTCGGATCGGCCCCGCCCCGGCCGTCGTCGCTCACGACCAGGACGAGCTGCTCGCCCTCCAGTCGGCCGTGCACCACGACCTCGTCGGCGCCGCTGTACTTGGACGCGTTGGCGAGCGCCTCCGTGACGGTGAAGTACGCCATGTTCTCCACCGAGGCGGGCAGTCGGCGGGGGAGTTCGATGTCGACGGTCACCGGGATCGGGTTGCGCAGGGCGAGTTCGCTGACCGCCGCGGCCAGACCGTGGTCGGTGAGCACCTGGGGATGGATGCCGCGGACCAGGCTGCGCAGCTGCTCCAGCGCCTGCTTGGCCTCCCCGCGGGCCCGCGCGATCAGCGGCAGCGCGGGGGAGTCCTGGCCTCGCAGCTCCAGTTCGGCCAGACCCAGCGTCATGGTCAGTGCCACCAGCTGCTGTTGGGCGCCGTCGTGCAGATCGCGTTCGATGCGCCGCCGCTCCGCCTCGAAGGCGTCCACCAACCGGGCCCGGGAGCGCGTGAGTTCGATGACCCGGCTGCCGAGGTCCTCCTCGCGGGCGGAGAGCAGGACCTGGGCGGCCCGGACCTGGGCCCCGGCCAGCAGCGCGCCCGCGTACGCGGCGAGCACCAGCCCCACCAGGCCCGCCAGGGTGCCGGGCAGCGCGGCGACGGGTTCCGAGATCGGCTGCCCGGGGACGAGCATCACCGTGTCCGGCGCGATGGCCCAGACGATGACCGGCGTCACGAGCAGGATCGCGGACATGGCCAGCAGGGCGGTGAAACCGATCCCGAACGCCGTGAACACCACGGCGAGCAGCAGCGTGTACGCCAGCTCCCGCCAGGTGGCGCGCTCCTTGAGCCGGGTCCGCAGCCACGGCAGGGCCCCGGTCCCCGGCAGCGAACCGTGCGGGTCGACCAGAGGGACGGGTTCCACCAGCCGGAGCCGGCGCCGCTCCAGGGCCGCGACGGGTACGCCGGTCACCGCGACCCCGGCCAGCACCACCAGCCCGATCCCCAGCACCGACAGGCCGATCCCCGCGAAGAGCAGCACGGACAGCACGGCGAACAGCAGCGCGCCCAGCACCGTGCCGCTGAGCAGGAAGGCCCAGGCGCGCAGCGGCCAGGGGGAGAGCAGGAAACGGACGGGACGCCGCCGTACGGCCGCCCACACGGCGACGTTCATCGCGGGGTTCCTCCAGGGGTTCGGCGGTGCGGCGGCGCCCGGCCGCCGCCCGGCCGCCGCCCGGACCCGCGGTCGTCGGACGGGCTCCGTCCCTGGACTCTAACTCCGGGCAGCAAGGAGAACCCTCTCCCGCCTACTCGGCGCAGACCACTGCGCCCACGCTCCTGACCTGGCCGAACGGCGGACATGCCGTTGCTGACCGCCCTCGGGCGACAGGCCTCAGGCGACCGACCTCCGGATGCCCGCCGTCCATCTCTCCGCCGTGTCCAAGAGCCACCCGAGCGCCGCCGGCCCCGTCCCCGTGCGCCACGAGGTGACCGCGGCCTTCCCGCAGCGCGCGCCGGCGGCGGTGACGGGCCCCTCGGGCTCCGGGAAGACCACCCTGCTGCACTGCGCGGCCGGTCGAGCCCGGCCGGGGACGACCGTGGGCAGGTCATGCTCGGCGACACCGGCCTGGCGGCCTGCGGGGAACGCGAGCTCACCGAAGTGCGGGGGCGCCGGATCGGCTTCCTCCTCACGGCCCCCTTCCGAGTGCAGGTCGAAAACCGGCCAGATCCTGCCTGACGCCGTTCTCCGGTGGGGCGGCCGTTCTTTAGGATCACCGGAACCGATTGCGGCCCGACGGGCTTCCGACCAGGACATGCCCCCACCCGCGCGAGTCACTCGTGCCCTGGGGGAACCACCTCGTGTCCATGCTCTTGCTGAAGTTGTCGGCGAAGGATCTGCTCACCCTGAACGCCCGTCGCCGCATGGTGCCGCACCTCGCCGCCCGGTGGCGGCACTTCCGCGGTGCCGACGCTTCGCTGTCGGAGCGCTCCGCCTGGGCGGAGAGCCTGGTCAGCCTCGCCGGCGACCTCGTCGCGGCAGGGCGCGGGAACGTGGAGATGATCGTCGAGTGTGCCGCGACGATCGACGAGAGCGACCGTCCCGGTGACCCCCGGCTGATCGACGTCCTCCTCGTGGGCAGGCACCCGTCCGGGAGCGGGCCGTCCGTGCAGTTGGTGGAGTTGAAGCGCTGGTCGATGGTGACCAGGGTGGAACAGGCCGCCGCCGAGCTGGTTCACGTGCCGGGAATGGGGGAGAAGAGGCATCCGGCCCTGCAGCTCCGCGAGTACTACCAGGCGTTCACGGGTGAGCGCGGCCCGTTCGGGCGCCTGGAGTTCGCGTGCGGCGGCTTCGCCTACCTGCACAATGCCACGGAGGACTCCGTGCGCCCCCTGATCGACGTGGGGGCGCCGACGGGTGCCTACGCACGCGTGTACACGGGAGACCGGCGCGACCAGTTGCTCTCCGATCTGCGCAAGCACTTCGCGGAGGACGGCGCCGCGTCCGAGGCCGAGAAACTGCTGCAGGGGATGGGCCTGCGCAACACGCCCCTGCTGGACGCCATGATCGCGTCGCGGGGCGAGGACACCGTCTTCACCCTCCGAGGAAGGCAGAAGGAGGTCGCCGATCAGATCCTGAGTACCGCGGCCAAGGTCCTGCCGGATCCGGAGCGTCCCGCCCTCGTCCCGGACGAACGCCGCGTGGTCTTCGTGGTGACCGGCGGGGCCGGCACCGGCAAGAGTGCGATCGGCCTCCAGATCAAGGCCGAGCTGGAGGCGCAAGGGCGGACGGTCAAGTACGCCAGCGGCAGCCGGGCCTTCAACGGGGCCCTTCAGGAGCACGTCGGTTACGGCGACCGCGAGTTCAGGGAGTCCTTCACCTACTTCAGCAACTTCGTCACGCCGCCGGACCCGCCGCTGGACGTCCTGATCTGCGACGAGGCCCACCGCCTTCGGGACCGGTCCACCAACCGGTTCTGGAAGCCGGAGGACTGGGGCACGGGTCCGCAGGTGGACGAGCTGCTCGCGGCTTCCCGCCTCACCGTCTTCTTCCTGGACGAGGGGCAGTCGGTCCGGCCCAACGAGGTCGGTACCGTCGCCCTCATCGAGGACGCCGCCAAGAGGCACGACGCCGTACTCGTCCCCAGCAACCTCCGGGAGCAGTTCCGCTGCGGCGGCAGCGACGCGTACATCCGCTGGGTACGCGCGGTGCTGGGAGTGGCGGACGAGCCGGTGGAGCAGTGGAGGCCGGACGGACTCATGCACGTGGAAGTGGTGGACACGCCCGAGGAACTCGAGCGGATCATCCGCACCGAGGTACTGGCCGGGGCTTCCGGGCGCATGGTCGCGGGCTACTGCTGGCCCTGGACCAAACCCCTGGGCAAGGAGAGGCGGCTGGAGCCGGACGTCCGTATCGGCGACTGGCACCGGCCCTGGAACGCGGACAGCGACAGCTCCTGCGAGGGAGGCCAGGCCCCGCCGTCCAAGACCTGGTCGGTGGACGCCAAAGGCCTCGGGCAGATCGGCTGCGTGTACACGGCGCAAGGCCTGGAGTGGGACTGGTGCGGTGTGATCATGGGCGAGGACATGGTGCGCCGGGGTGACGAGTGGGTCTTTCGCCGGGGCAAGGAACGCACGGAGGCGGGTTCCAAGATCAAGAGGGTCGACCGGCCCGGGTCCTTCGACCCCAAGGTGCGACCGGGCAGCGTCGACGACGAGGAGTTCGCGCGGCTCATCCGTCACGCGTACCACGTGCTGATGACCAGGGCCAGCCGCGCAACGGTGCTCTACTCCACCGACGCGGAGACCAGGGCGTACCTCAAGGAACTCGTGGGCGAGGTCGAGATCCACGACCTGCGCCCCACCTGGGAAAACCTCCCCCCGGAGGCCCGCAGGGCGCATCTGCCCCGCCCCGGCAGAGGCGGCCGGGGCAAGAAGCGCAAGCACAGGGGCGCGAAGCAGGCGGAGCTGCGGCTGTTCTGACGGGAACGCCGAAGGAGCCGGGGGTGGCGGGCTCACCGGGCCCGCCACCTGCCTGCGTCAGAAGAGCAGGCTCGCAATCGCCACCAGGGCCGCCACCAGAAGGTTGGAGACGACTCCCGCAGCGATGTCGATCAGGATCTCGCGGATCCGCTCACGACGCGCAGACTTGTACTCGACCGAGGCCATGGCCACTCCAGAGGGTGAGATGCGGAATGGCAGGGGGACGCCCTACCGGGTGTCCACGCTCACGTCGTGTGTCGCCACTCGACGGGCACAACCAGTCCGATCTCGCCGCCCGTTGGGGCAACCCATGAACCCGCGCCTCGTACCCTCCGGGAAGGTGCGCAGCGCGACAATGTTAACTCGGCAGCACAGTCAGGGCGTTGCCGGTACCAGGGAGCGGAGCTTCTCCCGGGTCTCGGGGTCCGTCGAGTAGATGATCGTGCCCACCATGCCCCGGGTCAGCAGCACCTTGTAGGTGTTGCGGACCAGCCGGTCGACGTCGTCGTCCGGGGTCGACCTGGTGAACGAGGGATCCTTGGAGGCCAGCCGGTCCACGATCCAGCGGTCGTTCCGCCAGACGAGGTCCGGGCCCATGATCACACCGGACCAGTCGTACTCGAAGCCCTGCGCGGTGTAGACGCAACCGACCTGGCCGAAGCCCGCGGGATCGGTCGCCCAGAGCGGGGCGGGCGGTGCGCCCAGGAAGGAGCGGTCCCCGTACAGGTTCCACGGCCGGGCCCAGTCGCCGATGACGACGTCCGCCGGAAGCGTGCTCATGTCCGGTGTGATCTTCGTCGTCCACTTCCAGCAGTACCCCGCGGACATGCGCGCCCCGTAACCCTGGGCGCGCCGGGCGGTCAGGAAGTCCTCGAGCTCCTGCGGGCTGTCCGCCGTCAGCAGTTCCACCTTGCCGTCCGGCTCCCAGACGCCGGGACCGTCACCCTCCAGACCCAGCAGGCCCGTCACCCAGCGCAGGTACGCGTCGCTGCCCCCGCAGCGGAACTGGCTGTCCAGCTCCACCACCGTGCACTCCAGTCCCTGCTCGGCGGCGGCGTCCTGGATCTCCCGCACGGTGCCCATCTCCCCGGGACGCACCACCTGATGCTGGTCGAGGAGGAACACGGGCACCCGGGCGGCGTCGATCAGCTCTGCCACCTGGGCCCGGCCCGTGCGCAGCTCGGCCTTGGTGTACCGGTTGGCGGAGGTCTTGCGCAGCCGGTGCGCCTCGTCGCAGACGAGCACGTCGAGATCGTTGGGCTCGGCCTCCATGAAGCTGTTGAAGTAGCGGAACAGCCGTTGGACCTCCGGCTTGCGAGCGCCCGCGACCTTGCGCATTGTCTTGGTGAACGACTGCGATCCGGTGGCGTGGAGTGCCGGGACTCCACGCCGGTACAGGTCACCGAGCAGGGACAGGGCGATCACGCTCTTGCCGGAGCCCGGTCCGCCCGCGACGACGATCACCTGCTTGTGGTGGGAGCGCCGAGCCTTCCTGACGGCCGACATCACCGTCTCGTAGGCGAGCCGCTGCTCGTCCAGCAGGACGAACTGCTCGCGGCTGCGCACCTCTTCGGCGGCGACCGCCATCAGCTGCTTGGACGGGCGCACCTTCCCCTGCAGCAGGATGTCGGCCGCCTCGGCACCGGGCCGCGGGGCCAGCCTCGAGCGAAGGTAGGCCAGGAACGCGCCCCGCTGCTCACCGGTGAACAGGCGACCGCGTTCGTCCTCCGGTACGTCGCGCAGCCCCGCGACGCCGAACTCCGTGGCGTTGTGCAGGTACGCCACCCCGGCGAGCCACTCAGGGTGCTGCTCCAGAGCCCCGTTGAAAGCGACCAGGTACTCGCAGTAGCCCCGCACCTGCTCGATCGGGTTGAGAACCGGACCGGGGTAGGTGTCGATACGGCACCGCAGCGGATCGTCCTCCTCCGGGTACGCGTTGCTCCACTGCTTGAGCTCCACGACCACGTACGACGGCTCGCCGGTCGCCGGGTGCACTCCGGCGAGTATCACGTCCGCGCGCTTGCTGGTCAGGGGCAGTCCGTACTCCAGCAGCATCTCGACCTCGCCGAGCCCCGCCTCCACCAGCGCATTGGTGAGCGCGGGGACGCTGCGCTCCCAGGAGCGCACCTCCGACGGTTGCGGCCGGTGGCGGTGCTTGTGCAGGAAGTTCTCGGTGAGGAGCTCTGCCAGCCGTCCTTCGAGGTGGGTGCGGTCGGCCAGCGAGGCCGCGGACTCACGGAACAGCAAGAAAATGCCCCCAGGCAGCACGAAGTAGCTCGCGCGGGTGGGGGCATGTCCTTCGAGGTCCACGGAGGTGGAGCGGAAGCCCGGCGGGCCGCTGAGATGGTGCCGCCATTCTAGGACAGAGCGTTGATCATGATCCGCCTCGGCCGGTCCTCGCCGGCCCGTCGAGCAGGGCCTGTTCCGTCGGGGTGAGGGGTGGGTGGGTGAGTGGGGGGCGGGTGGGGCCTCTGAGGGCCGTCAGGAGGGTGCGGGGGGTGACCAGGGAGGTGGGGTGGGACTGGAGGGACAGGACGTTCGTCAGGGCCGTGGCCGCGTGGAAGGAGCCCGTGGCCGTGCGGGAGAGGCGGCTGACGTAGCGGTGCAGGAGGCGGTCGGCCACGGTCGGGTGTTTGCCGCGGGTCGAGGGGAAGTGGATGTCCTGGCCGACCGCCAGGGTCCAGGCGGTGTCGACGGGGCGGGCGATCGCGCGTTGGGCGCGCCGGGCCAGGCCCGGGGACGGGCGGGTCGCCAGCGCGTCGCGCAGGGCTACGGCGCCCAGGGCCGCCACCGACATGCCTTGGGCGTAGACCGGGTTGAAGGTGGCGACCGAGTCGCCGAGCGCCACCAGGCCCTCCGGCCAGGAGCGCAGGCGTTCGTAGTAGTGGCGGCGGTTGGCCGTGCTGTGGGTGACGCTGACCTCGGTGAGGGGTTCGGCGTGGCGCAGGAGGTCGGCCAGGACGGGGTGGCGCAGGGCGCGGGCGAACGGCTCGAAGTCCTCCGGGTCGCGGGTGGGCCGGCCGCCCGGACCGCCCATCAGGCTGACGTGCCAGCGGTCGCCCTCGATCGGCAGGATGCCCCCGGCGCCGGCGGGCCCAGGAAGCCGCGGATCGGCCTGCACTCCCACGACCGGCCAGCCGCGGTTGGGGACCGGGGCGCGGTAGAGCCGGCTGGCGTAGGCCAGGCCGGAGTCGATGTGGTCCTCGGCGAGGCCGGTGACGCCCAGGTGCGCGAGCCACTCGGGCAGCCGGGAGGAGCGGCCGGAGGCGTCGACGACCAGGTCGGCGGGCAGTTCGCGGACCGTGCCGTCGGCCTGCTCGACCCTGAGCCCCGTGACGGTGCGGGCGTCGCCGGTCAGGCCGACGGCCCTGCACCGGCTGCGCAGGCGGACCCGGGGGTCGGACAGGACCCTCGCGCGGACCACGGAGTCGGTCAGGTCGCGGCTGGCGGTGATCACGAAGTGGGTGGCGTGCTCCCAGCGGCGGTACCAGCCCTCGGGGGAGTGGATGACCATGTCGGTGGTCACGGGGACGCGGTGGGCGCCCGCCGACGTCAGGCGGTCGACGGTGCCCGGCAGCAGCGCGTCGATCGCCTCCGCTCCGCCGGCCTGCAGCCAGTGGATGTGCGCCGCCTGCGGAACTCCCGTACGCGGCAGTGGCCCTTCGGGCAGTTCGTGCGCCTCGACGACCTCGACCGAGGCGACGTGGTCCTTGACGGCGGCCGCCGCGAGCATGCCGGCGATGCTGCCCCCGACGACGACGACGTGCCGGGGTGCCCAGCTCGTGGCTTCTCTCATGACGGGCTGCTTTCTGCTGTCTGCGCGGGTGCGGGTGCGGGTGCGGGTGCGGGTCCGGGTGCGGGTCCGGTGGCCGGTCCGGGCGCGGGCCCGGGTGCGGGATCCGCGTACGCCGCGTACGCGCGGAGGTCGGGGCCGGTCACCGAGGCGACCGCCAAGGAAAGGGGAATCAGGTCCTGCCCGCGTACGGCCGAGGCCTGGGCGCCGTGGTCCAGCCGCTCCGGTCCCGTGCGCTGCCGATCGCGGGCGACGAGGATCATGACGGCGTCGGCGGTGACCGCCGCGCGGGCCTCGTCCTGGCCGTCGCGCAGGGCCGCGCGGTGCGCCGCCTCGCGGACCGCGGGGTCGCAGTAGGGGGCGAGCGCGAGCACGGCGTCGTACAGGGCCGTCCTCCGCCCGGTGAGGAGCACGGTGGGCGGGGTCCGCCACCAGGGCAGGGAGCTGCGGATCGCGCTGGGGGTGGGCACCTGCCTGAGGGCCAGCCACAGCGGTCGCAGCAGCCGCAGTTGGCGCACGGCGCGTACCGTCCGGGTCACGCGGGGACCCGCGAGCGGCACCAGGAACCCGACGGCGCCGAGGACCGCGGTGGGACTGGCGAGCAGCGGGGAGACCTCGTCCACGAGGAAGTCCAGGTCGTGGCCGGTCCAGCGGGCGGCCACCGCCACCAGGCGCATGGCGTCGTAGCAGACGTTGATCAGGTACGCGGGGGCGAGGATGCGCAGCCCGGCCCGCAGCGAGCCGCGGACCTCCCGGGACCACCGCCAGCACAGCACGCTCGCGGCGACCATCGCCACGGCCTGGGCGACCAGGTAGGTGACGATCATCTCGCGGATGAAGGGGGTGTTCGCGTAGTACGCGTCGAAGAGCGTCACCTGCTCCACGGGGGCGTCCCCGGCCCAGAACAGTCCGACGACCGCGACGACGGCCAGGCCGTAGGCGATCAGGCACACGCGCGAGAGCCGCCGGGTCTGCTCCGGCGCCCCGGGGCGCCAGTTGATGATGAGCAGCAGGCTGGCCCCGGCGAAAGCGATCATCGTCGCGTACACCACCGGGGCGGCGAAGTTGGGCGTGCCGGTGAGCCGGTTGAGCGCGACGATGGAGTCCGGGGCGGCGAAGATCATCAGCCAGCCCGCGACGAAGAGGAGCAGGCAGGCCGCGCGGAGCAGGCCGTCCCTCCGGCGGCGGAGCAGCGCGGGGATCTTCAGGGCGCAGACGAGCAGGAGCATGATCCCGCAGAGGTAGAAGCTGAGACTGCTGGTTCCGGACGGCAACGTGCTGCTTCTCCTCTAGGTGGGGTGGAACCGAACGGAACCGCACGGAAGTGACGGAACCGAGGGGGCATCTGAACTGCCGGGACCGCCGGGACCGCCGGGACTGCCGGGACCGCCGGGGCGGACGGAGCCGACGGAGCCGACGGAGCCGGTGGGACCAGTGGGACCGGGACGGGTGCCGACCGGCCGGGGTTACGGCGGACCGTCAGGGCCGCGGGAAGCGGTGGGCCATGGAGCGCTGGATGCGTCCGGCCACGTGCTGCGGGTCGGAGGGCCGGCCGACGCCTTCCAGCGCCGCCCGCACGTCGGTGGCGAACCGGATGCCGAAGCGCTCGGCCTCGATCTCCTCGCGGGCCTCGGGGGTGTCGGCGCGGGAGGCGAGGTGGATCGCGATGTCCGTCCGCTCGGCGGGCGGCAGTTCGCTGCCGTCGAGGTCGGAGACGAAGGCGACGAACTGCGCCAGGGCGTCCGCCGCCCGGGTGTCCGCCGCGAGGTGGCCGGCGGAACGGGAGGCGGAGCGGCCGGGGACGGGGCCGGATCCCGCACCGGGGCCCGACCCCGCACCGTGGCCGGACCCCGCGCCGGATCCCGAGGCGGTGCCCGGGCCCGCGCCGGGGCCGTGGTGGCCGTGGCCCTGGAACATGTGCCACGCCTCGTGGCCGATGATCACGAGCTGGTGCTCGGGGTTGGTGTTCTCCTCGTAGACGATCAGGTCGTGGCTGGCGCGGTCGACCCAGAGCCCACTGGCGGTGGAGGGCGGGAAGGCGGCCTTCCGCAGCCGGACCGGCCGTCCTCTCAGCCGGCCGAGGACCTGGCCGATCGCGGGGACGAGCTGGTCGTCGCCGGACGGCGGGGGGAGGTTGCGGACGATGCGGGCGCTGAGCTTCCGCATGGCCCTCGGCCCGGTCCTCATGCGTCTCCCTCGCGCTCGTCGAGCTCCAGCAGGGCGTTCAAGGTCGCACTGAGGACGTGCCAGCGCTCCTCCGGCAGGTCGCGCGCCCGTCGCAGCGCCACGCCGCGGACGTCGCCGTGCCCCGACAGTACCGCTGCCAGCGGATCGGGGCCGGGGTCGGGCCCGTCCTGCCCGGGCTGCAGCGAGGCCAGGACCGGCAGCAGCGCGCGGTGGAGGGCCTCGGCGGAGGGGACGGTGAAGAACGCCTCCCCTCCCTCGACCCCGAAGAACTCCACGAGCCCGTGCAGGAGTTCGACGCTGGGGACCTTCTCGCCGGTGCACACCTGCCGGGCCCAGAACGCGGAGACGCCCAACTGCCGGGAGATCCGGTTGGCCAGCTCGGACATGCGTACGCCGGTGCGCGCGAGGTAGGCGTCGGCGAGCGAGCGGATACGGGCGCGGACCCGGTCGTTGACCGTGTCGGGGGGAGCTTCGCCGCCTCGCAGCAGGAGGCGGACGGTGTCCTCGGGCAGCGCGGTCCTGGCTGCCAGCTCCTGGGGGTCCAGCAGCTCCGATCGCCGCAGGTTCCGCTCCTGGACGAGCGCTTCGAGGCGCTTGAGCGTGTCCGGCAGGGACGGGGTGGGGCCCACCAAGCACTCCAAGGGCGCAGGGGAACAGGGCGGTTCGTGCGGACAGCGTAGTCCGCATCCTCTCCCGTCCCAACGATCGTTTGCGGCCAATCTTCGATCGCTGACGCGTCCGGCCCGGCCCGGGCGGGAGACCCACCCCCGTGCGGTCTCCGGCCCGGCCTCGGGCATCCGGGCCAGCGCCCCTTGATGGTGGCGTACCGCGCGCCGGGAGTCAACGATCAATTCCTCGGCCGTAAAGGATCGTTGATGAGGGCCCCGCTCGGCGCCTGCCGCAGTGCCTGCCGCTCAGTGCCTGCCGCTCGCTGCCTGCCGCACAGTGTGTCCCGCTCGGTGCGTCCCGCTCGGCGCGCCCCCTCAGTGCGCCCCGCCGTCGGGCGTGAGGCGGGTGATGGCGACGACGGCGGCGTCGTCCAGCAGGCGGCCCGACGGGGTGTGGGCCAGGAGGTCCCGGCAGAGGGTGCGCAGCAGGGCGTGGGGGTCGTGGGTGGGCCAGGCCCTGAGGCGGTCCGGGAGGGGGTAGAAGGCGCCGGCGCGGTCGCGGGCCTCGATCACGCCGTCCGTGTACAGCAGCACCAGGTCGCCCGGCTCGAAGGGGAACGTCTGGGCCGCCAGGCCGGTCGCGCCGAACTCCGACAGCCCCAGGGGCGGGGCCGGATGGTCCACCTGGAGGGGGATCACCCGCCCGTCCCGCATCAGCAGCGGCGGCGGATGGCCGCAGCTGATCACCTGGAGGGTCATCTCGTCGTCGGGGATGTCCAGGACCGCCGCCGTGGTGAAGCTCTCCCCGACGGAGGCGGGGGCGGGGGCGGCCGAGCCGCCCGGGCCCGAGCCGCCCGGGCCCGAGCCGCCCGGGCCCGAGCCGCCGTCCTCCGCGCCGTCCGGATCCGGCTCGACGGCGCGCTCCAGGTACGTCACCAGCCCCGGCAGGTCGGCCTCCTGGTGGGCGGCCGCGCGGAAGGCGCCGAGGACGAGCGCGGCGTCGCCGACCGCCTCCAGCCCCTTGCCGCGGACGTCGCCGATGATCAGCCGGGTACCGTGCGCCGTCCGGGCGGCGGCGTACAGGTCGCCGCCGATCTGCGCCTCGGCCTCCGCCGCGAGGTAGACCGAGGCGAGGTGGAGCGGGCCCATCCGGTCCCGCAGGGGGCGGAGCACCACCTGCTGGGCGGCCTCGGCCACCGACCGGAGCCGGCTGAGCTGCTCCTCGTGCACCTCGCGGAGGTGGGCGAAGACCGTCACGAAGACCGAGACCATGACCAGCGCGGTGAGCTGGAGGGTGTGGTTGAGGTCCGTGAGGGTGGTGCGGGTCGCCGCCACCACGGCCTGCGCCACCACCGCCACGGCGCCCACCACGGCCGTCGTGCGGGGACCGGCGAACGAGGCGGTGACGGCCGGGGCGACCGCCAGGAACGGGCCGAGGTGCACCTCGGGGGGCGCCAGGATGTCGACCACCGTCACCAGGGCGATCAGCCCGAACGGAACCGCCAGCAGGGCCGTGCGCGGTTCGGTGCGCCCGAGGTTCATGACTCCTGGATACACCCCGGCCCCGCTCCCCGCGCAGCGGCGGCGCGCGGCGCACCCGAGCCGCCACCGGTGGCCGACGCCCGTTCAGCGGTCCACCGGCAGGCCCGTCGGCTCCTTGACGCGCTTCATGATGATCTGCGAGTTGACCTCCGTCACCCCCGAGAGCGCCGTCAGCTGCTCGATCCACAGCCGCTCGTACGCCCGCAGGTCCGCCACCGCGATCCGCAGCAGGCAGCCGGGGCTGCCGAACAGGCGGTACGCCTCGACCACGTCCGGGATGTCCTGCAGCGCCGCCTCGAACGCCTCGACCGCCTCCCGGTCCCGCCGGACCTCCACCGACACCAGCACCTCGAAGCCGCGGCCCACCGCCTCGGGATCGATCACCGCGCGGTAGCCCTGGATCACCCCGTCCTGCTCCAGCTGCCGCACCCGCCGCATGCAGGGGGAGGGGGTGAGTCCGACGCGGGCGGCGAGCTCCTGGTTGCTCAGCCGGCCGTCCTTCTGGAGCTCGCGCAAGATTGCTCGGTCGATGGCGTCCATGGCGCAATTATCCGCCACCGTTCGGGCTCACGGCGCCCGAGAACGCAATCCGATTGCGGCCCGGTCTTCCTATGATTGCTGTTTGCCGTAAAAGCGCGTACACGCATTCGATTCGAGGGGAAGGGCGGGCCGTGGGACGGATCGTCGTCATCAGTACCGGCGGCACGATAGCCAGCCGCTGGCAGGGTTCCGGTTTCGCCGCCGACGCCGACGGGCGCGAGGTCATGGCCACCGCTCCGCTCCCCGAGGGCGTCACCGTCGAGGTGGTCGACCTGTTCAGCGTCAACAGTCCCCGGCTGACCACCGCCCACCAGCTGACCCTGCTGCGCACCGTGCACGAGGTGCTCGCCGACCCCGGCGTCGACGGCGTCGTCGTCACCCACGGCACCGACACCCTGGAGGAGTCGGCCTTCCTCGTCGACCTCCACCACGACGACCCGCGCACCGTCGTCTTCACCGGCGCGCAGCTGCCGATGGGCACCGCGGGCGGCGACGGCCCCGCCAACCTCTACGACGCCCTGCTCACGGCCGCCACCACCCGCGGCCTCGGCGTGCTCGTGGCCTTCGCCGGCCGCGTCCACGCCGCCCGCGGCACGGTCAAGACGCAGACCGTGGCCCACGACGCCTTCGCCGACCCGTCCGGGGAGTGGGTGGGCAAGGTCGGCTTCGGCAAGGTGACCGTGCTGCGGCAGCCGCAGCGGCCCGAGCCGCTCGCGCTGCCCGACCTCCCGCAGGCGCCGCCGCGGGTGGACATGGTCATGCACCACGTGGACGCCGACCCGCTGCTCTTCCGCGCGGCGGTCGAGGCCGGGGCGCGCGGGGTCGTGCTGGTCGCCACCGGGGCCGGCAACGCCACGCCGGAGTTCGTGGAGGCCGTCGCGGAGGCCACCGCGCGCGGTGTGCTCGTCGCGCTCACCACGCGCGTGCCGGCCGGCCCGGTCACCGAGATCTACACCCAGGGCGGGGCCGTCGACCTGGTCGCCGCCGGGGCCGTCCCGACCGGCACCCTCCGCGCCGGGCAGGCCCGCGCCGCCGTCCTCGCCGCCCTGCTCGCCTCCGACGACCGCGGTCGGCGCGAGCAGGTCCTGCGGGCGGTGCTCGGCGACACGGCGGCCGAGGCGCCCAGACCGCTGGTCGACGCGTAGACCGGGCGCGCGCCCGGCCCTCGCCGGGCCCGCCGCCTCGGGCGGCCGCGGGGAAGTCGCGCAGTACCGGACGGTGTTGACGCCCCCTCGGCATAGGATCGACCCCGGGCACCGGCCCCGGGCGCCGTTCCGAGGCATCGGCCCCGAGGCATCGGCCCGAGCACAGGGGGGCGCGTACATGGATCCGGGGACCGTCGGCATGCGGCTGGCGTCGAGCGTGCTCGGCCCGCTCGTGCGCAAGCTCTTCGTCCTCGGCGAGGGACCGGGTGCCGGGGTCGTCGACAAGCCGATCCGGATCTCGGGGTACGTCTCCTTCCGGGGCGAGAAGCGCAGCCTCGGCCCCGCCGACGTACGCCGTCTCGCGGGCAGGATCGTCCAGCACGCCCTGCGCACGGCCGGCGAGCGGCCGGTCGCCGCGGACGAGGAGCAGGCGGTCGTGGACGCCCTCGCCGCCACCCTGTGCGCGCTGGGCGAGCTGCGGATCACCGACCTGGACGCGGTCCGGCTCGGCGCGCCGGACTTCGCCCGCGCCCTGCGCCGTGCCGCCGACCCCGACCCGGCCCGCGAACTCGGCGCCGACGCCGCGTACTTCTACGAGCGGCTGCTCGACGCGGCCTGCCTGCACATCCTGCACTTCTTCACCCAGCGGTCCACGTTCGTCGCGCACACCCTCGTCGAACAGACCCGGGCGACGGCCGAGTTGACCGCCAAGGTGGACGAGCTGATCCGGCGCCGGCCGCTGCCGGGCGCCGAGGACGCCGGGTTCGAGCAGGAGTACCTGCGGTACGTGACGAAGAAGCACGGCCGGCTGACGATCTACGGGATCGACCTCAACCGCTCGTCGGCGCGCTGGCCGCTGGACGTGGCCTACCTCAGCCTGGAGGCGACCTCCCACGCCCCCGCCGAGGCCGGGGACCCGCCGGAGAAGGCCCACCTGCGCGCCCCGCAGCCCGCCGACCAGATCCTCGCCCGCGGCCGGCGGGTGCTGCTGCGCGGCGAGGCCGGCTCGGGCAAGTCCACGCTGGTGCAGTGGCTCGCGGTCAGCGCCGCCGACCAGGACCCCCCGCCCGCGATGGCCTACCTGCAGGACCGGATCCCGTTCGTGCTGCCCCTGCGGACGGTGACCCGCAACGGCGACCGGCTCCCCGCGCCCAAGGACTTCCTCGCCGCCGTGGACTGCCCGCTGGCCGGCTCCCAGCCCACCGGGTGGGAGCAGCGCGTCCTCGCGGCCGGCCGCGGACTGGTCCTGGTCGACGGCATCGACGAGGTCCCCGAGCGGGAACGCGAGCGGACCCGTCGCTGGCTGCGGGACCTCATGGACACCTACGACGGCGACAACCGCTGGCTGGTCACCTCCCGCCCCTCCGCCGTCGGCGAGCGCTGGCTGGAGCGGGACGGCTTCGGCGAGCTCACGCTGTCCGCCATGGGCACGGCCGAGGTCGCCACGTTCGTCCGGCGCTGGCACGCGGCCGCCCGTCCGGACGCCGAGGACCCGGCCGAGCTCGACGCGTACGAGGAGCAACTGCTGGCGGCCGTACGCACCAAGCCCGACCTGGGCCGGCTGGCCACCAACCCGCTGATGTGCGGGCTGATCTGCGCCCTGCACCGCGACCGGCGCGGCTATCTCCCGCACGGCCGCAAGGACCTCTACGAGGCCGCGCTGTCGATGCTGCTCAGCCGCCGGGACCGGGAGCGGGACATCGAGGTCCCGGAGCTCGGCGAGGACGCCCAACTGGACGTGCTGCAAAGGCTGGCCTACTGGCTGATCAAGAACGGCCGTACGGAGATGGACCGTTCGAGGGCCGAGGACATCATCGCCCGCGCCCTGCCCGCCGTGCCCGAGCTGGCCGCCCTCGGTGACGCCGCCGCCGTCTTCGACCACTTCCTGCTGCGCAGCGGGCTGCTGCGGCAACCCGCCCCGGACGCCGTCCACTTCGTGCACAAGACGTTCCAGGACTTCCTCGGTGCCCGCGCGGCCGTCGAGGAGGGCGACTTCGGCCTGCTGACCGGTCACGCCCGGGACGACCAGTGGGTGGACGTCATCCGCATGGCGGTCGCGCTCGCCAACAAGCGGGAGCGCGCGGAGATCTTCCGGGGGCTCCTGGCGGTCGCGGACCCGCGGGCCGACCTGCTGGCAGCGGTCTGCCTGGAACAGGCGACCGTCCTCGATCCCGCCGTCCGCGAGCTGGTGCGCGAGCGCGCCGCCGGCCTGATCCCGCCGGGCAACGCGGACGAGGCGCGGGCCCTGGCGGAGGCCGGGCCGCTGATCCTGGAGCTGCTGCCGGGACCGGACGAGGTGCACCCGGTCGGCGCGCTCTTCGTGGTGACCGCGGCCACGCACGTCGCCTCGGACGCCGCCCTTCCGTTCCTGCGCCGCTACGCCCGCCACCCGCACCTGCAGGTCCGTTCCCAGCTCATGTGGGCGTGGTCCCGGTTCGACCCCGTCCTCTACGGGCAGGAGGTCATCGCCGAGCTGGACCCGAGCGGCCTCGACTACACCGTGCGCGACTCCGCCCAACTGGCCCTGCTCCGGGGGCTCCCGGAGCCGCCCGCGGCCCTGGACGTACGCCCGGGCGTGCCGTTCTCCGACGTCCTCGCCTACGACGCCGGGACCGGGGCCGGGATCACCTCGCTGGTCCTGACCGACCCCGAGCCGTCCGCCCTCGCCTCGCTGGCGCGGCTGCCCCGGCTGGCGCGCCTCGACCTGCGGTCGTGCTCCGGCCGCACGGACCTGTCACCCGTCGGCGCCCTGCCCCTGGAGTCGTTGAGCCTCCACGGGACGCCCGACCTGCGCAGCCGGCCGATCGGCCCGATGCCCACCCTGCGGACCCTGCACGCCGCGTTCGAGACCGGCTCGGCATGGGACGTACGGTCCCTGCCCGCCGGACCGGACCTGCGCACCCTCGCGGTGGGGGGCGAGAGCATGCCGGCCGGCGGACTGGCGGGCCTGCGCGAGCTGACCTCGCTGGAGAGCCTGGACCTCGCCTTCTGGTGCGGGCCCCGATCCGGCGCCGACTGGCGGGAGATCGCCGCTCTGCCCCGGCTGCGCGAGCTCACCCTGGAGGAGGCGTCCTTCACGTGGCCGGCCGACGTGGTCCTCGGCGCCGTCACCACCCTGCAGGTCTGGGGCGACCCGGACGAACCGATGCAGCACATCGTGGACGGCCTGCCGCAGCTGTGCCCGCGGCTGCGCGAGCTGTACCTCGACGGGGCGGTCGACCTCGACCTCGCGCCGCTGGCCGGGCTGACCGACCTCGCCTCCGTCACGGTGCCGGTCCCGGCGTACGTCCTCGGCGGGATCGAGGCCCTGCCCGACCACGTCACCCTGCGCACGCTCTGACCGGCTCAGCCCGCCGCCGGGTCCCCGAACGCCTCCAGGATCCGGTCCGCCGCCGACGTCGCCGTCAGCCGGCCCTCCCGTACCGCCGCCTCCAGCTCCGGGGCCACCGCCCGTACCCCCGCGTGGGAGCGCAGCCGGTCCAGCAGCTCGTCGCGGACCATCGACCAGGTCCACTCCACCTGCTGCGCCGCCCGCTTCGCCGCCAGCCGGCCCGTGCCGGACAGGAGCGCGCGGTGGGCCTCCAGGCGGGCCCAGACCTCGTCCAGGCCCGTCGACTCGCGGGCGCTGCACGTGAGGACCGGTGGGGTCCAGGCCGCGTCGGCGGGGTGCATCAGCCGCAGGGCGCCCGCCAGTTCGCGGGCCGCCGCCTTCGCGTCGCGTTCGTGCGGGCCGTCGGCCTTGTTGATCGCCAGGACGTCGGCCAGTTCCAGGACGCCCTTCTTGATGCCCTGGAGCTGGTCGCCGGTACGGGCCAGCGACAGCAGCAGGAAGGAGTCCACCATGCCGGCGACCGTGGTCTCCGACTGGCCAACGCCGACCGTCTCCACCAGGACGACGTCGTAGCCCGCCGCCTCCATCACGATCATCGACTCGCGGGTCGCCTTGGCCACCCCGCCCAGCGTCCCCGCCGACGGCGAGGGGCGGACGAAGGCCGCCGGGTCCACCGCCAGCCGTTCCATCCTCGTCTTGTCCCCGAGGATCGAACCGCCCGTGCGGGTCGAGGACGGGTCCACGGCCAGCACCGCCACCCGGTGCCCGAGGCCCGTCAGCATGGTGCCGAACGCGTCGATGAACGTCGACTTGCCCACGCCCGGCACCCCGCTGATCCCGATCCGCCGGGCGTTGCCCGCGTACGGCAGGAGCTCGGTCAGCAGCCGCTGCGCCAGCGCGCGGTGGTCGGCCCGGGTGGACTCGACGAGGGTGATCGCGCGCGCGATCTGCGCGCGTCTCCCGTCGAGCACACCCTTCACGTACGCGTCGATGTCGATACGAGGGGGCATCCGCTGCCGCCCGCCTACAGCTCGTGGCCCAGGTCCGCGGCCAGCCGCGTCACCAGGTCGTGCGCCGCGTCCGGGATCACCGTGCCGGGCGGGAAGACGGCCGTCGCCCCCATCTCCAGCAGGGTCGGCACGTCCGCCGGCGGGATGACACCGCCCACCACGATCATGATGTCCTCGCGGCCCTCCTCCGCCAGCTGCTCGCGCAGCGCCGGGACGAGGGTCAGGTGGCCGGCCGCCAGCGACGACACGCCCACCACGTGGACGTCCGCCTCGACGGCCTGGCGGGCCACCTCCGCCGGGGTCTGGAACAGCGGGCCGACGTCCACGTCGAAGCCCAGGTCGGCGAAGGCGGTGGCGATCACCTTCTGGCCGCGGTCATGGCCGTCCTGGCCCATCTTGGCGACCAGGATGCGCGGACGACGGCCCTCCGCCTCCTCGAACCGGTCCACCAGGGCACGGGTGCGTTCCACCGACGGGGACTCCCCAGCTTCGTTGCGGTACACGCCGGAGATCGTACGGATCTGGCTCGCGTGCCGGCCGTACACCTTCTCCAGGGCGTCCGAGATCTCGCCCACCGTGGCCTTGGCCCGGGCGGCGTCCACCGCCAGGGCGAGGAGGTTGCCGTCGCCGCGGTCCGCGGCGTTCGTCAGGGCGCGCAGCGCGTCCTGGGTGACCGCCTCGTCGCGTTCCTCGCGCAGCCGCCGCAGCTTGGCGATCTGCTGGGCGCGCACGGAGGAGTTGTCGACCTTCAGGACCTCGATCGCCTCGTCGTTCTCGACGCGGTACTTGTTCACGCCGATCACCGGCTGCCGGCCGGAGTCGATCCGCGCCTGGGTCCGGGCCGCGGCCTCCTCCACGCGCAGCTTCGGGATGCCCGCGTCGATGGCCTGGGCCATGCCGCCGGCCGCCTCGACCTCCTGGATGTGCTGCCAGGCCCGCCGCGCCAGGTCGTACGTGAGCCTCTCGACGTACGCGCTGCCGCCCCACGGGTCGATCACCCGGCACGTGCCCGACTCCTGCTGGAGCAGCAGCTGGGTGTTGCGGGCGATGCGCGCGGAGAAGTCCGTCGGCAGGGCCAGGGCCTCGTCGAGGGCGTTGGTGTGCAGCGACTGGGTGTGGCCCTGGGTCGCGGCCATCGCCTCGATGCAGGTGCGGGTGACGTTGTTGAACACGTCCTGCGCGGTCAGTGACCAGCCCGACGTCTGCGAATGGGTGCGCAGCGACAGCGACTTGGTGTTCTTCGGGTCGAACTGCTTGACCAGCTTCGCCCACAGCAGGCGCGCGGCACGCAGCTTGGCGACCTCCATGAAGAAGTTCATGCCGATCGCCCAGAAGAAGGACAGCCGCGGCGCGAACGCGTCCACGTCCAGGCCCGCCTCCTGCCCGGCCCGCAGGTACTCCACACCGTCGGCGAGGGTGTACGCCAGCTCCAGGTCGGCCGTGGCCCCCGCCTCCTGGATGTGGTACCCGGAGATCGAGATGGAGTTGTACCGAGGCATCTTCTGCGAGGTGAACGCGAAGATGTCGGAGATGATCCGCATCGAGGGCTTGGGCGGGTAGATGTAGGTGTTGCGGACCATGAACTCCTTGAGGATGTCGTTCTGGATGGTCCCGGCCAGCTTCTCCGGCGGTACGCCCTGCTCCTCCGCCGCCACGATGTAGAGGGCGAGGACGGGCAGCACGGCGCCGTTCATCGTCATCGACACCGTCATCCGGTCGAGGGGGATCCCGTCGAACAGCTGGCGCATGTCGTAGATCGAGTCGATCGCCACGCCCGCCATGCCGACGTCACCGGTCACCCGCGGGTGGTCGCTGTCGTAGCCGCGGTGCGTGGGCAGGTCGAAGGCCACCGACAGGCCCTTCTGGCCCGCCGCGAGATTGCGCCGGTAGAAGGCGTTGGACTCCTCGGCCGTGGAGAAGCCGGCGTACTGCCGGATCGTCCAGGGCTGGTTGACGTACATCGTCGGGTACGGGCCGCGCAGGTACGGCGCCATGCCGGGGTACGTCCCCAGGAAGTCCAAGCCCTCCAGGTCCCGCCCGGTGTACAGCGGCTTGACGCCGATGCCCTCGGGGGTCTCCCACAGCAGGTCCCCGGCGGCGGTGCCGGTGGACTCCTTCACGGCGGCCCGCCACTGGTCCTCGGTCGTCCCGGCGGCGGCGCCGGTACCGAGCGCCAGCTCGGAGAAATCGGGGATGCTCAACGTGCCACTCCCATCCGGTCGAGTACGGACGTCAGCACGGCCACGGCGTCGCACCCGGCGAAGACGTACTCGTCCACGGCCGGCGCGGCGGTCCCGGGCCGGCCCGCGAGGAACACCACCTGGGCGCCCGCGGCGCGCAGCGCCCCGGCGACCGCCTCGGCCTGCTCCTCGTACAGCGCGTCGCTGGAGCACAGCACCGCCATGGCCGCGCCGCTCGCGGCGAACGCCTCCCCGGCCGAGGCCGCGTCGACGGACACCGGCGTGTGGACGGGCTCGATGCCGCCCGCCTGGAAGAGGTTCGAGGCGAAGGTGGCCCGGGCGGTGTGCGCGGCGGCCGGGCCGAGCGCGGCCAGGAAGATGCGCGGCCGGGAACCGGTCGCCGCGAGGTGGGCGTCGGAACGGGCGCGCAGCGCCTCGTACGCCTCGTCGCGCCGCACCCGCGGCAGCCCGCCGGACAGCGGCGCGGGCGCGCTTTCGCGCTCCACCGGCTTCTCCGACAGCAGCGGGAACTCGCTGACACCGGTGATCGGTTCACGGCGTGCGGCCAGCCGGGCGCTGCGCTCGGCCCAGGTGGCGGCCAGCCGCTCGGCGACCAGACCCGACCGCAGGGCCGCGGCGAGGCCGCCGGCCTGCTCGACGGACCGGAAGAACTCCCATGCGGCGTGAGCCAGTTCGTCGGTGAGCTGCTCGACGTACCAGGAGCCGCCGGCCGGGTCGATCACCCGGGCCAGGTGCGATTCCTCCAGCAGGATCGTGGAGGTGTTGCGGGCGATCCGGCGGGCGAACGCGTCCGGCAGGCCCAGCTCGTGGTCGAACGGCAGCACGGTCACCGAGTCGGCGCCGCCGACCCCGGCGGCCATGCACGCCACGGTGGTGCGCAGCATGTTCACCCACGGGTCGCGCCGGGTCATCATCACCGGCGAGGTCACCGCGTGCTGGCGCTGCGCGCCCGCCTCCGGCGCCCCGCAGGCCTCGGCGACCCGGGCCCACAGCCGGCGCGCGGCACGCAGCTTGGCGATGGTCAGGAACTGGTCGGCGGTGGCGGCGTAGCGGAACTCCAGTCGGCCGAGCGCGGCTTCGACGTCCAGGCCGCCGTCGCCCTCGGTCAGTGCGCGCAGGTAGGCGACGCCGGTCGCCAGCGCCAGGCCCAGCTCCTGGGCGGCCGAACCGCCGGCCTCGTGGTAGGGCAGCGCGTCCACGGTCAGGGCCCGCAGGTGCGGCCACCCGGCGGCGGTGCGCCGGGCCAGTGCCACGGCGGGCGCGAGGTCGAGGGCCTGGCCGGTACGGGCCTCGTGGCCCAGCGGGTCGGCGCCGAGGCTGCCGCGCGCGGCCTCGGGGGCGACGCCCCGCTCGGCGTACAGGCGCAGCAACTCCTCGGCGGCCTCCGCGAATTCGGCGCCGGCGTCGAGGGCGACGGGCGCCAGGTCCAGGTAGACGCCGTCGAGGGCGCGGGCCAGCCCGGACACCGGCAGGCCGGCCTCGCCGACGGTGAGCCACAGCGAGGTGACGCCGTTCTCCAGGTCGGTCAGGGCGGCCTCGTTCACCCGCTGCGGGTCGGCGCCGACCGTGCGCTGCCGTACGTCCCAGCCGCCGGCGGCGTTGCCCTCGGCCTTGCCGGCGCGCAGGAACGGCGCGAACCCGGGGAAGCCGTCGAGCGCGGTGCCGGGGGTCCCGGCACCGGCCTCGGCGCCGGAAGCATCGCCGGCCACGGCAGCGGCCTCGCCGGTGGGCGCGGTGTACAGCGGGCGGGTGCGGAGCCCGTCCTCGAGCGTGGTGGACAGGGCGTCCTCAGCAGCCGCGCCGGATACGTCCTTGCCCGACTTGCGCAGTACGCCTTCTACCAGGCGCTGCCACTGCTCATGCGTCGCGTCAGGGAACTCGGCGGCCAGAGAGAGCCCGTCGTCAGGCAGGACCGTCATGGCTCGAACTCTAGGGGGGCCGCTCATCCGAGACCATAACCCCTGGATGTGATCTCGCCCTCCCGGGACAGACCGCCAGGATCCTGGAGAACCGGGGCCATCGGGGGCCCGCGTGTCCGAAATCAACCGGTCGTGTCGCCGCATGGCGAGGACGTTGCGGGCCCGTGAAATCCAGCCAGTCGCCGGCCCTGCCCCCGGTCGGGCGAAATGGCTGGTCAGGGCCGGTGCCGGGGCGGTCGCCGGGTGTCGGTGAGGGGTGCGAAGGGGTGTTGACCGGCCATCTGCGCGCTGACACGCTCCGAGGCATGTCCGCGACCGAGCTCACCTCCGCGCGGCTCCACACCCCCGGCGCCCGTACCGCGCCCCTGGGATGTCCGGGCCGCAGCTGTCCGGCCCCCTCCTGTTCCTGAGGCCCGGGCCCTCTCCCGCCGCGCGCTGCCCGGCCCTCCCGCCCGGCAGCACCGTCGGCCGTTCCTGGTAGCGGCTCGTCCGGTCGTCCGCCGCCGAGCCGCTCGGCCGCCGAGCCGCTCGCCCCTTCGGATGCTCGTCCGCTGGTCCGCTGGTCCGCTGGTCCGCTGGTCCGCTGGTCCGCTGGTCCGCTCGTCCGCACGTCCGTTCGGCAGCACGTCTGCTCGGCCCGCTCGGTCGCGCGTCCGTTCGTAGCCCGTCCACTCCTCCACCCGGCCGCGCGTCGGCTCGCCGTACGGCCGTGCCGTGCGCCGCCGCCGCGGTCCCGCCACCCACCACCACCCTCACAGGAGCCTTGCCATGTCCACGATCACCTCCGACGCCGTCCGCCACGCCCACCAGCTCACCGTGACGAGGATCGGGGGCCGGATCGGCGCCGAGATCGGCGGTGTCCGCCTCTCCGGGGACCTCTCCGACGAGACCGTCGCGCAGATCCGCGCCGCCCTGCTCACCCACAAGGTCGTCTTCTTCCGCGGCCAGGACCACCTCGACGAGGCCGGGCACGAGGCGTTCGCCCGGCGGCTGGGGGAGCTCGTCGCGCACCCCACCGTGCCCTCCGCGGACGGCCGCTACTCCCTCGGCATCGACTCCCACCACGGCGCCCGGGCCAACCAGTGGCACACCGACGTCACCTTCGTCCCCGCCTACCCCGCCTTCTCCGTCCTGCGCGCCGTGACCGTCCCGCCGTACGGCGGCGACACCCTCTGGGCCAACACCGCCACCGCCTACGCCGGCCTGCCCGAGCCCCTGCGCACCCTCGCCGACGGCCTGCGCGCCGTGCACTCCAACGCGTACGACTACGCGGCCCTGAGCCCCGAAGGCCTGCCCGAGGCGCTGGCCCAGTACCGCGAGGTGTTCACCTCCACCGTCTTCCGCACCGAGCACCCGGTCGTCCGCGTCCACCCCGAGACGGACGAGCGCACCCTGGTGCTCGGCAACTTCGTCGAGCGGATCAGCGGGCTCACCGGCCGCGACTCCCGCGCCCTGCTCGACCTGTTCCAGGCGCACGTCGAGCGCCCGGAGAACACCGTCCGCTGGTCGTGGACGCCCGGTGACGTGGCCGTCTGGGACAACCGCGCCACCCAGCACTACGGCGTGGACGACTCCGACGACCACGAGCGCGCCCTGCGCCGCGTCACCGTCGACGGCGACGTGCCCGTCGGGCCCGACGGCCGCCCCTCGGTCCTGCTCAGCCCGGACGCCGTGCCCGCCCCCGCCTTCGGCATCGCCTCCGGCGCCTCCACCACGGCCTGATCCGCTCCCGCGCCCCGCCCCCGCACCGCCCGCGCCCCCCACCCCCCCAGCACCGCCCCCGCACCGCCCGCACCCCCCGGTCCTACCTAGGAGAGCTCCTCCGTGCCCACCGTCCTCGCCCTCACCGGCAGTCCCTCCCTCCGCTCCCGTACCGCCGTCGTCGTCGACCACGTCCTGCGGCGTCTGGAGCACGACGGCTTCCGGACCGGCCACCTCGCCCTGCGGGAACTGCCGGCCGCCGACCTGCTCGCCGCCCGCACGGAGCGGCCGGCGCTGCGCCGGGCCCTCGACGCGGTCGCGGCGGCCGACGGCCTGGTCGTCGCGACGCCCGTCTACAAGGCCTCGTACACCGGCCTGCTCAAGAGCTTCCTCGACGTCCTCCCGCAGGACGGGCTGGCCGGCAAGACCGTCCTGCCGGTGGCCACCGGCGGCAGCCTCGCCCATGTCCTGACCCTCGACTACGCCCTGCGCCCGGTGCTGGCCACGCTCGGCGCCGGGCACGTCACCGCCGGCCGGTTCGTCCTCGACTCCTCCGTCGAGCGCGACCCGGGAGCGGACCGGCTGCGGCCCGAGGCCGAGCTCGACCTCTACCAGGCGGTCGACGACTACGCCGCGGCCCTGCGCGCCCGCACCACCCTCGCCGCCCCGCACTGACCACCGCTCACCGACCAAGGAAGCCCCATGTCCGCAGCGACCCGCATCCCGCCCCGTCCCCCTCGCGCACCCGGTGCGTCCCGACGCCAGTTCCTCACCCTGCTCGGCATCTCGGCGGCCGCGGTGAGCTGCGGCACGGCCACGGCCGACGGAGGGGGCAAGGGCCAGGTCAAGACCCTCAAGTACCAGGGGGCGGCCGGCCAGGTGACCCTCCCCGAACTCGCCGCCGACCTCGGGTACCTCGGCGACCTCCGCCTGGACTGGGTCGGCAACACCATCAGCGGCCCCCAGGACATCCAGTCCGCCGCCACCGGCCAGATCCACTTCGGTGGCGCGTTCAACGGCGCGGTCGTCAAGCTCGCCGCCGGCAAGGCCCCGATCCGGGCGGTGATCTCGTACTACGGCTCCGACGCGTACGCCTACAGCGGCTACTACGTGCTGGAGGACAGCCCGATCCGCACCGCCCGCGACCTCATCGGCAAGAAGGTCGGCATGAACACCCTGGGCGCGCACGCCCAGGCCCTGCTCGACATCTACCTCTCCCGCAACGGCCTCTCCGCCGCCGAGGCCGCCCGCGTCGAGGCCCTGGTGGTCCCGCCGGTCAGCACCGAACAGGCCCTGCGGCAGGGGCAGATCGAGGTCGGCGTGCTGGGCGGCGTCCTGCGCGACAAGGCGCTGGCCGGCGGGGGGATCCGCCCGCTGTTCACCGACTTCGAGCTGCTGGGCGCGTTCAGCGCCGGGACGTACGTCATGACCGAGCGGTTCATCGCGGGCAACCCCGACACCGTGCGGACCTTCGTCACGGGCGTGGCCAAGGCGATCGAGTGGTCGCGCACCACCCCGCGCGAGCAGGTCGTCGCCCGGATGACGGAGATCGTCACCCGGCGCGGGCGCAACGAGGACACCTCCGCCCTGCAGTACTGGCGCAGCTACGGCGTGGCCGAGACGGGCGGGCGGATCGGCGACAAGGAGTTCCAGCTGTGGCTGGACTGGCTGGGCGAGCGGGGTGAGGTGAAGAAGGGGCAGCTGAAGGCGGCCGACCTGTTCACCAACGAGTTCAACGACTACGGCAAGGGCTGAGGGGAGGGACGCACCACCATGGCCAAGATCGTGTTCGAGAACGTCACCAAGACCTTCCCCACCAGGGACCGCAGCGGCCGCAAGGCGGAGTTCACCGCTCTGGACGGCATCGACCTCTCCCTCGACGCGGGGGAGTTCCTGGTCGTCGTCGGCCCCAGCGGCTGCGGCAAGTCGACCCTGCTGGACCTGCTCGGCGGGCTGACCCGCCCGACGTCGGGGCGCATCCTGCTGGACGGCGCGCCCGTCACCGGGCCGGGCCAGGACCGGGGCACCGTCTTCCAGCAGTACGCGCTGCTGCCCTGGCGCACCGCGCTCGGCAACGTCGAGTTCGGCCTGGAGGCCACCGGCGTACCGCGGCGGCAGCGGGCGGCGCGGGCCCGCGAGTTCCTCGGCCTGGTCGGCCTGGCCGGCTTCGAAGACCGCCATCCGCACGAGCTGTCGGGCGGCATGCGCCAGCGGGTCGCCATCGCGCGCTCGCTGGCGTACGACCCCGACGTGCTGCTGATGGACGAGCCGTTCGCGGCGCTCGACGCGCAGACCCGGGAGTCCCTCCAGGACGAGTTGCGCCGGATCTGGCAGGCGACCGGCAAGACGGTCGTCTTCATCACCCACGGGATCGAGGAGGCCGTCTACCTCGGCCGCCGGGTGGCCGTCCTGACCTCGCGCCCCGGCCGGGTCAAGGAGATCGTCCCCGTCGACTTCGGCGACCGCTCCGGGCTGCTGGGCGAGGACCTGCGCTCCAGCCCGGAGTTCGCCCGCTACCGCCACGAGATCTGGACCTTGCTGCACGACGAGGTCACCCGCGCCCAGCAGCTGGAGAAGGAGGAGGCCGCCGCATGACCACCCGTACCGGAACGCTCGCCGCCCCGACCGGGCCCGCCCCGGCCGACCCCGGCGGGGCCGACTCCGCCGGGGCCG
>NZ_JAJAUY010000269.1 GCF_020532625.1 Streptomyces antimicrobicus | reverse complement strand
CGCCAGGTTCCCCACACCCGCGTGCGAGACCACCACGCCCTTGGGACGACCCGTCGAACCCGACGTGTAGATGACGTACGCCGCATGCCCGGGCAGGACCTCCACCTGGGGCGGGGTCGACGGATACGCCGAGGCGTCGAGGTCGTCGCCCTCGCGGATCACCAGGTGCGGTGCGGCGTCGGTGAGCATGTAGTCGACGCGCTCCCGCGGGTAGGCGGGGTCGACCGGGAGGAACGCGCCACCGGCCTTGACGACCGCCAGCTGCGCCACCACCAGCTCCACCGACCGCGGCAGCACCAGCGCCACCACCCGCTCCGGGCCCACACCCTGCGCCACCAGGCGGTGCGCCAGACGGTTCGCCCGCGCCTCCAGCTCGGCGAACGTCAGCTCGCCCTCGTCCGACACCACCGCCACCGCGTCCGGCGTCCGCTGCGCCTGCGCCGCGAACAGAGCGCCCAGCGGACCCGACAGCACCTCGCGCGACGTCGCGTTCCACTCCCGCAGCACCCGCACCCGCTCGTCCGGCAGGACGGCGTCCAGCCGGGACACGGGCGTGTCGGGAGCTTCGGCCAGGGTCCCGATCCAGCGGGCCAGCCGTGCGACCAGGTCCTCGACGGTCGTGCGGTCGAACAGGTCGGTGCTGTAGTCGACGAAGCCGCCGAGCCCGGCGGGCCCACCGCCCTCGTCCCAGCGCTCGCCGAAGCTGACCGCCAGGTCGAACTTGGACGCGCCGGTGCCGAGCGGCATCAGCTCGCCGCGCACCCCGGCAGTCTCGAACTCCAGACCCGGGTCGTTCTCCAGC
>NZ_JAJAUY010000268.1 GCF_020532625.1 Streptomyces antimicrobicus | reverse complement strand
GGCCAGATTCCCCACACCCGCGTGGGAGACGACCACGCCCTTGGGACGACCCGTCGAACCCGACGTGTAGATCACGTACGCAGGGTGGGCGGGGTCGATCTCGACCGCCGGAGCGGTCTGCGGCAGACCGGACAGGTCCGCCGTCGCCAGCCAGGCGTCGTCCACGACGACGACCGGGGCGGCGTCGGTGAGCATGTGGTCGATGCGGTCCTGCGGGTGCGCCGGGTCCACCGGGAGGAACGCGCCACCGGCCTTGACGACCGCCAGCTGCGCCACCACCAGCTCCACCGAGCGCGGCAGCACCAGCGCCACCACCCGCTCGGGGCCCACACCCTGCGCCACCAGGCGGTGCGCCAGACGGTTCGCCCGCGCCTCCAGCTCGGCGTAGGTCAGCTCCCCGTCCTCGGACACCACCGCGACCGCGTCCGGGGTCCTCGCCGCCTGCGCCGCGAACAGGGCGCCCAACGGACCCGACAGCACCTCGCGCGAGGTCGCGTTCCACTCGTGCAGCACCCGCTCCCGCTCGGTGTCGAGGAGCAGGGACACCTCCGAGATCCGGGTGTCGGGCGACTGGGCCAGGGCCTTGAGCCAGGCGCCGAGCCGGCCGACGAGTTCCTCGACGGTCGTGCGGTCGAACAGGTCGGTGCTGTAGTCGACGAAGCCGCCGAGCCCGGCGGGCCCGCCGTCCTCGTCCCAGCGCTCGCCGAAGCTGAGGGCGAGGTCGAACTTGGCCGCGCCCAGGTCGGTGTCCTCGGAGCGGACGGTCAGGCCGCCGAGGTCGAGCTCGGCCGCCGCGTTGTTCTGCAGG
>NZ_JAJAUY010000267.1 GCF_020532625.1 Streptomyces antimicrobicus | reverse complement strand
GGCTGCTTGATGCCGAGGTTGACGACGTTGTAGCCGTTGTTGGAGAGGATGATGTCGACGAGGTTCTTGCCGATGTCATGGACGTCACCGCGGACCGTGGCCAGCACGATCGTGCCCTTGCCCTCCGCGTCGGACTTCTCCATGTGCGGTTCGAGGTAGGCCACGGCGGTCTTCATGACCTCGGCGGACTGCAGCACGAACGGCAACTGCATCTGCCCCGACCCGAACAGCTCACCGACGACCTTCATGCCCTCCAGCAGCGTGTCGTTGACGATGTCCAACGCCGGCCGCGTCACCAGCGCCTCGTCGAGATCGGCCTCCAGACCGTTCTTCTCCCCGTCCACGATCCGCCGCCGCAGCCGCTCCTCCAACGGCAGCGCCGCCAGCTCCTCGGCCTTGCCCGCCTTCAACGACTTCGCCGTCGCACCCTCGAACAACGCCATCAGCTTCTGCAGCGGGTCGTACCCCTCGGCCCGCCGGTCGTAGATCAGGTCCAACGCCGTGGCGACCTGCTCCTCGTCGAACCGCGCGATCGGCAGGATCTTCGACGCGTGCACGATCGCCGAATCCAACCCCGCCTTCACACACTCGTCCAGGAACACCGAGTTCAAAAGGATCCGCGCCGCCGGATTCAGACCGAACGAGATGTTCGACAGACCCAGCGTCGTCTGCACGTCGGGACGACGGCGCTTGAGCTCACGGATCGCCTCGATCGTGGCGATCCCGTCCTTGCGGGACTCCTCCTGACCGGTGCAGATGGTGAAGGTCAGGGTGTCGATGAGGAGGTCCGACTCACGGATCCCCCAGTTCCCCGTCAGGTCCTCGATCAGCCGCTCGGCGATCTCGACCTTCTTCTCCACCGTCCGCGCCTGGCCCTCCTCGTCGATCGTCAACGCGATCAACGCGGCACCGTGCTCCTGCGCCAGCCGGGTCACCTTCGCGAACCGGGACTCCGGGCCGTCACCGTCCTCGTAGTTCACCGAGTTGATCACCGCCCGGCCGCCCAGCTTCTCCAGACCGGCCTGGATCACGTCCACCTCGGTGGAGTCCAGCACGATCGGCAGCGTCGACGCCGTCGCGAAGCGCCCCGCCAGCTCCCGCATGTCGGCGACGCCGTCACGGCCGACGTAGTCCACGCACAGGTCCAGCATGTGCGCGCCCTCGCGGATCTGGTCCCGGGCCATCTCCACGCAGTCGTCCCAGCGCGCCTCCAGCATCGCCTCGCGGAACTTCTTCGACCCGTTGGCGTTCGTCCGCTCACCGATCGCCATGTACGAGGTGTCCTGCCGGAACGGCACCGTCTGGTA
>NZ_JAJAUY010000266.1 GCF_020532625.1 Streptomyces antimicrobicus | reverse complement strand
AGCTTCTTGTCGCCGGGGCGGTCCTCGCGGACGGTCACGGCGACCTGGGCGACGTCCGGGTGGGACTGCAGGGCGGCCTCGATCTCGCCGAGCTCGATGCGGAAGCCGCGGATCTTGACCTGCTGGTCGGCCCGGCCGATGTACTCCAGCTCCCCGTCGCGGTTCCAGCGGGCCACGTCGCCGGTGCGGTACATCCGGCTGCCGGGGGCGCCGTAGGGGTCGGCGACGAACCGGCCGGCCGTCAGGTCCGGACGGCCCAGGTAACCGCGGGCCAGACCGGCGCCGGCGACGTACATCTCGCCGGCGACTCCGAGGGCGGCGGGGCGCAGGGCGGTGTCGAGGACGTACAGCCGCAGATCGGGGATCTCGGTGCCGATCAGGCTGCCCTCGGAGGACGCCGCGGTGTCGGGGTCGAGGGCGAGGTGGGTGACGTGGACGGTGGTCTCGGTGATCCCGTACATGTTGACCAGCACCGGAGCATCCCCCGCGTGCCGCTCGTACCACTCACCCAGACGCCACAGATCCAGCGCCTCACCACCGAACACCACATACCGCAGCGCCAGCTCACCCGGACCCGCAACCTCACGCTCGGCCTGCATCAACTGGTAGAACGCCGACGGCGTCTGGTTCAACACCGTCACCCGCTCCGCCACCAGCAACCGCACGAACTCCTCAGGAGAACGCGACACCTCGAACGGCACCACCACCAGACGCCCGCCGTACAACAACGGACCCCAGATCTCCCACACCGAGAAATCGAACGCGTACGAGTGGAACAACGTCCACACGTCGTCACTGCCGAAACCGAACCAACCCTCGGTCCGCGTGAACAACCGCACCACGTTCCCGTGCGGAACCACCACACCCTTCGGACGACCCGTCGAACCCGACGTGTAGATCACATACGCCGGCGACGACGGCGACAACTCCACACCCAGATCACCCTCACCAGCAGCAGCAAGCTCCGCCACCACCGCCGCATCGTCCAACCGCAGCTGCACGACACCGTCCGCCACACCCGACAGGTCCACCGAACCCACCGTCACCACCAAAGCCGGCGACGCATCCGCGACCATGTACGCCAACCGGTCCGCCGGATAATCCGGATCCATCGGCACATACGCCGCACCCGACTTCACCACCGCCAGCAGACCCACGATCAGATCCACCCCACGCGGCAACGCCAGCCCCACAAACCCCTCAGGACCCGCACCCCGCGCCACCAACAACCGCGCCAGACGATTCGCCCGCGCATTCAACTCCCCGTACGACAACGACACCCCCTCGAACGAGAGCGCCACCGCCTCCGGAGCCACCGCCACCCGCTCCTCGAACACCGACACGAGCGTCGCGGT
>NZ_JAJAUY010000265.1 GCF_020532625.1 Streptomyces antimicrobicus | reverse complement strand
GGCCACGGACGCCACCCCGCAGTGGGTGCTTCCCGGCGCCCGTGCCGAGGCCCTGCGCACCGACCTGGACGTGGCCAAGTTCGACCTGCACCTCGCCTTCCAGGCCGGCCGCACGCCGGACGGCCTGCCGGGTCCGCTGCGCGCGGACGTCCAGTTCGCGGCCGACCTGTTCGACGCCCCGACCGTCCGCACGCTCCTGGACCGGATCGTGCGCGTCCTGGACGCCGTCACCACCGACCCGGACCGGCGCGTGAGCACCTTCGACCTCCTGGCCGCCGAGGAGCGCGACCGGCTGCTGACCGGCTGGAACGCCACCGCGACGCCCCTGCCGGGGGACCTGCTCCCGGAGCTCTTCGCCGCCCAGGCCGCCCGCACCCCGGACACCGTGGCGGTCGCCACGGCGACGGACCGGCTGACCTACGCCGAACTCGACGAGCGGGCCAACCGGCTGGCCCACCTCCTGCTCTCCCGCGGCATCGGGCCCGGCGACCGGGTCGGCGTGCTGCTGCCGCGCGGCACCCGGCTGATGACCGCCTTCGTCGCGATCCTCAAGGCGGGCGCGGCCTACCTGCCCATCGACCCGACGTACCCGCGGGAGCGCATCGACTTCGTCCTCGCCGACGCCCGCCCGCGCACGGTCCTGACCGTCCAGGAGCTGGCCGCCGGCCTGCCCTGCGACGCCCTGGCCCTGGACGCCGCGCCGGTCGCCACCGAGCTGGCCGCCGCCGCGACGCACGCCCCGGGCGACGCCGACCGCCCCGCGCCGCTGACGCCCGAGGCGCCCGCCTACGTGGTGTACACCTCCGGCTCCACCGGCCGCCCCAAGGGCGTGGTCCTGCCGGGCCGGGTGCTCACCAACCTGCTGGCGTGGAACGCCTCGGTCGTGCCCACCGAACCCGGTGCCAGGGTGGCCCAGTTCAGCGCCGTCGGCTTCGACGTCGCCGAACAGGAGATCCTGTCGGCCCTGCTGTACGGCAAGACGCTGTGCGTGCCCGACGAGGAGACCCGGCTGAACCCGACCGCGCTGGCGGCCTGGCTGGACGCCGAGGGCATCACCGAGTTCTACGCCCCCAACCTGGTCGTCGCGGCCGTGTACGCCGCCGCCACCGAGCAGGGCCTGGAGCTGTCCGCGCTGCGCCACGTGCTCCAGGCGGGCGAGGCCCTGCAGCTGAGCCCGCAGGTGCGGGAGTTCCACACCGCGCGACCGGACGTCGTCCTGCACAACAACTACGGTCCCTCGGAGAGCCACGTCGTCACGGGCGCCGTCCTCCCGGCCGACGTCCGCGACTGGCCGGAGGCGGCAACCCTGGGCGGACCCGTCTGGAACGCGCGCACGTACGTCCTCGACCAGGCGCTCAGCCCGGTGCCCGCCGGGGTCGCCGGCGAGCTGTACCTGGCGGGGGACTGCCTGGCCCACGGCTACCTGAACCGCCCCGACATGACCGCCGAGCGGTTCGTCGCCTGCCCCTTCGGGGAGCCGGGCGAGCGGATGTACCGCACGGGCGACGTCGTGCGGTGGACCGCCGGCGGAGAACTGGAGTACCTCGGCCGGTCCGACGACCAGGTCAAGATCCGCGGCATCCGGGTCGAGCTCGGCGAGCTCAACACGGTGATCGAGGGACACCCGGCCGTCGCGCGGGCCGCCACCGTGCTGCGCGAGGACCGGCCCGGTGACAAGCGCCTGGTCGCGTACGTCGTGGCGGAAGCCGGTGCGACGCTCCCCGCGGGTGACGGACTGCGGCGCCACGTGGCGGCCACGATGCCCGAGGCCCTGGTGCCGGCGGCGTTCGTCGAGCTGGACGTGCTGCCGCTGACGTCGAACGGGAAGCTGGACCGCCGGGCGCTGCCCGCCCCGGTGTACGGGGGCGCGGTGGCCGGTCGTGGTCCGCGCACGCCGCGGGAGGAGATCCTGTGCGGTCTGTTCGCCGAGGTGCTGGGGGTGGAA
>NZ_JAJAUY010000264.1 GCF_020532625.1 Streptomyces antimicrobicus | reverse complement strand
CTCCACCCCCAGCACCTCGGCGAACAGACCGCACAGGATCTCCTCCCGCGGCGTGCGCGGACCACGACCGGCCGCCCCGCCCGCGTACACCGGGGCGGGCAGCGCCCGGCGGTCCAGCTTCCCGTTCGACGTCAGCGGCAGCACGTCCAGGGTCACCGTGGTGGACGGCACCATGTAGTCGGGCAGCAGGGCGGTCAGGTGGGCGCGCAGGCCCGCCGCGTCCACGCCGCTCGCGTCCTTCGGGACCACGTAGCCGACCAGGCGCTTGTCGCCCGGCTGGTCCTCCCGGACCAGCACGGCGGCCTGGGCGACCTGCGGGTACGAGCCGAGCACGGACTCGATCTCGCCCAGCTCGATCCGGAAGCCGCGCAGCTTGACCTGGTGGTCGGACCGGCCCAGGTACTCCAGTCGGCCCTGCTCGCGCCACCGGACGACGTCGCCGGTGCGGTACATCCGCTCGCCCGGCTCCCCGAAGGGGCACGCGACGAACCGCTCGGCGGTGAGTCCGGGCCGCCCCAGGTAGCCGCGGGCCAGGCCGGCGCCGGACACGTAGAGTTCGCCGGCGGCGCCGACCGGGACCGGGCGCAGCGCGTCGTCGAGGACGTAGAGGCCGAGGTCGGGGATGGCTTCGCCGATCGCGCTGCCGGGCAGCGTGGCCGCGCGGACGCGGTCGAGTGCCTGGTACGTGACGTGCACGGTGGTCTCGGTGATGCCGTACATGTTGACCAGTACCGGAGCGTCGTCCGCGTGCCGCTCGTACCAGTCGGCCAGCCGGCGCAGGTCCAGCGCCTCCCCGCCGAACACGACGGTCCGCAGGGCGAGCCGGTCCCCGGTCGCGGGGTCGTCGGCGTCGGCCTGGATCAACTGGTAGAAGGCGGACGGGGTCTGGTTGAGGACGGTGACCCGCTCGTCGGCGAGCAGCTTCAGGAACTCGCCGGGCGCCCGGCTGACCGCGTGGGGGACGACGACGAGGCGGCCGCCGTGCAGCAGCGGGCCCCACAGCTCCCAGACGGAGAAGTCGAAGGCGTAGCTGTGGTAGAGCGTCCAGGCGTCGTCGGCGCGGAAGTCGAACCAGTGGCGGGTCGCGCCGAACAGCCGCGTCACGTTCCGGTGCGGGACGACGACGCCCTTGGGGCGGCCGGTCGAACCGGAGGTGTAGATGACGTACGCGGCGTGCTGCGGCCGTACGTCGGTCCGCGGGGCGGTGGCGGGGGCGGCGGCGAGCAGGCCGGCGGTCTCCGGGGCGTCCAGCAGGAGCGTGGCGGCCCCGGTGGTGGCGGGCTCGGGCAGCCGCTGCGCGACGTCGGTGGTGGTCACGAGGAGGACCGGCCGGGCGTCCTCGAGCATGTAGGTGATGCGGTCGGCCGGGTAGTCCGGGTCGACCGGGAGGTAGGCGGCACCCGCCGCGAGCACGGCCAGGAGGGCCACGACGAGGTCGGTGGAGCGCGGCAGCGCCACGGCGACGAGCCGGTCGGGTCCGGCGCCGTGTGCCGCCAGCAGGTGCGCCAGCCGGTTGGCCCGGGCCGCGAGTTCGGCGTACGTCGTGCGCTCGTCCTCGAAGACGACGGCGGTGGCGTCCGGCGTGCGGGCGGCCTGCGCGGCGAACAGCTCGCCCAGTACGGCGTCGGGCGCGGTGACCGGGACGGGCGCGGACAGCAGGGCGGCCCGCTCGGACGGGTCGAGCAGCTCGATGGTGCCGACGGGGCGGTCCGGGTCGGTGGTGACGGCGTCCAGGACGCGCACGATCCGGTCCAGGAGCGTGCGGACGGTCGGGGCGTCGAACAGGTCGGCCGAGTAGCCGACGTGGGTGGTCAGGGCGCCGGGGCGCCCGTCCGGGCCGGTGGCGGCGCGGAAGTTGAGGGAGAGGTCGAACTTCGCCCCGTCCAGGTTGGTGGCCTCGCCGCGGGCGGTGACCCCGCCGAGGTCCAGGTCCGGCCCGGTGTCGGTGCCG
>NZ_JAJAUY010000263.1 GCF_020532625.1 Streptomyces antimicrobicus | reverse complement strand
GTCGGACGGGTCGAACGCGGCCTCCGGGGTGCCCAGGGCCCGCTCCCATTCGGAGGGCTCCAGGACGTCGATCCGGTCGAGCGTCAGCTCCGGGTCCGCGGCCCACTGCTCCAGCAGCCGGCCGAGGCGTCCGGCGAGGAGTTCGACGGTGTCGCGGTCGAACAGCTCGGTCGCGAACTCGATGCCGCCCTCGATGCCGGCCGCCGTGCCGTCGGGCGCGTGCTGCTCGGTCAGGCTGAGGGACAGGTCGTACTTGGCGACGGTGTGGGCGATGTCCTGGCCGCCGGCGGTGAGACCGGGCAGGGCGAGCCCGGGCTCGACGGAGGCCGTGTTGTGGAAGGTCAGGTTGACCTGGAACAGGGGGTGCCGGGCGGTGGAGCGCTCGGGGTTGAGGACCTCCACCAGCCGTTCGAACGGCACGTCCTGGTGGGCGTAGGCCGCGAGGTCGGTCTCCCGGACCCGGGCCAGCAGCTCCGGGAACGTGGGGGCACCGGAGACGTCGGTGCGCAGCACCAGGGTGTTGACGAAGAAGCCGATCAGCTCGTCGAGCGCCGCGTCGGTGCGGCCCGCGATCGGGGTGCCGATCGGGATGTCCGTACCGGCTCCCAGCTTGTGCAGCAGGGCCGCGGTCGCCGCCTGCACGACCATGAACATGCTCGTGCCGGTGGTCCGGGCCAGCTCGGTGAGCCGGCCGTGCAGCCCCGCGTCCACGGTGAAGGGCACCACGTCGCCGATGTGGCTCGCACGGGCCGGGCGGGGCCGGTCGAACGGCAGCGGCAGCTCCTCGGGGATCCCGGCCAGGGTGTCCTTCCAGTGGGCGAGCTGCTGCGCGATCGGGCTGTCCGGGTCGTCCTCCTCGCCGAGCACCTCACGCTGCCAGAGCGTGTAGTCGGCGTACTGCACCGGCAGGGGCTCCCAGTGCGGTGCGACGCCCGCGCGGCGGGCCGCGTACGCCTGGGACAGGTCACGGGCGAGCGGCGTGAGCGACCAGCCGTCGGCCGCGATGTGGTGCACGACCAGCAGCAGGACGTGCCGCTCGGGCGCGACCTCGAAGAGCGTGACGCGGAAGGGCAGTTCGGAGGAGAGGTCGAAGGCGTAGCCGGCGGACGCGGCGAGCGCCTCGGGCAGCTCCTTCTCGCCGACCTCGACCACGGCGGGCACCGGGGCGGCGGCCTCCGCGTCGAGGATCTGCTGGCGCGGGGTGCCGTCGGTCTCCGGGAACAGGGTGCGCAGCGCCTCGTGCCGGCCGACGAGGTCGGCGAGGGCGGCGGTGAGCGCACCCCGGTCCAGCTCGCCGTCCAGGCGCAGGGCCAGCGGGATGTTGTACGTCGCGTCGGCGCCCTCGAAGCGGTTGAGGAACCACAGGCGGCGCTGGGCGAAGGACAGCGGGACGACGTCCGGCCGCGCGACGGGGCGCAGGGCCGTACGTCCCTCGGCGGCGCCGTCCAGCAGTCCGGCGAGCGCGGCCACGGTCGGCGACTCGAACAGGGCCCGGACGGGCAGCTCGGCGTCGAACACGGCCCGCACCATGCTCACCAGGCGGGTGGCGAGCAGGGAGTGGCCGCCGAGGTCGAAGAAGCTGTCGTCGACGCTGGTGACCGGGACCCCGAGGACCTGGGAGAACAGGTCGCACAGGATCTCCTCCTGCGGGGTGCGCGGGGCCCGCCCGGGCTCACCGCCCGGACCACCGAAGTCGGGCGCGGGCAGCGCACGGCGGTCGAGCTTGCCGTTGACCGTCAACGGCAGCCGCTCCAGCACCACCACCGCCGACGGCACCATGTAGTCCGGCAGCACCTCACCGACCGCGGCACGCAGCTGGGCACCCGAGACGGCCGCGTCCGTGGTCACCACGTACGCCACGAGCCGCTTGACGCCCGGGGTGTCCTCGCGGACCACCACCGCCGCCTGCGACACCGCCGCATGACCGGCCAGCACGGCTTCGACCTCACCGAGCTCGATGCGGAAACCGCGCAG